>CAIMZS010000109.1 GCA_903846015.1 uncultured Anaerolineae bacterium | reverse complement strand
CGATGAAATTGTTGGCGGATTGAAAGGCTTCCTTGCCAACGCGCGCCTGACCCGAGGTGGCTTGCATGAGGCATCCAGTGATTGCAGCCTTGTCATGCTCGCAAATATTATGCTTGATTCAAACCAAAATCCAATCGTATCTCCTTTGGTAAAAGAGCTTCCGCAGTTTTTACAGGAAACGGCCTTCCTCGACCGACTCAAAGGAATCATTCCGGGTTGGAAGACCAAAAAATTGAGTGGCGATAGTTTTGCCAAAAACGTAGGAATGAAGACCGATTTTTTTGGAGATGCGCTACTCAGTTTTAGAGATGACCTTGAAATTGACCAGTTATGCTCGCGCCGGATAAGATTAACCGGGAAAAAATACAAACGCAACGATGATGCGGTTCAGGCCATCGCCAGCGGCATGATGAAAATACTATTCCCGCACGGAGAAGTTTCGGACGAAGATTTTAACCACTTCTGTGTTCGACCTGCCAAACAACTCAGGCAACTGGTTTGGGATCAATTACAAATGCTTGATGCAGAGTATCGACAATATGATAGCAAAATAGATTACGAGCTACATCCGGGATAATGATTTTATGGGTACAGAGACTGTTTACCTCGATTACAACGCCACTACACCCTGCGATCCACGTGTTGTGGAAAAAATGCTTCCCTATTTTAGCGAAATTTATGGCAACCCGGCCAATGGCCTGCACCGCCAGGGTCGCATGGCGGCTAAAGCGATAGATGATGCGCGTGAAAAAGTCGCCTTGTTGATCGGTGCACGTGAAAAAGAAATCGTCTTTACCAGTGGCGCCACCGAGAGCGACAACCTTGCCATCCTCGGTGTCGCGCGAATAAATCGCAATGGCAAGCGCAAACGAATTGTGACCAGTTCCATTGAACACAAGGCGGTCTTACAGGCCTGCAAAAAACTCAAAGAAGAAGGCTTCGATGTGGTTCTTTTGCCTGTTGATTCAGAAGGTCGGGTTTTGATCGATGCGGCGCGAGATGTGATTGATGAAAACACCTTACTTGTATCAATTCATGGCGCAAATAATGAAATCGGAACGATCCAGCCTATTGCTCAACTAGCAGAACTGGCCCATCAAATGGGTGGACTTATTCACTGTGATGCGGCCCAGGCAATTGGCAAGATCCCTGTGAATGTGGATGAATGGGATGTTGACCTGCTATCGATGAGCGCGCATAAACTTTATGGGCCGAAAGGCATCGGTGCACTATTTGTTCGTGGTGGTTCCAATGCTATTCCTATGGAACCTATTTGGTATGGTGGTGGTCAGGAGAATGGGCTGCGCTCTGGGACAAGCAATGTTCCAGGGATTGTTGGATTTGGAGAAGCAGCTCATATTTGCACAAATGAACTTCCTGATGAAAATATCCGGATTGGTAAAATGCGCGACACCTTGGAGATGGAACTGCGTTCGGCTATCTCTTCTTTAAAAATCAACGGTATAGATGCAGACCGTTTGCCAAATACCAGCAGTTTGACGTTTCCTGGTATCGATGCTGATGCTTTGATATTGAATGCACCCCAAATTATGATCGGAACTGGATCTGCTTGTACATCAGGTGCGGTGGAGCCATCGCATGTTTTAACAGCGATAGGCTTAAGCAGAATTGATGCTGCTTCAACGATCAGGGTAAGTTTCGGGCGTTTTTGTGATATAGGTGGCGCTTATCTTGCTGCTGGACAGATTAATCAAGCTTATCTCGCGCTAAATTGTAAATTATCATTTTCTTGAGGGGTGCATATTTATGGTAACTCAATTACCATTGCAATTCGGGCAAAATAACAGAGGATTTTTAAATTCGGTGAGCTAAATTCCCTGGAGAATATTGAAGCTAGCTAGATAGAAGAAGAATATTTCAAAATTCTAAAATGAAGACCAGCAGTAGGCTTAATAGCAATTGGCACGGAAGATCGGGAGGCTGTTAAGTAAGTTTTCAACTCTCTTGATCGCATTGCCATTCTGACGCAATCTCGGG
>CAIMZS010000108.1 GCA_903846015.1 uncultured Anaerolineae bacterium | reverse complement strand
ACAAGTATGGTCAAGTGCTGCGCATCGAAACCACCACCAATGATGTCTCCTTTTTCAAACACCACCGCAAGGTGGAACATAAAAACGGTTCCGAAACACGAGAACTGGCACCACAGAAAAAATCCATCTATAGCCTGATCGATCTACGGGAAATTCTCCTCGGTTGCAACCGACGTTATCTTGACTTCCTTTCCTCGCTGTTGACCATTCAGATGGACAACGCGCATTACAAAAGCTCACCGAACCTAAGACTGTCCGAAAGACAACCTGGCGGGGTTTTAATTTCTTCGCTGCACCTGATCAGGCCTTGTTAAGCGAGGTGTTGGATCCCAAATTTAATATACTCGGATTTCATCGAGCTGATTTGAAACCCTATCTTCCCAAACTGTCGGATAGTTCGCTATCACCCCAGATAAAACGCTTGCAACTATTTGGCATGATCAAGCGCGTTCCTGGCACCTATCGTTGTTACCTGACCAAACTGGGCAGAGCCGCAACCGCAGCCTGTGTTCATGCGACAGAATTTAATATCCTGCCAGCCCTTGCCACTGCAGCTTGAGGGGCAAATTCTTGTCAAAAAATGTAAAGACTTGGCTGGTAAGAGATTAAATATGGATGTTAAAGATGGGTTAAAGCAGTAACTCTTCCATAAAATGTACCCTGGTTTGTGGCGAGCCGGGGTCGAGTCCTGCGTCAGCTACCAGTCGGTGAAAGTTTTCCGAGCGATCAGACATTGATGAGGCAGCCAGCATCAACTCCAGCTCTACATGGGATATCTGGCGCATAAAACGCCGCACCAATTCCGCATCGACGCCGTCGCTGCCGCCGAATTCCCCTAGCGCCAATGAACGGGAAAACCCGTAAAACTGTCTGATGCGATTCTCGCAAAGCTGAGCATGACGTACACGCCGTGTCGGATCCTTCAGGGATTCACATACCGCAAGGGCCGTTATGTTGGCATTATAAAAGGCGTTCAGCACCCCGTGGGAATAAATGGGATCGACGAAAGAAGCCGAATCACCTATACAATAAAAATTTTCCCCGCAAAGCGTTGTCGAGTAATAGGAATAATCCGGCCTTTCAGAGAAAGAACCCTCCAAATACTCCGCGCTCTCCAGCAAGCGGTCCAGATAAGGGGCCCGTCTTAAGGTTTCCAGGTAAAACTGCTCACGCCCGGCCTTGTCCATGGCGCGGGCGCGGTCGGTATTGATAACCAGGCCTACGCTGGTAACTTTTCGCATCGCAATATGCCAGATCCATCCGTCCTCGAAAGAAGTGACGAAAGTCACGGGCCGGGTTTTGCCAACGTCAGCCGCAGGATAACTACGCCCATCGGCCGCGACGAAGCGCGAGTTTTTAAAATAGCCCCACAAGGACAAGAACCTCATGCGCGAATCCACCAGCCTTTTGGACTTAAACTGTCCGGCCAGGAAGGCAGATGGCCCGCTGGCGTCAATAATGTATCGGCAATCTATACGTCCGGCACCAAGATCACTGCCGCGGCGGTCCGTATAAGAAACTTTCGGGAAGCTTGGCCTTAAATCGGCCGCATTGGCGGCGACCTGTTGAAAAACCTGTGCGCCCTGGCTTTCGGCATGCTTGAGCAGCAATTCGTCGAAAACATCCCTTTCGACATGCAGGGCGGGACGGGTAAAACCAAATTCGGCAAAGGCAATGCGGTGGATTTTTCCGTTCCAAACCGTGATGCCTCCTGCTTTCGCGACAAAGCCTTCATTTTCGATCAGCGGTGTTGCGCCGGTATGATCGGCATACTTCCAGAAATGCGGAATCAGGCTCTCGCCAACCTGCGGTCGAGGATGGGACACTTTATCCAGCAACACCACGTCCACACCCTGCTTCGCCAGCAATGCGGCGACGCTGGAACCGGCAGGGCCGCCACCGACCACCAGGACGTCGCAGCGTTTGGGAATCTCGGCATTAAAAATCAATGTTTACAACTTTGCCATTTTTGAAGTGGACAACGAACGACTGAAGGCGGGATGCCCAATAAGTCCATTCATTGGCAGCCAAGCTGGGCGTCTTATGTTGGGGCGGATATCCTATGGCCGCCAGGACCGCTTTCCGGCCCATGCCTTCCTTGACCTTCCCCGCCAGAATATTTTCCTGTTCGCTCTTGCTAAAAGGACTGAGATCAACTTTATTCAAGCCAGCAATTTTCAGGAAAGCGGTCGGCATGTCATCCTTAGTGTACTTCTGGACGTTTTCGATGCTGAGAGGTTGGCTGCTGCCGACCAATTTGAGGTTAACTTTATCGCTGTCAATGGACACCAGAGACACGCGGGTATTGATGGGAATCAAAGTCCCCTTGCGGTAATTGGTGGTGCGGAAATTGTTTTCTTCCTGGAATAAACTGAATTGGGTGTAGTAAACACGCCCGACCTGCACGCCAGCAGGAAGATCGTCGGGTTTTATTTGCTTGCTGCAAGCCACCAATACCAGCATAAGTGGCAATACGAAAAAAAGAATGCGCTTTCTGATCATTACATTAGCTCCTGACACTGTGTT
>CAIMZS010000107.1 GCA_903846015.1 uncultured Anaerolineae bacterium | reverse complement strand
CCACCAGTAAGGTGCCCCCATCAGTATTCAAAAACGCTGCCACGGATTTCAACACAGCATGCTCCATGGCCGCATCTTCCTTGCCTGCCCTGATATTCCAACGCAGTGTGGATTTAAATTCTAATATCTTGCTTTCACCGTTTTGGATCATCTGCTCAAGCCGGGAAAGCCGGGGTGGAAATAATTCCAGGTATGTGCGCATACATTCTGCTTTTTTAAAGACACCTTCGGCAAAGTCATTATTTTCATCATCGTCATCAAGTTCTTCTTCGGATGACGAATTGACCGTGGGTAAAATCCAGGCCAATTCTCTCGGGCTTATGGAGACGGATGCCAGCATGTTGGCCAGAAGACAGGACTTAAATTCCTTCAATGTGGCTAAAAACACGGTGCGCTCGTAAACTGAGAAACCTTCAAAGTTTTGATACAGTTTTTTTGCCAGATTTTCGAGCAGTTCAGTTTTCGTAGGCGCCTTGGTTTCGGCTTGATTCTCAGCCTGCCTTCGGAATCCACCACGCCTAAAATCACGAAAGCCAAAAAGGAAATGATCCAAATGATGATAGACCAGCGCTAAAAGACTCATAAATCGATCATCTTTGTTGGTCAGGATAAACTCCATCAAAGGATCATGATTCACAAGATCTCGAAAATGATTTAAAGTATTTTGATTTTTGTCAAAAAGATCGACATCAAGCTGGATCGAACACAATTCATACAGTGATACTGGTTCCGGCTCGCGGAAATCATTGTTTTCAATCTCGTTGGCCAGCTGGCGCAGCGGCCGGCGCTGCGTGTTTGTGATCGGCGCGCCTTTTGGGGTTTTGAGAATATCCCCGTTGACGGCAACACAGTAAAGCACTTCACCTTCGGGGATAATGCCACCTGAATAGTACTCTGCAGGCAGTTCAATGACATGCGTTTCAACTTTATTTCGTGCTTGATGATCATGATTTGGTTCAGAAGTCATTTATTTATCCCTGTTTGTCAATTTGCTTTAGATGGATAAGGGTGTGCGTTCGGCGTAGATGGTGGTAAAGCGGTTGCGGGTTCGAGTTTGCATGGTTTAGATCATCTGCCTGATAGTTTTAGGAACACTTCTCTTCCAGGAGTTACCAGTGGCATCAGTAACGATAATAGATTTCAGATACGCAGTACTACTTTTTATTGCTTCGCGCAGCTCTGATAAATCAAAGTAAACATCTACCGACATACTTTCTTCCAATAGTTGAAGAAAATCGCCCACTGTCATTTTTCCAATATTTACAAATTTTCCATCAGACAGAAGGATGCGAACCGTTCTTACCTGAGTTGGACGAAATCCTGAATTATGAACTATCACGATCAAGTATGATTTTCTATCCATCCCATCTATCACCCAGAATGGGTCATTTTCAGAAATCTCCATAGAAATCTGTATTTGATGACGATCCTTGTGCATCTCCCTTCGTACAAGGATTAAAGAAATAACGGTACCGATTGTTCCAAGAATGGCACCCCAAACTGCAAGGAAAGTTGTAATCGAGTTTTGGTCTATCAATTTTTACATCCCTGCGATTTTCGGTAAATATACATAAATTCCGAGCACATCCGGGGGGAGCTGAGCTTCTACACGGGATTGTGCACTGCGGATTTTGGATGCCCGCCGCACGCGCTGATGGGCGTCCAATAACTCATTACCATGCTGAACAGCAATAACATTCAGTTGAGGGCGAAGAGCTTCAAAACCATCCATGATCTTACTGACTGCGTCAACTTTGTTCGCTTCGGTCAT
>CAIMZS010000106.1 GCA_903846015.1 uncultured Anaerolineae bacterium | reverse complement strand
TGCTAAACAGATAACCCTGACAAGTATGGCAGCCATATTGCTCCAGAAAAGTACGTTGCGCCTCCGTTTCCACCCCCTCGGCAATCACCTCTATTCCCAGGTTATGAGCCATCCCGATAATGGTTTGCACGATGATTGCATCGGTGGATATAACTCCAATATTATGGACGAAGGATCGGTCGATCTTCACTTGGTCAAAGGGCAAATGTGTCAGATCGGAAAAAGATGAATAACCGGTGCCAAAGTCATCCAAAGAGAATCTCACCCCGATGTCCCGGAGTGCATGCATTTTGACGGTAGTATCGTTGATATCATCGAGTATTAGACTTTCCGTGAGTTCGAGCTCAAGCAACTCGGGATTGATCGTATTACTGCTTAGCGATTGTTGCACCTGCTCTACAAAATCCGGATGTCTGAACTGTCGAGCACTGACATTAATGGCAAGCCGTAATTGTTGGGTACGTGAGTCTCCCGCCCAAACTTTGAGTTGGGCACAGGCAGTTTCCAAAAGCCACAGGCCGATTGGGAGAATCAAGTTGGTTTCTTCAGCCAATGGGATAAATTCCAGGGGCGAGACTAGCCCTCGCTCAAGATGCTGCCAACGAAGCAGCGCTTCGGCACCGATAATCTGGCGGTTGCGGTACACTTGCGACTGGAAAAAAAGCTTGAATTGATTTTGTTCCAGCGCATGTCGCAAGTTTTTTTCCATGTCAGCACGGGCATTCACCACCTCTTGCATGCTCTGATCGAAGAAGCACAGTAAATTTTTTCCTGCCATTTTGGCCTGATACATGGCAAGATCGGCTTGCCTGAACAGTTCTTCTGTTGTCTCCCTATCGCGATACAGGCGAATGCCAATGCTGGCAGTGCAATGGAATTCATAGCCATCAAAGCTATAGGGATTAGCGAGATCGTCACGTACTTTTTCAGCTACCTGTTTGGACAGTATAGCGGCCACTTCAGCTTCCGCGCTGAGGTCTTCCAGCAAAACTACGAATTCGTCGCCACCCAACCGCCCCACGATGTCGCATTCACGCACGGCACAACGCAATCGTCGCGCCACCTGGATAAGCAACTGGTCGCCGGCATCATGACCTCGCGTGTCGTTAAGCGTTTTGAAGTTGTCAAGATCTAGAAACAGAATCGCGCCATATAAACCTTTGCGGGAAGCTGCAACCAGTGCCTGCCCCAACCGGTCTTGCAGAAGGCGGCGGTTGGGTAAATGGGTAAGCGGGTCATAATAGGCCAAGCGGTGAATTTCGGCCAGCGCATCCCTGTTCTCGGCAATGTCGGTAAATGTACCGACGTAATGGGTAATGCTGCCGTCGGGCGCAGCAACAGCGGAAATGTTAAGCCATTCGGCGACGATCATACCATTCTTGCGCCGGTTCCATATTTCACCTTGCCAGCAACCAGTCTCTGTTAGAGTACGCCACATGGCATCAAAGAATCCCTTGTCATGGCGTCCAGAACTGAATATGTGTGGAGTCTGTCCAATAGCTTCCTTAGCACTGTAGCCGGTTCGGGTGGTAAATGCTCGGTTGACACGCAGGATGACTGAATTGGGGGTAGTGACGATCATCGCTGACTGGGATTCGAAAGCGATGGCACTGATACGTAGCATTTCTTCCGCCAGCTTGCGATCGGTTATGTCACGAATGATTGCAATCCCCCCCACGATCCTGCCTGTTCCATCACGGGAGGGCGCACAGGTCATGTCTATCCATATGATGGGAGCATTGAGGTTAACGCAATATTGGCCTTCATAAAGAATCCTTTCGCCTTTTAATGCATTTTTTAAAACCTTGAGTGTAGACTGATCCATAAGGGTTTTTATGTCCAAACCGAGGATGTCATGAACTGTACTTTGCAGAATATCAGCAAACGGTTCATTACAATAAGTAATTACGAGTTCCGTGTCGTAATGAAAAATACCAATTGGCGAATGTTTCAGCAGCAAACGATAACGTTGCTCACTTATTTTTATTGTTTCTTCGCGTTCGACCGGAATGTGTCAATGACTTTGAGACACCAAGCTATTTTATTTAGTGTCTAATTGTTGTGTATTTATTGGTTGAGGTTCTCCTAAACGTTAATGGGCGGATTGATCCAAACGGCTTTTGGCAGGCTGGGCGGCAGCGGGCACTTTCCTTTGAATCGCTTTGGATTGGCGAGGAAAGCAGTTTCCAGGATTTTGGCCCGTGCTTGGTATACCGTAGCAGCTTGGCCGAAGTAGACGGTAGCCGGGGTCATGTAACCGATGCCCGAGTGGCAATGTGACAGGTTATACCACGGGAAGAACCGTTGGCAATGGCTGCGGGCATCCTCAATGCAGCCGAAGCGGACTGGGAAATCAGGCCGATACTTCAG
>CAIMZS010000105.1 GCA_903846015.1 uncultured Anaerolineae bacterium | reverse complement strand
GATCATTCGTTTGAGCCGCGTTATCGAGAAACTTGACCAGTTATGCGACCATAAACTGGTCCACACCGGTCAAAATTTTGACCCTAATCTCAGCGATATCTTCTTCCAGCAATTGCGTGTGCGCGCACCAGATTATTATCTGGGCGTTAAAGGCGAAACCTTTGGACAGCAGATCGGGAGCATGCTCAGCGCGGTGGATAAAGTTCTAAACGATGAACGCCCGGATGCGCTTTTGATCCTGGGTGATACCAACAGCGGGCTGTGCAGTTTTATCGCCAGGCGCATGGGCATACCAGTTTTTCATATGGAAGCAGGCAATCGCTGCCATGACGATCGTGTACCGGAAGAAGTGAATCGCCGGGTGATCGATCACTCGAGCAGCATTCTTTTGCCCTATACGCAAAACAGCAAAGAGAACCTGATCCGGGAAGGGATTGAAAATCAGCGCATCTATGTCATCGGGAATCCGATTAAGGAAGTGATTGATTATTATGCCCAAGAGATCGAAAGCTCTGATATTCATGCGCGCCTGGAGATTGAACCGCACAAATATTTCTTGGTAACCATGCATCGCTCAGAAAATGTGGATATTGAAAATCGCTTGAGAAACATGGCTGCCGCGTTGGAACAGTTGCAAAGACTGTATGGATACCCCGTTATTTGCAGCATTCACCCTCGCACGCAGCAGAAATTGCAAAAATTCGGCATTGGTGTCGAAAATGACCAGGTGCAGTTTTTGTCACCCATGGGCTTGTTTGATTTTGTTGCGCTTGAAAAAAACGCATTCTGCATCCTGTCGGACAGCGGCACAGTTCAGGAAGAAAGCTGCATTTTCGGTATTCCCAGCGTCACCCTGCGCGATGTAACAGAGCGACCTGAAACAATTGAATGTGGCAGCAATATGTTAAGTGGTGTTGAACCGGACGATATCCTGCGCTGTGTTCGTTTCGTTCTTGGTCAGAAAGGTGGCTGGACGCCACCCGTAGAATATCTGGCCAGAAATGTCAGCGATAAGGTGGTAAAAATTCTGGGTGGTTTTTTGTGGCAGAAGTAAAAACGCCTTTGATTTCCATCATTACACCGGTCTACAATGGGGAAAAGTATATTGAAGAGCTGATCCAGAGCGTGCTTGACCAGGATTATCCCTTGATCGAGCACATCATCATTGATGATGGTTCTTTAGATGGCACTGTGGATATATTAAAAAAGTATCCCCATCTACGCTGGTGGACACGTGAAAACCGGGGTCAATATGCGACCATGAACGAAGGTCTGGCGCAGGCCAGGGGCGAGTTTGTAAACTTTATCGCAGCCGATGATCTTTATGCGACAGCCTGCACCGTGCGCAAGGTGGTTGAGTTTTGGCGCGCTCATCCAGACTACCAGGTTATTTATGGCGGCACGCTTAAAATTGACGCCAGCGGGCGGGAACTTCCAGTTCAAAACATTGTCTTTTCACCTGCACCGAAGCAATTATTACAATACTTATGCTTTATTCCCCATTGTTCGCTTTTTGTAAATAAAAAGTTGTTGACACAAAATGCTATTATTTTTGATGAAATGTTGAGATTTTCAGGCGACTGGGATTGGGTTATTCGCCTGTCAAAAACCAGCGCAAAAT
>CAIMZS010000104.1 GCA_903846015.1 uncultured Anaerolineae bacterium | reverse complement strand
TTTTTAGTGCCCCCACAGGAATTCGAATCCTGGTCATAACCTTGAAAGGGTTGCGTCCTAGTCCACTAGACGATGGGGGCATTTCTTGAGCGGGCAATATTTTATCATCACCCATCACTGAGGTCAAGCATTTTTGCACAGATTATTAAAATTCGCAATTACGGTACATTCATCCGCAGATTTATAGGTTTTACCTCATTTTTCCAGACAGATTTTTGACAATTTGCAGGCTTGCCTGGCAAATAACATCTAAAATCTTCAGTCGCTATTTTCCACTAAATCGAATTAATCATCCAGCCGCTGATTTGTCAGCGCCAGCAAATCCACATGGCGGCGATTGAACAACATCGCGTCACTTTCAGCCTTAAGGGTTGGGATAAGAATGGCAGTCAAGGCAGCGCCATAAATCGGGACAAAATCGCGGTTGCTCTGTACCATGATATTGGAAAAATCGAAGCGACCAGCCCACTCCAGAGAACCCTGCATTTCGTAAACTGGAGTGGTGATGCGAACGGGATATTCCACCATGCGCACATATCCGCCGCGAGTCAGCGCCAACGGGCCAATATCCTCACGGCGTGCCAGCGCAATAGCAAATATTTGCGATTTCACCACCCGCACCACCTCGTAATGATCCACCAGCTTTGACGGCATATGAACCCGAGCAGTACGGGCATCAAGAATCTCAACAAAAGAAGTGGTTAAATCGTTGATCAACCCCATGATACCGGTATTGGGAACCATAACCTTTCCCACGATACGATAACTGGTGGTGTAAAAATCAGCCGCAAGAACGCGGTGAGTGTTGGATGGGGCGTCGAAGGCCATGGCCTATTCCGTTTTGCTTGGGCGGTTCTGCCCACGTTTGACGGGAGGCACACGCCTTTGCGGGCGGTTTTTGATGGTGGTTTGT
The DNA here is from genome assembly GCA_903846015.1 of uncultured Anaerolineae bacterium. Classification (GTDB taxonomy): domain Bacteria; phylum Chloroflexota; class Anaerolineae; order Anaerolineales; family Villigracilaceae; genus UBA5195. Next base: position 16,326 of record CAIMZS010000104.1, on the reverse strand, counting down.
CCGGCATTCGGACTCAGCAAAGTTGTCAGCCAATTCACTGCGCGCTCGTCATACTCCCGCTTACCGCATACATCGCAGACCCAGGCTGGAAAGTTTGGAACGGTCACCAGCTCATGATCCAACCATGTAAAATAGGTAATGAACTGTAAGTGCATCATGCCAGCCTGGCACTCATTACATGCGAAGGTTGATAGATCCTGAAACTCATTCATACGCACTGCGCTTCCTTCAGGATTGAAATACCGGCACTCGCGCCTAATCGGTTTGCACCAGCATCGATCATTCGTACAGCATCCTGCAGTGTACGAATTCCGCCTGCGGCTTTTACACCCATCCCAGCGCCAACCACTCGACGCATCAATGACACATCATCAGTCGTGGCTCCACCCGGCCCAAAACCGGTGGATGTCTTCACAAAATCGGCACCAGCCTGCTTGCAAATCAGGCAGGCGATAATCTTCTCCAGCAAATTCAGGTAACACATTTCCAAAATAACCTTGACATGCGCCTTCCCGGCAGCGGCATCCACCACAGCCTGCACATCGCTGAGAGCCAGGCCAAAATTACCACTCTTGAGTGCTCCAATGTTAATGACCATATCGATCTCGGTTGCACCGAAATTGATCACCTGGTGGGTTTCCTCGGCCTTCATTTTTGGAAATGTAGCCCCAAGAGGGAAACCAACCACGGAGCAAATGCCTACCCCAGAATCGCGCAGCAAATCCGCGGCCAGCGCAACATTAGACGGGTTAACACAAACCGTAGCGAATTGAACCTGGAGTGCTTCGGCGCACAGCGTTTTCACCTGCTCAACCGTTGCATCAGGCTTGAGCAGTGTATGATCGATCCAACCCGCCAGTGCGGCCCCAGTCGGAACAACGAACGGGACAGGGACAGGGGGCAAGGCACTCGCCATGATTTGGGCTTGCGAAATGATACTATCCAGATTAATGCTCATTGAACTACTTTCGAAAAATCATAATGATCGATCAGCTTCCATTCAGGGAACGGCCAGTAAATAAAAACGGCCTTTCCCACAATTTCCTTATAAGGCAGCATACCCCAGGAATGCGAATCGGACGAATCATTGCGGTTATCTCCCAAAACGAACAACTCTCCATCAGGTATTTGCCACTCCCCTGAATACAACGGGGCGGCAGCAATGTATGGCTCACGCAGCGGCTGGCCATTTACGGACAAAACGCCTGCCCTAACAGAAATAAGATCGCCAGACAATCCGATCACACGCTTGATCAAATCCTGGCTGCCCGGGTCAAGTGGAAAGTGAAAAACGATGATATCGCCGCGCTGCGGATCGCCCATCCGATAAGCCAGTCTGTTTACCAGTACGAATTCGCCATCCTGAAGGGTGGGTTTCATAGAAAAACCATCGACGCGCACGCGTGCTGAAAGCGCATTGATCGCCAAGAACAACACTGCTGAGAGCAGCAATGTTTCCAGAACATCTAAAAAGAAACGCCCCCAACCTGGGGATGTGGTTTCTGCGGTTTCTGCGGTTTCTGTGGTTTCTAAATCTTGACCTGGTTCATCAATATTTGGTTCCGTTTCACCATCTTCAATTGTCTCAAGAGCTTCGTCATTAAGGGGATCAGGTACAGGGGCTTCAAAATTTATTTGTTCCAAACTTCCTCCAATAATTGAATAGATTATACCATTTGAACGCTTACACTACACCCCATGCATAGAAGGTTGGGACAAACAAAACCCGATCTCCTCGTTGCCGGGCAAGCTCATCAGCCTCTCTCATTCTTTGGATGTCTTGAGGTGGCACCTGACCGGCAAGATCGGTCATTAATACTTTCCACTCCAGATCGATCTCTGTAGAAACCACGGTGGCGGCACCTGGAAAGTCTTTCCACTCCCCACCCATGATACCCGTCTGCACCTGGCGCAATCCGGCGCGATGAAAAATGCCAACCAGCTTGCGGCCCATCAAAGGATCTGCGCCCTGGCAACGAAGCGATTCTGCCTGCCAACGGCCCAAATCTGCCAGTACAGGGGGATAATCGATGCGTCCACCGAAGTCCGGCTCAGCTAGCGCCAGGACCGCCCCACCAGGTCGAGTTACCCTGCGCATTTCCTGCAGAGCATCAAGTGGATCCTTTACCCATAAAAGCAGGAAATGACAGAAAACCAGGTCAAAAACTGCATCCTTGAAAGGCAGGTTGACAGCGTCGGCGCCGCTGAAGATGGCCTGAGGGACGTGGAGAGCAGCCTGCGTCAGGGCTGAGCGATCAATATCGATACCAAAGACACCCGCACGCTCTGGCTTATCAGCCGGCAGGTCAGCCAACACAGCGCCAGTTCCACAGCCAATTTCAAGAAACCGGTTTGCACAAGCCAATCCGGCCTGCTTAAACAGGTAAAAACGCATGTGCTCAGTCCATTTTGCTTGCTGGGTGTAACGAGCGTGCCAATCCATACCCCCATTATAAATCTACAACGATCTTTTCGCCCTGCGGCCATTCTCGCACAAATTGTTCCTGTTGTACTGTTTCAGGAGAATGTGGATGACGCCCGGATTTGGGGACTTTGCGCCACCACCCTGCCAACTTCTCTAAAGCCTGTTCACCACCGTATCCATGCTGCACCAGGAAGCAGCCCACAGTTGTGCCTGTACGCCCAATGCCACCATAACAATGCAGGTATATCTTGCGCTCGATGCGTAGAGCATGTTCAATCGCATCTAAAATACGGGTCATTTCTTGCGGTGATGGAAAACCATAATCACCGATCGGAAAACGCAGACAAGTCACAGCCCTACCATAATAACTGGCTTGTTCCTGCAGCATAATAGAATAATCTTCGGCCTCATCGGGGCAAGTCAGATTGACGAAAGTATCAAAGCCGGAAGCCAGAAATGAATCCAAACGCTGGCGGGTACTTTCGGGTGAATAACGCAAGGCTGGATATTCACCTGCCAGCAGCCGTCCTGGAATTACCCAATACGATTCCGGAATAGGGCGCGCCTGGCTTGATTCAATCTGTGTCTTTTTTCCAGATGGCATTATTTACTGGGATAATCCGGGAGATTACGCCTGAACTCGTATGCCACAATCATCTCTTCGATGATCCTGCTTTCCGCTATGCTAACGCTTTCAAACCCTAATCCGATATTGTAAAAAGCTGGGTCAAGATCGGGATTGCACCAGGCCACGTGAGCATCCATATTGAGATGATCTGTGGAAAAAAGAGCCGGATCGGGCAGATCAAAGCGCAACTTAAAAATGATGTTTTCAGCTATCGGGCTATCGCTGATGATCATGGCTCCTTTCTGTGTCAGGTCTGAAAGATATCCCAATACGATCCCCGTATCACGGTCATACACTCGTGAATAAACTGCCAGATTTTTTCTATTGTTATTTCTGCGTTCCTGCATAGTTGACCTCCAGTTCACATTAGTGTACATATAATCGCGAGAAAATTCAATAGGTAAAAGGGTTTAATGGAAACCACTATAAAAATCGGGAATAGCATGGAATTAGCAGCTGGATTGATCGTCTGATTAATCTTAAAAAGAATCGGTTTTGGGCGTTGACCAGAAAATAGTTCGGCGAAAATGTAAATAACGATGAACCACATAGGCTTTAAGCAATTAATCGGGGAAAATTTCGATGGAACGATGCACGAATTTGCAAAACTGGTGGAAACAAACGGGTCTGATTTATGACATAATATTAAATTATTATTGGTAATCGTCAGTCCATCAAACAAAGGTGGCCTTTAATGACAACAATTGCGCCAGACTACAGCACCCGTTTTTTGAAGCTGCCGCTCAGCAGGCTGCATGTACTCGAGACTGGTAACGGTCCACCGCTCATCATGGTTCCCGCAACAATCTCACTGCTTGAGAACTGGGTGACTCTGGCCCAATTCATGGGTCAATGGATGCATACCTCTTTTTTCGAACTTCCCGGGCACGGTGAGTCTGAAGCTTTTCGCCAACCGTTTTCAAGCCAGCTTGTCGCTTTACTGGTGGAACAAATCGCGAACGAACTTGGCTATGAACGCTTCAACTTGATGGGATTCTCTTTTGGCGGCATCCTTGCAATGCGTACTTTTATGCAACTATCACACCGCATCGATCGCCTGATACTGATCGCTCCTTGCATGGGACACCGCACCCTGCGAATCTCTGCGAGAAGGGCAGCCATAATGCGCCAGATGAATATTCTCCTGGCCAATCCCAAAGTAAAAGCAAAATTCTATGAGCTGATTCACAACCCTCGAACAGTTTCTAGTGTGGTGAGAGTTTTGCGCAAGCTAGGAAAATTGGAAAATACGATTCCCCTGGAAGAACGCCTCTTAAAAATCGGACCAAATACCATTTCAGTTTTAAATGCTCAGATAGAAGAGATTTTCTCAACAGAATTCCCCACAAAAACACAAAAATTTACGACCCCGTGCTATTTTGCCATGTCCCCTTTCGATCCGCTGCTTGATTTCAATGTTACGCTGGGAACTATCGAACACCACTTTAGTGACGTGAGCGTGCTGCGGCTGAGTTATCCCTTTCACCAACCTCCCCAACCCTTTACTTTTGATGAGCTTAACCACGATTTCGGAAGCACTGTTGCCAGTTTCTTGTGATCAAGAAACTGGTTTTACAAAATAGGGCAGTTTTCAATATATAATCCACTCCTGACAAGATCACCAAAACCATTCTCCGACTTGCCCTCTCTGTCCACCCCAGCTTGTATTAATTATCGCTCTTGATGGCTTAATCCCGCCAATGTGGCCACCGCTTTACTTTGCATTCAAACAAGTGTAGAATTCTTCACGTTCTTTTGTTGTTCAAACATGCTGAAAGAGAGAAAGATTATCAAGTGACTTTCTCGGGCAAACTTCCCGATATTCCACAAATTGGGCTTGTCTTTGCGATCATTGTCGCGAAGGGACATGCTTGAACTATTTTATGGTTCGTTTGAAAATTATCCACTTGACAATATTGTGTTATGGTTTCGGAATCCATTCCAGGGACAAATGAATGCCCAAAAGTAGCAGGCGAGATTTTCTAAAATTGGTTGCTCTATTTCCGCCAGCAGCTATGCTTTCAAATCTCATTTCAATTCGTGAATTACCCAAACTAGAGCAGGCTCCGGCATTGCCAAATGTGATCATCATTTTATTTGACGCAATGACAGCCAAAAATTTATCACTCTACGGATATCCCAGAAAAACAACTCCCAATTTTGAACAATTTGCGGAACGCGCCACAGTTTATCATGCCCACAATTCTGCCGGAAACTTTACTGTTCCGGGAACTACTTCCCTTTTGACAGGGATGTACCCATGGACGCATCGAGCCATTAATCAAAATGGGCTTATGACTCGCAGCCTGGTTGACCGTAATGTATTCCATTTATTCGGACATGAATACAAAAGAATTGCTTTTGCTCAAAATGTATGGGCAAATTTTATTTTGACACAGTTTTCGCAAGATATTGATACTATTCTGCCTCCGACAGATTTCAGTGCGCTGAATTATGTTTTTGGAAATAAATTTAATGACACAGCTTTTTCGTATCGGGCGGTTGATGACTTTTTGCTTAAGAACGATACTCCTGCATCGCTTGTCTTTGGGACTATTGAAAAAATTTTACTGGCCAGATCAGAAATCCAATTGTCTTCTGAAGGCTACCCTCGTGGCCTTCCTCAGAACATTGTTTATCCCTTATATTTCCGTATTGAAGATGTTTTTCAGGGTTTGGGTGATCTGTTAAAGCACCAGGCAGCTCCATATCTGGCATATTTTCATATGCTGCCTCCTCATGGTCCTTACAAGCCCAACGAAAATTTTTATGGCAAGTTTAGCAAAGACAATTTTCATCCCCTGAACAAACCAATGCACAGATTCTCCGATCATAAATCAAATGCCCAACTGTCATCATCACGCACTTCATACGATGAATATGTTGCCACCGCAGACAGTGAGTTTGGTCGCTTTATTGACATGCTCAAGCAATCTGGAATTTTTGATAAAAGTTATGTGATCGTTACGTCGGATCATGGAGAAATGTTTGAACGAGGCGAACGAGAACACGACACGCCATTGTTATACGATCCAGTAATTCATATTCCGTTGATGATTTCTGCCCCCGGACAGCAAGCGCGTAATGATATTTTTTCTCCAACCAATAGTGTCGATGTTTTGCCCACCTTGTTACATGTGGCTGGGCGAGAGATACCCAATTGGTGCGAAGGGACCCTCCTACCCGGCTTGGGTGGAACAGAAAACCCAGAGCGCGCAACATTCACAGTTGAAGCGAAAAGAAATCCTGCCTTTGCGCCCATTAAAATTGGGACTGTTGCAATGCGCAAAGGGCAATACAAAATGATTTACTACACCGGATATGAAAAGAAAGACTCTTTTGAGTTATACGATTTAGAGAACGATCCGGAAGAAATGACGGATTTATACATGACCAAACCTGTAATTGCTTCAGCAATTCGCGATGAACTGCTTGCCAGGTTTAATGAAGCAAACGTGAAACAAAAAGGGTAGGGATCTTTTCGAAAAAGTACATTATCGGTTTTCGCCACAATCTCTTGCAGGATGGATACGCTCAAGATTTAATTAGGTTGGGTACAAAATCGGTACGCACGCTTTTTTATTTCTACTTTGCGCGGAAGTTATGGCGCGAAACTAATACCCAAAATCCGGGCTATTTAAAAAAATCAACCCCACATATGGGGGTTGACTACAGGCGGAGAGGGCGGGATTTGAACCCGCGATACCTTGCAGTATACACGCTTTCCAAGCGTGCGCGCTAAGCCAGACTACGCGACCTCTCCAATACTCATGGTTCCATCCGAGCGGATGATATTATACCATTTATCGCGCTAAAAAATAGAAATGTTTCACCCAAATACAAGACTATTTCTTTTTCCCATTGACAGGTAATTTGCGTGCCTCGAGCATGCCCCAACGGGAAGCGCCCAAATATAGAATATCAAGGATCAGGTCTTCATAACTGATCCCCTCAGCAGCAGCCTCCAGGCAAAGATCACTGTAAGCGTTGGTCAACCCGGGCAGCGAATTGAGCTCCATCAACATCGGCTCGCCTTCGGCATTCAGGCGAATATCTGTGCGTGATACGTCAATAGCCTTGATGGCCATATGAGCCTTAACCGCCAGGTTTTGAAGCTTGCGAGCCAATTCAGGCTCCACCTGAGCTGGGCAAGTGTAACCAGGTGCGCCATCCTCGCCCACCTCCATTGATTTGGCAGCATTACTGTAAACTCCGGGAGTCACTGAGCGAGAACTGTCCAATTCCAGTACGGGAAAGAGATGATAACCGTTTTTCGGGTCGTACCATTCCGGGTGGCGTGAATATTTTTTAGAATCCCAGCGCCCGATCAATCCCACCGTAAACTCGCGCCCCGAGAGGAAAGTCTCCACCAGGGCTGGTTGTTTGTAAATACCGAGGATATATTTAACACGCTCGCGCAGCTCGCTTTCGTTCATTACAATCGCCTTTGCATCCACCCCCATACCGGTACCTTCGCGTGCTGGCTTAACAAAAAGGGGAAACCGCAGTTCAGCACGCAGCGTTTCATCCCCAATGATAAATTCCTGAAATGGGGCCACGGGCAAGCGACGATCTCGCCAAATACGCTTAGTCAGAGTCTTATCCAGTGAGATGGCATTTGCCATGATGCGTGACCCGGTATATGGGATGCGCATCATCTCTAACAATGCCGGAACCTGGGCCTCGCGCGCATCACCACCCAGCCCTTCGGCGATGTTAAAACAAATATCGGGATTAATTTCTTTTAATGAGAATGGGAGATTTCGATCTGCGGGAATAAAGACCGTTTTGTGACCATCAGTTTCGATGGCAGCCTGGATTGCCTGAATGGTTTCAATATGGTCAAAATCAGCCAGCGCATCAGATGGCACATCCGCCGAAAAAATAATTTTATCATCTTTAATATTGGCCAGCACTGCCACAAGCCACGGCTTCTTAGGACCTGTGTAAATACTAGGAGGCTTGTCAACTTCTTTCTCAAGCGACTCGGTCATTTTAAACTCCTTAAATTATTGACTCGGTTGCGTAGTATATATCAATCTGAAAAAATGACAAGGGGCGAGTTCTCATCAATTCATGCGTGATATTTGTAACTAGACATTTGAATTTGTTTCAGGTATGATTGGGACGTTCTGGAAACTGCCAGAATTATCTTTTAATTTAAACGTTATTCCAACATAGATAAATTGGCAGTTCGCAACATTCTTATCCAAATCCATTATTCAAGTTTGGCCAAAAATGGTTGACTTGAAATCAAAAAATCAGCAAAGGCAGGAAAAACTGGCGTGGAGGCGAAATGACAGATCTTATCAAGCAAATCACCAGCGATTTTCTAAAACAGATTGACGCATTCCAACCCGATGTGAGTGTCACTGATATCGGCACGGTCGTTGAGGCTGGTGATGGTATTGCCCGTGTAAAAGGGCTGGCCAACATCAAGTCGCAAGAACTGGTTCAGTTCGCAAACGGCGTAATTGGCATCGCATTCAACCTGGAAGAACGCAGCGTTGGCGTCATCATCATGGGTGAATATTCCGAAATAGCTGAAGGCATGACCGTGCGCGGCACCGGGCGCATCGCTTCAGTACCGGTCGGCGATGGATTGATTGGGCGCGTTGTCAACGCACTCGGCGAGCCAATCGACGGCAAGGGTCCCATCCAATTCAGCGGCTACCGACCAATCGAGCGTATCGCTCCAGGTGTGGTGGGCCGCCAGGATGTAGACACCCCGGTACAAACCGGTATCAAGGGTATTGATGCGATGATCCCGATTGGCCGAGGTCAGCGTGAATTGATCATTGGAGACCGGCAGACTGGCAAAACTGCCATCGCCATCGATACAATCATCAACCAGAAGGGAAAAGACCTGGTGTGTATTTATGTGGCCATCGGGCAGAAGAAAGCCGCAGTCGCCCGTACGGTTGCGCTGCTGGAACGTCACGGCGCGATGGATCACACCATTGTAGTAGTAGCAGCCGCCGATGAATCCGCAGCATTGCAATATATTGCCCCTTATGCAGGCTGTTCCATGGGTGAAGAGTTCATGGAAACGGGCCGCGACGCGCTTGTAGTGTACGATGACCTCTCCAAGCATGCCTGGGCCTATCGCCAGGTTTCGCTGCTGTTACGCCGCCCACCAGGGCGCGAAGCTTACCCAGGTGATTTGTTCTACCTGCACTCTCGCTTGCTGGAACGCGCATCGCGCATGTCAATCAACTATTGCATTGTAAAAGACAGTTTTGTGGGCGCTGCCGCAGTTGCCGCGGATGCTGTTGATGGCCGAATTTTTGGTGGCCCAATGGCAAAGTACGATGCCGATGAAGTTCTTAAGGGCAAAGGCGCTGGCTTTAAAGTAGTTAAGATGGCTGGTTCCGGCGGCTCGCTAACTGCGCTTCCAATCATTGAAACGCTGCTTGGCGATGTGTCTGCCTATGTACCCACAAACGTTATCTCAATCACCGATGGCCAAATCTACCTTGAATCCAACTTGTTCAATGCCGGCATCCGTCCAGCAGTGAACGTGGGCATTTCGGTTTCACGCGTAGGCGGCGCAGCACAAACCAAGGCTATGCGTCAGGTGGCTGGACGTCTCAAGCTCGATATGGCTTCCTACCGCGAACTTGCCGCTTTTGCCCAGTTTGGTTCAGACCTGGATAAAGCCACCCTTAACCAACTAAACCGCGGCCGGCGCATGCAAGAAATCCTCAAACAACCACAGTATGAGCCGGTTTCACTGGCCCACCAGGTTGTCACTATTTTCGCCGGTACCAATGGCTACGCGGATGAAGTACCGGTTGAAAAAATGCGCATTTGGGAAATCGACCTGGTCAAATTTATTGATCAATCGCACCCCGAGCTTGCCAGGGATATTGTCGAGAAGAAACTGATCTCGCCGGATACTGAAAAGAAACTGCGTGAAGCACTGGCAACCTTCAAATTAACCTGGCAAGCCTGATAGATCGCGGAGAGAATCCAATATGGCTTCCGCACGCGAAATGCGACTCCGCATCCGGAGCGTAAAAAATATCTCACAAGTCACCCGCGCCCTGCAGGCAGTCAGTGCCAGCAAAGTGCGCAAGGCGATTGCTGCCTTAATGGGCACCCGGCCATACGCCACCAAGGCCTGGCAGGTACTCACCCATGTCGCTGCCCAACCAGGACGCGATACCCTTCACCCGCTATTGACCGGGCGTTCAGCCATTAAAAAGACTTTAGTGTTGGTAGTCAGCGGTGACCGCGGCCTGGCAGGCGCATACAATACCAACCTGATTCGTTTCGTTTTGCGCAAATTCGGCAATTACCCCACCCCTGTCAACTTCATTGCAGTGGGCCGAAAAGGACGAGACTTGCTCATCCGCCGCCGATTGAAGGTAATCGCCGATTTCAGCAACCTTCCAGCTGCGCCTTCTTTCGCCGATGTATCGGCAATCGGGCGGCTGGCTGTCGACGAATACCTGAGTGGCAACGCCGATGAGGTCTACCTGGTATACACAGACTTTATCAATATGGTGCGCCAGGATCCGACCGCCAAGAAACTTCTGCCCCTGGAAGTTGAAGCAAGCCAGGACCGGGTGGAAGCGTATGAAGCCACTCGCCATGTTTCGGCAGCATACCAATATGAACCCGCCGAGCGCGAGATTCTCGATGAGATTGTCCCGCGATTCACGGCATTACAGGTATACCAGGCCATTCTCGAATCCCAGGCATCGGAACACGCCGCCCGTATGGTAGCCATGCGCAACGCCACCGATAACGCCAACGAACTGGTATCCGCACTGCAGCTGCAGTACAACAAAGTACGACAGCAAACCATCACGAGCGACATGCTCGACATCGCGGGCGGCGCAGAAGCGCTGGCTCAAGCAAATAAATAATCACGCTGGAGGCGAAAATGGCTAATGCAACTGGCCGTGTTGTTCAAATTTTAGGTGGTGTGGTGGATGTAGCCTTCCCAGAAGGTGAACTACCCGAAGTGTACGAAGCGATCGAAGTAGGTCGTGAAGGAAAAGAAGCCCTCATTCTTGAAGTGCAAAAACACCTTGGCAATAACTGGGTGCGAACTGTGGCAATGGACACTACCGATGGCCTGCAGCGTGGCGCAAGCGCTACCGCAACGGGGAACCCAATTCTCGTGCCGGTCGGTCTTTCCACACTTGGACGCATATTTAATGTGCTGGGGAAGCCGATTGACGAAAAAGGCGAAGTAAAGGCAGAAGCCTATTACCCCATCCACCGTCTGGCGCCCTCTTTTGCAGAACAATCCACCGGTGTGCAAATCTTTGAGACCGGTATCAAGGTCATCGATTTGATCGCCCCGTTCACCAAGGGCGGCAAGACCGGCATCTTCGGCGGGGCAGGTGTAGGCAAGACAGTGGTTATCACTGAGCTGATTTCATCGATCGCTCGCGTTCATAAAGGCAACTCTGTGTTTGCCGGCGTCGGTGAGCGAACCCGTGAAGGCACCTCGTTGTTCCGCGAAATGATCGAATCTGGCGTTATGAAAGATACAGTCATGGTGTTTGGCCAGATGAACGAACCCGCCGGCGTGCGCCTGCGCGTTGCATTATCTGCGCTGGCGATGGCTGAATTCTTCCGCGATCAGGGCAAAGATGTGTTATTGTTCATCGATAATATTTTCCGCTTTACCATGTCTGGCTCGGAAGTTTCAGCGCTGCTAGGCCGTATGCCATCCGCTGTAGGTTACCAACCAACCCTGGCAACCGAAATGGGTGAACTACAGGAACGAATCACATCCACACGCACTGGATCGATCACTTCCATGCAAGCCGTGTATGTACCGGCGGATGACTATTCGGATCCAGCCCCAGTGGCAACCTTTACCCACCTGGATGCCACCATCGCCCTCGAACGGGCCATTTCTGAAAAAGGTATTTACCCGGCAGTGGACCCGCTTACTTCCACCAGCCGAATTCTCGACCCGAACATCGTCGGACCGGAACATTACACCACCGCCCGCGAAGTTCAGCGTGTGTTGCAGCGCTATAAAGATCTCCAGGATATCATCGCAATCTTGGGTGTGGATGAACTCTCTGAAGACGACAAACTGCTGGTATCGCGCGCCCGCAAGATCGAGCGCTTCTTCAGCCAACCGTTTGTCACTGCAGAACAGTTTACCGGCATCAAGGGCGTGTATGTGCCACTCAAGGAGACCATCCGCTCCTTCCGCGAAATTCTGGACGGAAAATGTGACGATGTGCCCGAACAGGCTTTTATGATGGTTGGGACGATTGACGACGTCCGTGAAAAAGCCGAAAAACTTAATCAGGCCGCCTGATTTTACCGTTTGGTGCCCTTACGAGTCTCGACTCGTAAGGGCACAAGGGATGAAACATGCCGATCCGATGTGAAATTGTCTCTCAAGACCGCATGGTCTACGAAGGCGATGTGGATATTGTCGTCCTGCCAGGCACCGAGGGCGAAATGGGTATCCTGCCCCACCACGCTCCGCTGTTGACCACGCTTAAGTTTGGATTAATCAAGGTGCGCACAAAAAGTGAAGAGCGCATCTTTACGGTGGCAGGCGGTGTAGCCGAAATTCAACCCGCCATTGTAACCGTACTCGCCGATGCCGCCGAGAATGTGGAAGAAATTGATATTGCCCGTGCCGAAACCGCCCGCAAGCGGGCCGAAGAATCGCTTTCATCGGTAAGAACTGAAGATGTGGATGCTTTCCTAGCCATCGAAGCCGCCCTGCGCAGATCCAACCTGCGTCTGGATGCCGCCAAACGATTCCGAACCGGAAAACGCACCACTTACACGGAAGAGTAAACCGCCCAAATGGCAGGATTTTCGAAAGACCTGGGTATTGACCTCGGTACAGTTTATACCCGCATCGCTGAGGGTAATCGGATCATCGTGGAAGAACCCACCGTGGTCGCTATTGACGTTGCCGATCAGAAAATTGTAGAGGTGGGGCGCCAGGCACGTGACATGGAAGGGCGTGTGCCCGATTCCATTGAAGTTGCGCGTCCGTTGAATAACGGCGTCATTGCCGACTATGAAATCACCGAAAGCCTGCTGCGAATCCTGATCCAACGCGTAAGCGGACGCATTTTTAAACCCAATGTGATGATTTCGGTGCCTTACGGGGTGACGAGCGTGGAAAGCCGCGCTGTTCACGAAGCAGTTTTACAAGCCGGGGCCCGTGATGCCTACCTCATCCAGCAACCGCTTGCAGCTGCTCTGGGTGTGGATCTGCCGATCAATTCTCCATCCGGCAGCATGGTAATTTGCTTGGGCGGAGGAGCAACACAAGCCGCTGTGCTGGCGATGTACGGCATTGTTTCTGCCGAAACCATGCGCTCGGGGGGAAAATCGTTGGATGAATATATTGTCACCTACGTCCGCCGTAAATATGGAGTAATCATCTCTCCAATCACGGCTGAACTTCTCAAGATCAAAATTGGGGCAGCCGTCCCTCAAGATACCGAACAAGGCATGGAAGTACAAGGTCAGGATCAGGTATCTGGATTACCGCGCCCGGTAACCTTGACCACAGGTGAAATCGTTGAAGCGCTGCAGGAACCTCTCAGACAATTAACTGAAACGTGCCGCCGGGTGCTGGAAAAAACCCCGCCCGAGCTTGTCTCCGATATCATTGACCGGGGTATGGCATTGACTGGCGGTGGAGCGCTTTTGCGTGGCATTGATAAACTTCTTACCAAAACGCTGGGCATTCCGGCATACCTGGTCGATAATCCACTTACCTGTGTAGCGGAAGGCACGGCGCGCGGGCTGGCAATGTACCCCGCCCTACGCCGAAACTTGCCACCGGTCTAAAATTGTCACTGTCCAGCAGTTCCCTGCTGGACAGTTTTTTTATGTGAAAGAGCAAATCAAGTCATGCATATCCCCAAAAAACCATCCCAAGCACCTGATCATTTTTCCAGTATTTACGGATTGGGCCCGGTACAAAGCGTACACTCTGTCAGCGCCAAAAATCGCTGGATCAGCGCCATCTTTGGTGTTGTTCTGATAAGTGGAGCTGGGTTGGCTGCCATTTATGGTTTTTACGATACATTTGTGCAGGTAGCAAAATATGGGCCAGTGATGCTTGGCAAGACTATCATTACCCCACTTATTATCGCAGCCGTGATGTTTCTTTTTGGAGTCCTGGCGACCCTCAGCGCTTACCAAAATTGGGACAAATCTGTTGTGGTGTATGAAAAGGGGTTGGCTTATAACGATAACAGTGGGCTGCAAACCTGGACCTGGCAGGAGATCGAGTGGCTTAACATCTCGATCACAAAACGTTATTCTAATGGTATTTACACTGGAACGACTTACGTTTACACTCTGAGAAAAATTGATGGCGCGAGGCTGGTGCTCGATAATAAATTCTATCAAATTGAAATGCTGGGTAATTTCATAAATAAAAAAGTGGCTTCGCTTCAATATGAAAAATTGGCCTTGGGACTGCGCAGCGGTCAAACTATCACACTTGGTCCGGTTGCAATAAATAATAACAATATCACCATGAACAAGAAAACCTATGCATGGAACGAAATAGAAACGGTTGCGATTCGCAGCGGATTTATGCGCATCAAAAAAAAGAATGGTGAGTGGTTCAGCGGCACCGCTGCCCAGGTGTCCGCTATCCCAAATCTGGATGCGTTGCTCGCCGTAGTCGACCAGATCGTCAAGATAAAGACCGGGTGAAGCAGATTTTTTGAATAATATTGCGAATGAACAATTGCCGCTTAAGGGCAAAACACTCACCCTTCGGCCTGCGGCCACCTCCCCCAAATTCCAAAACAAGCAATGTGGGAGGCTTGATGAATGGAGTGTTTTATGGCACAGATTTATACCGGGGATTTGTGTTAAAATGAACTATATCCGACAAGTATTGAACTTCAGAAGTGGTGAAACATGCCAAACAAAGGCTTGCTGACAAAAATCCTCGCTCTGGTTGGAACGCTGGTGGTATTGTTCCCCATTCTTGCGCCCCTCGCGTTTTCAGCGGGTTCCTACGCTGGCGACCGAATATTGCGCTTCGATTTTCTCATGCCGGCCGAACTCTTCCCGGCGGCCTTCATCGGGGCAGGGTTGCTATTCTGGGCAGCCATGCGGGCACATTCACGTGAAAAACTGATTGGATGGTGGTTTGCCGCTGCGGCAGGTTTATTGATTGGGGCTCAGCAGCTTGCTGTGGTCACCGGTCTGGACTCGGGCGAAGGCCCACCAGAAGGTATTTGGTGGATCACAGTGATAGTCATGATCAATGCATATTCACTCGCTCTGGTGATCACTGGCATTTACGGAGTGCTGCTGCTGCGCGAGCTATTCAGACCCAGCCCTGTCTCATAAAAAAATAGGATATCGCGCTGAAGATCTTTATCATGCTGCTTTTAAAAATACAACGCAGGAGACACACTGGTCGTGTCACCTGCGTTGTATTTAAAAGCTTACTGCCCTACCAGATCCAAAAGCACTGGATAAACAACATCCACCTTTTGATCCGGCGCGGTGGGGTCGATCAGGTCATGACCCAGCTTCAAATCAATCCCGAAATCATACCTGCTCAAATTGGCGCCATGTGCCAGCCAACTGGTAACAAATTCTTCTGTCAGCGCGTTATTGATAGTTGTATCATTGGCATTAAAAACGACGATCATCTTCTTAGCTGCCGGTGGAGATTGGTTCGCTTGGGATTTGATGGCGTACCCCAATAAAAGGGATTGAACCAGGGCGTGCCTGGAATAACGAGGATAAGAGTACACCGCACCCACCACATTCTCCTTCAATTTTTCATCATACCATACCATTGCATCCGGTAAAATCTTGTAAGCATTCATCGCGAACGCCGTCAAAGGCGTTGGGATCTGCTTAAATCCCAGTGCCGGGGAAATGATGACCGCCAGGTCAATATCGCTGCGGTTTTGCGCTGCCCAGGAAGTGGTGGCACCTCCGACTGAAAGCCCCATCATTACCACCTTCTCGCCCAATCCTTGCGCAATATCGACAGTTTCATCGGCATATGCTACCAATTCCTGGGCCGTCAATTCGGCATGCGCCTCTGTCATGCGATCCGCCAGCCCGTGATGTGGCAGCGGCACAATCAGAACGTTATAACCCAGGTTGAAAAACTTGTCACCAAGCGCAGCAAATTGCTGCGGACAACTGGTATAACCATGCACCATGATGATGACACGTGTTGTTTTCTGCCCATGCGTCAGGAATTTGGCACGGCAAACCGGGTTGAAATCTGCCCCTTCCGAAGAGATCGGAGAGCACACGTCTGAACTCCAGTCAC
>CAIMZS010000103.1 GCA_903846015.1 uncultured Anaerolineae bacterium | reverse complement strand
GAAAGGAGCACAAACCGACCCCTTCCCAACCGACAAACAACATCATGTAAGAACTGCCACTGACCAGGATCATCATGGCAGCAATAAACAGGTTCAGAAAGACAAAGAAGCGGCGATAGCGCGGAATATCATTTTTGAAGCGCACATCCTCGTGCATGTACCCGATAGCGTAGATGTGAATGAGGGTGCCAACCCCAGATACAACCATCATCATGGTGACCGAGAGAGTATCCACGCGGAAGTTCCAGTCGATCGCCAGGTCTCCAATATGGATCCACTGAGCCAGGGGAGCGTTTACGCCCTCAGGTTGAAGGGTGAGCCCATAAAGCTGGAGCAGCGCAACAACAAAGGCGCTGGCGGAAGCCAATACCGCGATGACGCCGATTGTATTTTCGCTAAGCTCAAATTTTGTACCGAACCATTTATTGATCAACTGAAGTTTATAAGGGAGAAAAATGTTGATCAAGAAACCGATGACCGGGGCAAAAACGATCCAGGGAACAAGTTTGAAAAGGGATTCTGCGGTAGGGTTCATATCGTTTTATCCCTTCAAGCTGTTCAACTGGTCAACGTCGATGCTTTGCTTGCTGCGGAAGATAGCAACAATCAGCGCCAGGCCAACTGCAACCTCGGCAGCGGCCACGGTCATGACAAAGAAGACGAAGATTTGCCCGTTGTAGACAGATGTGGTGTTCATGGTGGAGTACATGCGGGCAAAAGCCACGAAGGTGAGGTTGGCGGCGTTAAGCATCAACTCAATCGACATAAAAATCACCAGCGCGTTACGGCGAATAAGAACTCCCATGGCACCCATGGCAAAAAGAATAGCAGCCAGAGCAAGATAGTAATTGACTGGGATCATGTTTATCCCTGCGCTCCTTTCTTATCTGCGGTCGGGACGACTGTGCGAGGCTGTTTGGTCAGAATAATCGCGCCGACCATGGCAACCAGCAGCAGGATGGATGTGATTTCAAATGGCAGCAGGTAAACCGTAAACAGTTTAGTTGCCAGAGGGGAAGGGGCAGCATCAGCCACCGAAGTGGCTACTTGCAAACCTGTAGTTCCAATCTTCGTGATCACCAGCATAACGGATTCAATCACAAGCGCCAGTCCAAGCACAATAGCGGGCAGGAACGTTTTCAAATTGAATTCGGTTGGGATCTGCTCAATGCCCAGCAGCATGATAACGAACAGAAACAAAACCATAATCGCGCCGCCGTAGACTGTCACCTGTGAAAGAGCAATAAATGGCGAGCCGAGCATCAAGTAAAAAATGGCGACTGTGGCAAAGTTCATCACCAGGTATAACGCTGCATAGACCGCGTTGCGGCTGAGCAGCATGCCAGCAGCCGTGGCGATGGCGGAAAAGGCTAGCAGGAAAAACAAGATCAATTCACCAGACATTATTTCACCTCGCGAAGCGGCTAATCTTGCGGATCTTTCATTTCAGGAACTGAGCGGGTGAACACACCCGGTTCCGTTACCTGCGGGGTGGACTTTACGCCCGGGAACACAGGATCAATGAGCATATCCTTGTTGTAAATGGCATTGCGGCGGTCCGTGAAGGTCAACTCGTAATTATCGCCCATGACAATCGCTTCGGTTGGGCAGGCGTCTTCACAAAAACCGCAATAGATACAGCGCAACATGTTAATCTCATAGGTGCTGGCGTACCGTTCACCAGGTGAAAAGCGCTTCTCGTCAGTATTCTCAGAAGATTCGACGAAGATGGCATCGGCAGGACAGGCTGCTGCGCACAAGGCACAACCAATGCACTTTTCGAGGCCATTATCATAACGCTTCAATTCGTGACGACCTCGAAAGCGCTTGGAAACCTGACGTTTTTCTTCCGGGTATTGGATCGTGACCGGTTTTTCAAACATCATCATGAGGGTGGTCTTCATACCACCGATCATTTCAAGGAAAGGTTCAACGAGCCGCATAAGCTTTCCTCCGTAAAGAGCTATCCACCAATCCAATCGTAACAAACCCAAGCAGTATCGATACCAGTGGAATAAACCAGATAAAAGCAGGGTTGATCTGCGCCAGGACAAGCCCAACAGCGGAAACCACCACTACTGCCAATGAAAGCGGCAGCATCGCTTTCCAACCGAAGGACATCAGGCGGTCATAACGGATACGAGGCAGTGTCGCACGGGCCCAGATCATGCCGAACAGCAGCACAATGATCTTGAGAAACATGTAGATCGGCCCGAGCCACCAATGTTGATCCACGCTCATGAAAGTATCTTTCAGGAACCAGAACTCGCGATAACCGCCGAAGAAAATGGTAGCCGAGATAGCTGAGATGGCGATCATCTTGGTATATTCGGCCATAAAAAACAGGGCGAATTTCATGCCAGAATATTCGACATGGTAACCAGCGGTCAGTTCCTGCTCAGCTTCAGGCATGTCAAAAGGAGCACGGTTCAATTCAGCCAGGGTTGCGATCAGAAAGATGACCGCACCAGTAGGTTGAAGCACGGAGAACCACATCGTTTTCTGCGCTTCAACGATGGCGATCATATTCATCGAATGAGCCAACAAAATCACCGCAACAAACGAAAAGCCTAACGCTAGTTCGTAGCTGACCATCTGAGCTGTGGAACGCAGACCGCCCAGCATGGCGTACTTGTTATTGCTCGACCATCCAGCCAACACAATGCCATACACCGCAATGGAGGCAATCGCCGTGACGTACAGCACGCCAACGTCTACATTCGCAATATACAGGTTAATGGTGCGCCCAAAGGCCTGGAAACTCGGTCCCCACGGCACAGTTGCGGTAATGACCACCGCCGGAACCACAGTCACGATCGGCGCGATGATAAACAAGATCTTCTCGGCCTGATCAGGAATCAGTTCTTCTTTGAAGATCAGCTTGACTGCATCCGCGATCGGTTGGAGCAAACCAAATTTCCCGGCGCGGTTCGGCCCATAACGCACCTGCATACGTGAAAGCGCCTTGCGCTCATACCATGTCAGGTAAGCAAAACCGGTCAACAAAACCATGACCAGGATAAACGATTTAATCACCAATTCAAGGAATAAAGCCCAATCCATGCGTTACCTCCTCTCGCCCGATAGTGCCGGTTCTAGCACGGCCGTTGGTAGAACCTGAGACAGTACAACTACGACGGGTTCGGAGATGGGAAAACCGAAACTGCGATAGACCAGCACAACACCCGTGGAAATAGAGTCATCAAACTTCACGATAACTTGTTGGGAAAAAGCTGTTCCCTGG
Source organism: uncultured Anaerolineae bacterium (assembly GCA_903846015.1). Lineage (GTDB taxonomy): Bacteria > Chloroflexota > Anaerolineae > Anaerolineales > Villigracilaceae > UBA5195. The sequence continues at coordinate 9,073 of CAIMZS010000103.1, read as the reverse complement.
GTCATCATAGCCTTCCCGCCGTTCGAGATGCCCAACCTGGCAGCGGTGGCCGGATTGACCGAAACACTGGCTTCGCCAATGTGGCTCTCGAGCAGTTTCGCGGGCAGGACGGTGGTGCCCATGTCATATAACTGCGTAACTGGCACAGCAATCAACTCAATTTCAGATGGTCTCATTTTGCGCAAAGTAGTAACGGCTTCAGTCGTTACAGCCGCGACATCGGAAACCGCAGCACTGAGCGTCAGGTGCGCCCCAAGGCCCTGGGTATTTTCGTAAGAAGTGCCACCATAATACAGCTCGCCGCGCCCAACGATAGGCCACTGCTCAGGAGCATCGGCGAGCTTGTTGTAGGTGACGCCAGCAAAAGCAGGTTCTTGAGCGGCAATCTTATTCATCACGAGCAAAGCGGAACGACCCTCCAACTCCATGCCACACTTTTTGGCAAGCTCGGCCACAATGCTGAAATCAGCTTTTCTACCAGGGCGCATCGGCACAGCCGGATAGAAGCGCTGGACACGTCGTTCGGCGGATGTGTAGGTACCCTCGCGCTCGGTATAAGCAGCAGCAGAAAGCACGATATCGGCCAGGCGGGTGGTTTCAGTGGACAGGATATCCTGGACGATGACTGTCCGAGCGGTTTTGAGAGCGGCAGCCAGAGCAGGGTCATCCCCTGCCGGGTCGGCAGCGACAACATAAACCGTCTTGCCCTTGATAACAGAGACCAGGTCTGCCGCTGGGCGCAAGCCTAATTCCCAGGCTCCTTGAGCATTAGGAGTTGGCCAAACGCCTACCAAACCATTATTGGGCTTGCCACGAAGGTTTGCGCCCGAAACCAGGCTGGCGCAGGCAGCCGCCAGGGAAGATGTACCAGCCTGACCCAGGCCATCTGAGCCAAAGAAAACAACCAGGTTGGCAGCCGCGCTGATCGAGGTCCCGATCTTGTCTTTTCCTATAAGGGATTTGACGGTCTCAACTTCATCACCATACGCGTATCTCACCACGAAAGCAGCATATTCATCGAGCCTGGTAGCGCGCGCCGAAGCAACAATCAGTGTTGCGCCACGCTGGGCGGCAGCCTTAAGGCGCAGGTACCATAGAGGACCTTCATTGTAGATATCCGAAGCGATGACCAGGACGGTATCACCCTTGCCGAGATTTCCCAGGTTTGAGCCCGCGGTCAATCCATAAGCTTGAGTGTATTCACCGCCGCCCATCGTTGTGTAGAGATAAATTTGAGCACCCAGGCCAGCAGCCAACTGCTTGAGATTAAAAAGATCTTCATTAGCAAGACGCCCACCGGCCAGGATCACAGAATCTGCTTTGGATTCTGCCAGCTTGTCAGCAGCACTGGAGATTGCCGATTCCAAAGAGACACTCACTTCGCTGGGAAGCGCCCCAGGCAATGAGGTGGGATTGACAGCCTCAGTGTAGTGATAACTGGCAAAACGGCCCTTATCGCACATCCAAATTTCATTGACCTGTTCATTCTGGCGCGGCAGGGCACGTTTGATGACATATCCGCCGCCAGTTTTGGCTTCACGGCGCACATTGAAGGTAAGATTACATCCGACCGCGCACTGTGAGCAAACCGAAGCGGCATTTTTCATTTCCCAGGGGCGAGCGCCAAACCGAAAATCAGCAGTGGTCAGCGCACCAACGGGACAGATATCTGTAGTGTTACCGGAGAAAACCGAGTCAAAACCCGGTTCTGAGAAGGTAACGATATCGGTGGAACGCCCACGGCTGTAAAAACCAAGCACTGGTTCGCCAGCGATCTTGTCCTGAAAACGGATACAGCGCGCACATTGAATGCAGCGTTCTCGGTCCAGGAAAATCAAATCACCAAGCGGGACGTGCTTCTCCTGCCTCTGCTTTTCATCAAACAGGAAGCGGCTCTTGTCCGAACCATGCGCCATCGTCAGATTCTGAAGCGGACACTCGCCGCCTTTGTCACAGATCGGACAATCAAGCGGGTGATTGGTGAGCAGCAGTTCGAGGATTTCCTTCTGCCCAGACTTGGCCTTTTCGGTGACGGTCAGGACAACCATACCTTCTGAAACGGGGTTTGTGCAGGCCGTCTCAAGTTTGGGCATAAACTGCATCTTGGGGGCGCCCTTTTCATCCTTAACCGCTTGCCCGGTGGCGCGATCAATCATGGGCCGGCCGATTTCCACCAGGCACTGGCGGCACATACCAACCGGTTCCATCTTGGGGTGATAGCAAAAGACCGGGATATCAATACCAGCTTTTCTGGCAGCATCCACCACCAGCGTCCCTTCAGGAACGGTCACTTTAACATCATCTATGGTCAGATTTACCATTTTAGACATATCGTTATTTCCCACCGGCGATACTAGCACGAGAAACGATGGCTGCGAAATCCTCGGGGAAACGTTCCAGGGCCGAGGTGACAGCCATTGTGGAGAAATCACCCAAGGCGCACAAGCATTTCCCATTCACCTGAGTGGCAACATTTTTGAGCAGCTGCAAATCAGCGTTGGTGCCATGCCCTTCGTGGATACGTTCCACAAGCTGCAACATCCAATAATTACCATCACGGCAAGGGGTGCATTTACCGCAGGATTCATGTTTAAAGAAATGGACAGTCTTATCGATGACCCAATCCATGCTGTGGCTGTCGTCGATGATGATGACGGAGGCCGAACCCAAGAGCGACCCGATACTCTGGACACTTTCATAGTCCATGGGCGTATCCATCACCCTGTCAAATGTGCTTTCATCAACGCGAATAATGGAAGATGAAGCACCAGCGGGCATGATGCCTTTGACCTTGCGCCCGCCCTGAACCCCGCCGCCGCAGGTATAAATCAACTCACGGAAGGTGGTGCCGAGTGGAAGTTCATAATTGCCAGGGTTGTTGATGTTCCCGGAGAGCGAGAAAACCTTTACCCCGGGGGATTTTTCAGTGCCTATACTCTTGTACCAGGCGGCCCCTTTTTCGATAATGAAGGGCAGATTGGTCAGCGTCTCAACATTGTTGATCACAGTCGGTTTGCCATACAGGCCAACTACTGCGGGGAAAGGCGGGCGAACACGCGGCTGCCCGCGTTTTCCCTCGATCGACTCGAGCAAAGCGGTTTCTTCACCACAAATATATGCGCCCGCGCCCAGATGAGTCTTCAAGCGCAGAGATGTTTGTGTCCCAAACAGCCCATCACCGAGCAAGCCCGCTTTTTCCATCTGCAGAATGCATGCATCCAGGAATATCTGCACTTGTTGAAATTCACCGCGCAGATAAACATAGCCCTCGAGCGCGCCGACGGCATAGCAAGCAATTGCCACGCCTTCCAAGAACTGGAAGGGATTGCTTTCCATGATCTCACGATCCTTGAAAGTGCCCGGCTCAGATTCATCAGCGTTGCAGACTACATAATGCGGCCAGATGTTGTTTGGCAGGAATGACCACTTCACGCCGGTTGGAAAACCTGCCCCGCCGCGTCCTCGTAAACCGGAGGCTTTGACTTCATCAACCACTTGTTGCGAAGTGCAGGTGGTGACAACTTTTTTGAAACTCTCGAAACCACCATTGGCAAGGTAGGTTTCAATGTTTTTGATATCGGGAATATCGCGATGACGCAGCAAAAAGTGAGTCATGGCTTCACCTCAGACGGCAGCCCGCTTGCCCTAAGCGCATTTACAAGCTCCAGGGTACGGTCCACGGTCATATTTTCGTGATAGGTAACTTTATCGCCAGCCTGCATCTGGAACATGGGTGCTTTATCACAAGCGGCCAGGCACATGACAGCTTCCACGGTCACAAGCCCATCAGCGCTGGTCTCGCCAATCTTGACGCCCAGATTCTGGCAGAGGGACTCGAGAAATTTATCGGCGCCACGAAGTGCGCAGGGCAGGTCGTTGCACACCTGCATGCGGTATTTCCCGGCCTGCTGATCATGATAGAGGCTATAAAAACCCACGATCGAGGCCACTTCGGTAGTATCCAGGTGGAGCATAGTGGCGATATCAGCCATTGCTTGCTTGGTAATAAAACCGTCTTCACGCTGGGCCAGGTACAACAGCGGCATTACTGCTGAGCGCTTTACAGGATATTTGGCGAAAATCGCCTTGACTTCTTCTGGATATTTTGCGGCGAGACTCATCGGTCAATATCTCCCAGGACAATGTCAACAGAGCCAATAATGGCAACCAGGTCTGCCACCAAAAAACCCTTGGCAAGAAAAGGTAGAACCTGCAGGTTGTCAAATGATGGAGTACGAAAGTGAACGCGAAACGGCTTGGGGCCGCCGTCGCTTTCCAAATAAACCCCCAGTTCACCACGCGGCGATTCGACCGCCGAATAGATGGCGCCCCTGGGCGCGTTGAAGCCTTCGGTCCACAGCTTGAAGTGATGGATCAGGGCTTCCATACTGGTGCCAATCTCAGAGCGAGGCGGAGGCACAAACTTGTAATTATTCGACCGAACCGGTCCCATGGGCAATTTATCCATGGCTTGCTGGATAATGCGAATAGCCTGGCGCATTTCTTCAATACGGACAATGTAGCGGGCACGCACATCGCCTTCGGTGCGCAGTGGAACTTCAAAATCATACTGATCATAGCCCGAATACGGTGCGAATTTGCGCACATCGTAATTGACGCCTGAACCACGCAGAGTTGCACCAGTGAGACCCCAATTGACAGCATCCGTGGCGGAGATCTTTCCGATACCGACGGTCCTATCCAGGAACAGCGGGTTCTTGGTCAAGAGCGATTCATATTGATCGATACGGTGAGGCATGATCTTGATGAAATTGCGGACGGCCGCCTCAAACTCGACCGGCACATCGCGCCAGACACCACCGGGGCGAATATAGGTAGTCATCATGCGCTGCCCGGAAACCAGCTCAAGGATATCCAGGATCATTTCACGTTCACGAAAACAGTACATGAAGTTGGACATGGCAGCCAGATCAAGCGCAGATGTGCCCAACCAGACCAGGTGAGAGGCAATGCGCTTGAGTTCCGCAAGGATAACCCGCAGCACCTGGGCGCGAACGGGGACATCCAGCCCAACCAGTTTTTCGACAGCCAGGCAGTAGGCCAGATTGTTGCCAACAGTATTCATGTAATCCAGACGGTCAGTCATTACTTCGGCCTTCTGGTAGGTCTTGGCTTCCATATTCTTTTCAACACCCGTGTGCAGGAAACCAACATCGGGAATGGCATTCAGCACTATTTCGCCATCCAATTCCAGCAGTAAACGTAGAACACCGTGGGTCGATGGGTGTTGAGGACCCATATTCAAGAGCATCGTCTCGCCTTTCAGGGCACGCTCCGAGACGAGATGCGTCATTCCGTCGAGGGTAACTTCTTCAATCTGAGCCATGGCTACTCTCCGCGCCAGTTCTTGGCGTACGGCTTACGAACATCAATTTCATCAAAATTAAAGGAAAACTGGGGTTCTTCGTAGCCGAGGGGATAATCCTTGCGCAACGGGTGACCTTCCCAATCGTGCGGCATAAGGATGCGGCGCATGTCAGAATGGCCTTCGAACTTGATCCCAAACATGTCGAAAACCTCACGTTCATGCCAGTTGGCATTATGGTAGATACCTTCCAACGTTGGTACCGAAGCCGAAAGGGCGGAGACTGGCACACGCACATTCAGAGTCAGCCGGTGCGGGATAGATGTAAAACGGTAAAACAGGTGAAAGCGCGGTTCTTCCTGCGGCCAGTAATCCACGGCAGTAAGAACGGACAGGAGATCAAACCCAAATTGGTCATGAATAACCAGCGCAGCCTGGGCGATTAACCCGGCAGGCAAAATGACGCTCGGTTCTCCAGCAAATTCAATGGTCTGACCATGAAATTGGCTGACCAGCTTTTCAATGATGGTGGATAGGTTTTCGTTCATATCAGGCCCAATCCTTGAGCTTTTCGCGGCGCACTTTTTCGTGCAAAGTGACGACGGCATGGATCAAGGCTTCAGGACGTGGCGGGCATCCAGCGATGTAAACATCGACCGGCACTACTTCGTCCACGCCTTGAACAACGGCATAGTTATTAAAGACGCCGCCGCAAGAGGCGCAGTCACCCATAGCAATGACCCACTTGGGGTCGGGCATCTGGTCATAGAGACGGCGAAGAACTGGGGCCATTTTCCGCGAGACACGTCCGGCGACGATCATCAAGTCGCTCTGACGCGGGCTTGGGCGCATTAATTCCATGCCAAAGCGGCTCATGTCATAATTGGCAGCCTGAGCTGACATCATCTCGATGGCGCAGCAGGCCAGTCCAAACAACATCGGCCACATGGCATTGGTGCGGCCCCAATTAACCAGGTCCTCAAGGCGGGCTGTAACAACGCCCATATTGCCAAGTTTTTGTTCTAATCCCATTCCAATGCTCCTTTCTTCCAGGCATAGGCATAGCCTACCAGTAAGATGGCGATAAACACGAGCATTTCACCCAACATGAAAAGCCCCTTGCCAGCCATCACAAAATCGTTAAAGACCAGGGCCCAGGGGATAAAAAATACAACTTCAATATCAAACAAGATAAATAACACCGCAATAAGGTAGAAGCGCACTGGAATGCGCCTTGTACCAGGACCGATCGGGTTCATGCCCGATTCATACGGCATTGATTTTTTACCGGCCGGGCGCCTGGGTCCAAAAATTGTTCCCAGTACGATCGCGATGATCCCGACAAGCGTAGTCAGGGCGATAAAGATCGCAATAGCTATATATTCTAGCAACATAAATATGACTCCCAGATGGGGTTTAAGACAGGAATGGGCGCAAGTATAACATAGGATAATGTGGGTGTGAATTTTCACAAAGACATTGTTATAAGGAATATCGAGTGGTGTGCACGCAAATGTTGTCAAATAAGTGGAACCCCGGTAGGAAAAGGTCTGCGAAAACAAAATCCAGCGGTGGTTCCAAATGAAATATAACACTGAAGTAATAAACGAAATAGCGTTGAAGCTGGCAGAGATGTTGAAATCTGCGGTACAGTCAGAGCAGAAAAGCAAAAATGGTACAGTCAAAATAGCGGAAATCGAAACTGGCATACGCGAAGCTTTGTTACAGATTGGCAATCAAGCGTTGAGCAATTTATTGAGTTCTTTACAGCCAACACCAGTGGCTGAGATCAAGTGTGAATGTGGCGGGCTTTTGCACTTTCAACGGGTGCGAGAAGCTACGGTAATAAGCGTGTTTGGGAAAACGACTTATAAACAGGCACATTATAGGAAACATACCACCTGGCCTGGTAGAACATGAGCCCAAAGCCCTCGCTGGCAGGTGTCGAAGGATCGTCCATGTAGGAATATTGGCCTGTGAAAGTGTTGTGCGTCAGGGAAATGGCGGGGATATTCGGCAGGCTGCGCACTTCACCCCACGGTTTGTAATTTTGCCGTTCCACCACCGCACCGGAGTGGTCTGTCACCAACATCGAAGAACCCAGGTGATCAGACAGCGTATAAAATACCCCGTCCCTGGCACCCGGCGCTGTCTCCTCGTAGCCCGTCCGGCGGATGACACCGTTCGGATAATATTTGATCGCCCGCCATTGCGACACCCCGCTCACACCTGGCGTGGTTCCGGCTTCAATCTGCGCAGGCGCAAATCCGGATTGGTAAATAGTTGCCTGCACCACACCGCCGTTGGTGATGCGGATGTTATCCAACAGCACCAGGTACGTGCCCGCCGCCTGCCCCACAGCCGCAATCTTGAAAGCGGATAATGTCTCCCCGGCTTTGCTGCCGATGTTGAACTGACGCGAATACCAGGCATTGCTGGCATGCCCGCTCAGGCTGCTTTCGGGATGAATGGATATTCCGTTCTGATCCAGCCAGCCGGATTGGTCGCGCAGCGCGCCGGAGATGGAAAGCTGCGCATCGAAACCACCGCGCGCCAGCCCATCCGGGGTGGATGTGAATACATCAAATTCCAACACATCGCCCGGCTGAATGGCATACGTGGCGCTGTTGTTAAAGACACGGTATGTGCATTTTGTATCCAGCGTGTCCTGCATATCGGCCGTCAGGCTGAGCACATCCGGCTGCTCGACATCCATCGTTCCAAGATGGTAGGTGCTGCCGCCAATCACCTGCGGCACATTCAGCACCGATTTCACCCGTTTGCCATCGCCATCAAAGGAAAACGAGGCATTCATGCTGTTTGGTCCGCCCACACCCGTCATCTGGTTCTCGGCATTGTAGAGCAGGCTGTATATGCCCACCCCGGTGATGGTGCGGGTGGTCTGATTGCCATTTAAGTCATAACCGTAGGTGTTGCCCGTGGATGTGGATATAACAGCGTGCGCTGGCCGGACGGTTGTGGTGTTGTAATTCAAGGTCATGCCCGCTTTGGTTGTCAGGTTGCCGTTGGCCGGGTCGTATCCATAGGTTTCCTGAGGTAAACTGTTCAACGTCCACCCCGTCAGGCGGTCCAGGCTGTCATACGCAAACGCCTGGGTCTCATTGTTGGCGCTGTTGGCAATATTGGTGATATTCCCAACGGGGTCGTAACTGTAGGAGAGATTCTGGATGGTTGCGGTCACAAGGCTGTGCAGGCGTCCACCCTGCTGGTCCCAGGGGTAGTAGGATTTGATCTGCACCAGGCCGTTGCCAAGCGTGAGCGCAGTGACGCGCCCGGCGACGTCATAGCTGGAGTCCGCGAGATAGGTCTGGCTGCCGGTTACCGTTTGAAGCGCCATGCGGTCATTATACTCATTTGTCACCACTTCGCCATCGGGATACGTGATTGTTGTGGGCATGTCTGCCGAGTTATAGTTCCAGGCAGTGGTGAAGGCCGCAGGCGCGCCGCTGATGGTCTTGACTTCCTGGAGCATGCGCCCGCGCAGGTCGTAGTTCCAGGTGGTGGAACCCGAGCCATCCGTCATGCCGGTGCGCTGGCCCGTGTTGATGATACCGCCACCATCATAAGAGAAGCTTGTGCTGGTCTGCGTTGCGCAGTCTGTCTCGCTGCTGGTTTTGGAAGTCAGGCGGTTGAGTTTGTCCGCATGGAGGAACAATCGAATCCGCCTGAATAAAGCGGCCAATATAAGATCACTACATGTTCCTTCCCTGGAGCAAAGCTGCGCAT
>CAIMZS010000102.1 GCA_903846015.1 uncultured Anaerolineae bacterium | reverse complement strand
GGGCTGATTGAACGATCCGATTTTTCCGGGTAATATTCCAGATTTGACCAATGCTTGGAAACCATTACATATACCGATGACAGGTTTACCAGAATCCACAAAAACAGATATTTCATCAAGAAAATAGGCGTTTAAATCAAGTGCGAGTAATTTACCGGCACCAAGTGCATCAGCATAAGAAAACCCGCCCGCCAAAACCAGCATTTGATAATCGGCAAACTTGTTTTTCTTTGTTCGTAAGTCATTGAGTGGAACTATCTCGGTGTCGGCGCCAGCCAATTCTAACGCGGTAGCCACATCCTGATCTCTGTTTGTTCCTCGAGCTTGTAATATCACAGCCCTTGGTTTCATTGGAGTTTTCTCCAGGCTGCCAATAATTCATCAACACCCAGATTGAACAAGGATTCCTGCCAGTTCAACACTGACAAGAATGGCTTGTCACTCACTATGGCTATCCGCAGTACCGAGTAACCGTTCATCAATTTTTCAAATCCTCCTGCATGGCAGGGTTTAACCTCAACCAGCAAACACCCATTCGCCTCGGCAAACAGGGTCCGAACAGGATCGTCACTCTCCAGTTTAATTTTCAATCCTAACCGTCCAGCAATGCACATTTCTGCTGCAGTTACGGCCAGCCCTCCCTCGGAGAGATCGTGAGCTGAACGGACAAATCCTTCATTGATTGCCAGGTGTAGTGCGCTATACATATTCGATGTCTCCAACCCAGGCATACGAGGGAACTCACCCGGCAGTTCTGTAAATTGATCATATAACAAGGAAAAATGTGATCCGCCAAATGTTGGCTGAAATTCGCCTACCAGATATATAAAGTTTCCTGCTTCCTTCAAATCAAGTGTTATCGATTGATTAACATCATCAATGATACCTATTGCTGATATCAATAAAGTCGGGGGAATGGCGTGCCGCAGACCATCCGCACCTATGTACTCATTATTGAGCGAATCCTTGCCGGATATAAAAGGTGTCCCATATTGAATGGCAGCATCGTAGCATCCACGCGCCGCGGCCACCAACGAACCCAACGTTTCAGGCACCAATGGATTCCCCCAACAAAAATTATCCAGGATTGCAATCCGCTTAGGGTCTGCTCCAACAGCCACAGCGTTCCGAATAGCCTCATCGACAACGGACCATGCCATCAAATACTCATCGCACTTACCATATTCCGGATTGATTCCATTTGATAATACAATCCCCTTAAATCCTTTTGTGCCAATTGGCTTTATCACGGCAGCATCCGATGGCCCATCGCTACAGACTCCGGTTAGCGGTCTGACAACACTACCACCCTGAATTTCGTGGTCATACAACCGGATGGTGCTTTCCTTACTTGCTATATTCGGATGGGAAAGCAAGGAAAGCAGTGCTTCGCTAAAGTTGACACTCAATGAATAAGCCTTAGCCACATAATCCGTTTCTACAGATCGATCCTTAATAACTGCTTTCAACTGTCGCTGCGGAATACTGGAATGTAAGAATTCATTTTGCAATTCAAGTACAATATTTCCATCATAACGTACCACAATACTCTCATCAGCAGTAAAAAAACCGATATCAGTCAGCTCGGTATCATATATGTCGCATATCGCCTGCAGTGCACTCACATTTTCAGGAGGCAACGCTAATACCATACGCTCCTGTGCCTCCGAAAGCCAAATTTCCCAGGGAGCGAGCCCAGGATATTTCAGCCGTACTGCAACTAAATCTACATCCCCGCCGATTTTTGACGTCATCTCACCAATCGCCGATGATAAACCACCCGCCCCACAATCAGTGATATCTGTGTACAACCCCAAGTCGC
>CAIMZS010000101.1 GCA_903846015.1 uncultured Anaerolineae bacterium | reverse complement strand
GATTCGGATTTGTTTCAGCAGGCTATTATCCAGCCGGTGGTAGATTTTACCAAGTTGAAAATTGTTTTGATTATCACTGATTTCCATCCGGTCGATATCACTCCGTTGATCCCTGTTCCTTGATATGAAAAATCTGATCGCAATTCCAGTATTAATCCTGGTATTTATGTTGCAGACAGCCGTTGCAAGCCGGATAACTTTATTTTCAGGCGCAGCGGATCTGGTACTACTGACCTTGATTGCCTGGGCCTTACAAGAGCAGGTAAAATCTGCAATTCATTGGGCAGCTTTGGCTGGCTTGATGGCCGCTTTTGTATCTGGATTACCTCCGTTTGTATTGCTGACCGCCTATGTATTTAGTGTGTTAATGGCTCGAACCATATTGCGTCAGACCTGGCATACACCCATCCTGGCACTTTTTACAGTAACTTTTTTTTCCACCCTGCTTTTGCATTTAATTACTTATTTGGCTTTGGTGGCGAGAGGGACTGTCATATCATTTGCCGATGCGTTAGCCTTGATTACTTTGCCTAGTATATTTTTGAATTTTCTCCTGGCCATCCCAATCCATTCTTTTATTCGTGACATGGCATTGTGGGTGTATCCGATGGATGATATGGTATGACATCTCCTTCTGTTCCAAAAATGAATATTGAATCATGGCGTATCTTTACTTTTTACGCGGTACTTATTTTTGGGTTTTCTGTATTGGTGGTGCAGCTATTTAATTTACAAGTACTCCAATATCAAACCCGCCTTGCCCAGGCAGATGAGAATCGTACGCGTGAGATAAGTGTACCCCCCACACGCGGTATCATTTATGACCGGAATGGTGCCATCCTGGCTCGCAATGTCGCTTCCTATAACGTGGTCATCACACCGGCAAATTTACCAAACGACCTGGCAGATATTCAGCGCGTGTACCGCGAACTTTCAGCTCTGACGGGTGTACCAGTCGATCATGGCACGTTGGATGATGCCAAGCTGGTATCGGCCTGTGTGCCAGGACCCGGGATTGCTCAATTAGTTGAACTTCAGGATACACTGGCGCCCTATAGCCCTGCGAAAATCCAATGCAGTATCAGTGAAGAGACAGCGCGAATTGTTCGAGAAAAATCGATGGATTGGCCAGGAGTTAGTATTGAAATAGAGCCGATCCGAGAATATCCAACCGGGTACCTGACTTCGGATGTGGTTGGGTTCCTTGGCCCAATTCCAGCTCGGGATGAAGCGCTATATGTCAAGCAGGGTTTTTTACTTGACCGGGACAAGGTGGGTTATTCGGGTGTTGAAGCCTATTTCCAGGATATTCTAGCAGGCGTTCCTGGCCGGCGAGTGGTGGAGCGTGACGTAGCTGGGCAGGAACTTCGCAACCTGGAGCCTCCGGTTCCGCCCGTTTCAGGGGCAAATCTTATTACTACCATTGATACCCGTCTCCAAAAGGCTGCCGATGCAGCTTTGACAGGCGAGATAAATTTTTGGAACTCATATTTCGGACGGATCCGTATCACCACTGGAGCTGTGATCGCCATGAATCCCAAAACCGGGGAAATACTGGCGATGGTGTCCTTCCCTACTTACGAAAATAACCG
>CAIMZS010000100.1 GCA_903846015.1 uncultured Anaerolineae bacterium | reverse complement strand
CCGCCACCACCGCCACCGTTTGTCGGCTTGATCGGAATCCAGTTATTGAAGGGATCATCTCGCGCACGGGTTATCCAATCGGCTGGCAAACCTGAAGGATGCTTATTTTTGTCAGGCTTGATAGATGCAGCATTCTCATCAACCAGTTTTTTCTCTTCATCGAAAAGCAATTTTCCCATCCCAAACTTGCTTTCCAACAACCAGATATCAATTGGGGTGCAACCCTTGGGTCTTTCCAACAAACTGGTTTCTATTACCTTCATCTCGCGGAGCAAGTTATAACAATATTGCCAATTCTGATAAGTCATATCAGGCAATTTATTACAGTATGTTTGCAACTTCTTTATATCTTCGGAAAGCTGCCTTGCACTTGTGATAGATTCATCACTGGCATTTTCCGCCTTCAGTACAGCAGCCAAGTGGCTGTAGCCTCCATAAGTCAGCATATCTTCCAGAAGCGCTATCGCCCCTTCAAGACTTTCCGTTGGGTTACATTTCCATTTTGCCAATGGGTACAGGTACGCGCGATAGTAGAATTCAAAAGGATCAAATGGATCAGCTTGCTTGCTGGTTAGCAAATGAGACTTAAGCATGGTTGTCAGTTGAAGATATTCCCCAGAGGTCCAGTACCCTTGATACCTATCTATGCGCCGGTCATATTTCGCAATTTCCCAAGCCGACGTATCGCTGACATCCGGCCATTGTTGGCGCAACAAGTCCGGAATTGCTGTTCGAGGGCGAAGACTAGGCGCTCGCCCTTCAATCACCCAATCGTGGATGGCTTTATCCTGCTCTGCCAAGCTTGTGTGCATATCCGCGATTGCTCGAATCCAGTCCCTGGCATAAGCAATCAATCCTCTGAGAGAGTTTTCTGTCGAATAAGTATCGGAGATTTTTTGCACCTTACTTTGCAAAGAATCATGGTGTGCCATGAATGGAAGCTCATTCTTCAACAAGTCTTCCATCTCGGTCATCACATTGGCAAAGGATGTTTTCCGACCCGAGTCATATGCCTTGGTAGCGGCTATCGCTTTCTGCCATTGTTTGTCATAAGCAAGCTTATTTATTGCAGTTTGAGTATCATCAAGAATTCTTTTGTAATACTCCAGACACGGGTCATTAGATGATTGCGGTTGGTAATCCTGGTACCTTGGCAACCTGTTCCAGACAGCACAAGCCAGGTTGGTTTGCAAGGACTTGGCTTTATCATGCCAGTCTTCCAGATCCCTTTTCCAACGCAAGGCAATATCATTTTCTGCCCATTCCGACCAGTAGCTAGCATACTTGGTGGCGAGGGTATTCAACTCAATTTGTACCTTCTCGTAATCAAAAGCTGTTTTCACATGCTGCTGTATCCCACGATAATCCTTGTCGGCATCATCAAAGGCTTTATGGAGATCTCTTATCATCGGGTAAACCGGTGACGAAATGTAATCTGGTGACGGCTTGCGGATTTGTGTTCCAACTGGCATAAAATGATACTCGCCGGTTTCAGATCGAATATCAAGAAATTGATTGATAATAACCAACTGATCTCGCAGGTGTTCAAGCCACACTGGCAGATTCTTTTCCGACGAAATCACCTGATACGCGCTTTTCCAGGAGTTGATTTTCAGCGGTTTCCATATAGCCTGGCATAACAGGATGTGTTCCTTCAAAGAAGTTTTGAAGCCCGTAGGAATTAGCTTCTCAGGATCATCCACCAAGCCATTCCACGCAAAAGTGCGAGCCTGGATATACATGTTCGAAAAGTCTCTGGTGAATTCAAAGTATTCAATCCCAACCGCATCGCGTAGTTCAATAATCTGTTCGGAATAGTTATTTTTGGCCCTATCGAAGGTTCGTGATTCAGAAGCACCCAAATCTAACATACACCGTGAGTAAACTCTCAAAGCCTTTATCTTATTGTCGACCCAGGTATGGTCATGTTTCGTTTTTTCGACTTCATGCTTGGCCTGCTCCGCCTTATTTCCACTCTCTTCGTAATTCCCTTCGCTAAAAGCCTTCCAGCCTTCCTTCAACAACCTTAATACATCAATTCGCGCCTCCATCACGTTTTTCGCCGAGGTCATGAATCCATCCAGGCTGTCACCCAGAAGCAACCCCGGAATGCCTGGAACAGGTTCGTTCAGCCTGGCCTGAAGCGTGGAGAGTGCACTTAGCGCCCGCACCGGGTCTGGATCAAAATTTCGCGCAATACCCGCATTCAAGAGTGTCTTGCGATCATCTGTTTTTACATAAGCTTCTGCCAGTATCGGATCCGAGTCAGCGGGCCGGTAAATCTCCTTATTCAGGATCGTTGCACTATCACTTTTTTTCTCTCTGGCTTCCACTAAAACTAGGTCTGGCTCAAAAAGATTAATAATCTTCTTCCACTCATCCTCGATGCCATCTCTTTGCTTTGCCAGCATCTCCTGCCATTTGATCAACGTAATGGAGGTGGGATCACTTTCCAATGCACTCTCCAGCCGCCTACCCACCTCAGCCAACCCTTGGACAAACACGGCCTGAATTCGTTTCATCTCATCCAACTGCATATTTACCCTGAAAGCCTCGTGTACAGTCTTAATCGCCAAACCTGTACTGTCACTTGCCTTCCTGAGTTCATCGTTCCACCCAAACGCAACACCCAGCTTTGTCATGCCATCCAAATGCGCAAGGGCATTCACATATTTGAGAACCTTTCGAGCCGCCAGCGCTGCTTCAAGGTAACCAGCAGCCTGTTCGAATATTTTGGTATTGGTATTCCCCATCAAGACCCAACTGTGGATATTTTTAATCAGGTTCGAAGGAAAAGGCGCCACAATTGCTTGAAAGGGCTTATTTTCTACGATTTTCTTTAAGTCATCTTGTCTCTTCTCGATATCGCCCCAATTACCCGCCTGGAGAGGCTTCGCTAATTCCATGAGTTCTGGTTCGTTTGCGGAAGCCCGCATATAAGCCAAGCAAAGATCAAGCGAAAATTTCCCTTCTTGTGAGAGCGCCTCAGCCAGGATCAATAGGTCCGCCTGGCTTGCATCCAGGATATTCACCTGGCCTTGGACCCAAGCCAACCACTCAGTATCAGGAATAAAAAGACCCTTCCATTGAAGATTATTTACTAATGCTGATTTGTTTAATAAAGCATATGAGACGAGTTCCAGTCGTCTACGAGACTTTTTGAACTCGTCCAGTGTCAGATCTGCCAGATAAGTCCGGCAGGTATCCCCATGTTTGCTGGTGATCATGCGCCAGGCCGAGATCAGGCTCCGGTTCTGCGTAAGGAATTGTTTTATCAGTGCAATTTCCGCTAGCTTATCTTCAACCAGGCTTGATTCATCAAACTGATGCAATTCCTGGATGATTTGGTCTGCTTGAGCTAAGTTTTCTTGGTCACGTTCAACATCGCCAACATCACCCAGAATCTTCCCGCCCCTACAAAGAAGTCCACTCAGAATTCGTTCAGCTTCATCCAGCTTACCTTTACGCCAGCTTTTGCACTGACCGACAAAATTACGAACGTGTATATACCATGCATCCGCGCTTTTGTCCCATTTTCTTGTATCTTCCCCGAATTGGTTCAATTCTTCGAACCAAGGAGGCTGAGCTATTAGCGCATCCACTCCTTGCCGGATAAGCTCCCCTGTTTTTATTACATCTCTAAGTACATCAAATCCTTGATCTCCAGTTCTCAGCCCATTCCCAAAATCAATAGCCTTCAAACCTATCCGTTGATGCCAAAATATATTATTAGCTTTGACATCATTCCAAACCACCCCATTGTTATGCAAGTACTTGAGGATTGACACCAGCTGCTCGAGAAATTCCAACATTTCGAAAGCGGTCCATCCCACCCTCAAAACTTCGTTCAACGGACGCCTAGGTATCACACCATCCCCATGAGCATCTTCAACGATTTGCCAGTACGGCAATTTCAGTGAATCCAGCGAATCTGCTCCAGATTCACAAAGTAACTTACAGATAT
>CAIMZS010000099.1 GCA_903846015.1 uncultured Anaerolineae bacterium | reverse complement strand
GGTCATTAAAAAAATTGGCGAACGCCTGACGATCTTCAGGATGGATCATCGCATCACGCTCGCTATTTGTCAGGGCGTTGAATTCATCCATCCCCATTTCGTTGAGATTGGCGCTGATAATATTATCGAATTCCAATTTTGAAGTCTGGATATTATAGACACTGATCCCAAGCGGAACAGCTTTTAGCACATGGTCAAGAAAAGCTTGCGTCGAACGCAGATTTTCTTCAGCTTTTTTGCGGTCGGTAATATCGTGAGCCAGCGTGATAATTACCTTTTGCCCAAAGTAAGTACCCGGAAAAGCCCGGATCTCCTTGGGAAATATCTCGCCATTTTCTCGCAAGCCCCAAAACTCAAACTGCTGGGCTTCACCTGCAAAGGCTTTTTTTACAGCTTGTGCCACAGCTTCCAGATTGTTCCTACCAGGAGCACTGAGAAATTCGTGGTTTTTTCCCAAGATTTCTGTTTTTGAGTAACCATACATTCGGATTGCTCCGTCATTAATATCCAAAAACCGCCCGGCCGCATCTTGAATGTAAATCGCATCCGAAACGCTATTAAATAAACCCCGGTAGCTTTTTTCACTTTCGCGCACCGTTTCTTCAGCCTGTTTACGCTCTGAAAGCTCACTCTGAACCGCATTTAGTAGGCGAGCATTCTCAACCGCAATGGCCGCCTGATCGGCAAACAGGCTTGCCAAACGGATCTCTTCCTGAGAATAAGGACCGGAAATTTCATCATCCGTAATATTAATGGCGCCAATCACCTGCCCATTAACGCGCATTGGCAGCCCCAAGACCCTGCGAAATGGAGTTGTTTCGTACAGAGCTGATCGGTTTGGCCAAGTACTGTAATCATCAACCATCATGATTTGGGCAGATTGGGCCACCATTCCAGACAGCCCCTCCCCCATGCGCAAAGTTGCCCCGATAAATTCACCGGGCAGGTTGTGAGCAACCACCAGTTCAAGCAGGTTGTCGGGACGCACCAGATACAACCCGCCCATATGAGCATGCAGTAAATTGGCAGAGCGCTCGACAATGGTTTGCAAGAGCGGTAAAAGTTCGGTTTGCGAATTGATCTCGAGGGAGGTCCGGTAAAGCACTTCCAATTCCTGAGCCCGGTGTCTCAAGGCATTTTCAGCCTGTATTTGCTCGGTCACATCATGCGCAACACAAAAGGAACGCTGGTCGGTGATCGGCAGAAGGGTCAACTGGGCTACGCGAATGGTACCATCCGGGCGTAAACAAGTTACAACGTTGACCGTATGGTCTTCTGCAGGTTCAGCAGGTTGTTTTTCCACAGGCTGGGGTTGAATGACAGCTGAATCTGTCATGGTGATCAACTCTGCCACAGATCTGCCAGTAAATTTTTCGGCAGCCAGGTTGGCATTCAAATATCGCCCGGAATTTTTCTCGATTAGAAAAATAGCGTCGCTGGATTGTTCAAACAGTAACCGCAACTGCTGTTCGCTTTCTCTCAAAGCCACTTCAGCGCGGCGACTCTCCTCCCTGCCGCGTGCTTCCCTGATCTCACGTCGTAAAACTTCAGCCAGGCGATTTAAATTACCCTTCATTAAAAAATCATGCGCCCCGGAACGCATAATTTCCACCGCAGTAGCCTCGCCAATCGTACCGGAGACAACAATAAATGGCAGATCTTTGCCGCTTTTCCTGAGTACTTCCAACGCGCGAGGTGCGCTGAAGACCGGCAGATTGTAATCTGAAATTACTGCATCCAGATTATCAATATTCAACGCAGCTTGCATTTCCTGAGCGGTTTGCACCCGCTGCAGAGTTATCTCAAAACCCATTTTTCGTAATTCGTGGACAAGCAGTAAGGCATCATACTCACTGTCTTCCACTATCAGCAGATTAATTTGTTCACACATGAGATCAGCTCCAACACCTGTAAAAAAACAAACCAGAACCTTACAATATTTATAATAACGGGTGGTTGGATTGTTTTGTTAATAACAAACCCAAGTTTGAATTATAAGACTGAAATACCCGGCTGCAAAATCCTGTAAACAATTAGTGGCCGTGATTTCCAATGCAAAACCAAGGAATTACGGGGGTAAGAATATTGTTCCATTTCGGAAAAATCCACCGGCAAGGCATACATCCGACTTTCACTGACCTTTATAGAGAAATCAGGACGTCCGGTGGGCCTGTAAATAAATACTGGTATTAGCAATTAGATACAAAGCCGGATTATTCTGTCGCTCTTTGTGGCATTGCGGAATCTGGAAAATAGGTGGCTTTCATCCACAAAGTTAAAGACCGATTATCCTTTTTTCGTAGTATATTTTCT
>CAIMZS010000098.1 GCA_903846015.1 uncultured Anaerolineae bacterium | reverse complement strand
CGAGCAAGACCCGGTGCAATTGACACCATGCGTGGTTCGTACGCGTTTATCATGTGAGAAGCGGTTGCGGTAGAACTCTTCCCATTTGCGTTCCACGGGTTCAACAGATTCTTTTGTCCATTTTGCCATCATGAGTTCCTCCGGTGTTGTTTTACAATTTGCCATTCTTACGCAGCCGCTCTGCCAGACTTAGTCGTTGACGCGGCCAGAAGAAAACCATTCCAATAAAGAATGCTATTGCCAGGCTAAAGCCTGTTCCAATAACAGCCATGTGATTTGTTTGAGTAACTGGCGTTCCCAGCTTATCTGCCTTTGCAAAAAAAGCCAATAAATCGGCTTGCTCCGTAATGGTAAGTGGCTTCTCTGCAAAAACTCCTTGCATGGTTGGGAATGGCAGTGTTCCAAGTACTGAAGCCAGGCCCGCACGCCCAAGGCGAGAATAAACATGGGTTTGATCTGGTCCGAGGGTTCCTCCCCCAACCAGCCCCACTCCATTTACCGAATGACAGGCAATGCAAGGGGTTCCGGTATTTGTCAGAAGGGCGGCTCCGGTAAAATATTTCTCACCATAAACTGGGTCGCCGTTAAGTGCCAGAACCTCAGCTGCTCCTGTAAGTGGAATTGGCGTGGGTTCAACTACGGCGGGGGTTGTTTTAATAATGGCAGCTGCATCTGCGCTTTGGAAATAAGCGATCAAGTTTGCTACATCGGCATCGCTTAAGCCAAGGTTGGACATGGGGATATTATTATTTTCTGCTAACAGCTTTGTGGCGATTGGATCGCCTGAAGCCAGGATTATGTCTGGCGACTTGATCCAGGCTGTTAACCAGGCAAGCTCTCGCCGGGTGGTAATGCCTTTTAAGTCCGGTCCAACCAGTTTTCCCCCGCCAAAAGTGTGACATGCAACACATTTGGCTTTGAATATTGCTTCGCCACTGGCTTTATCCTGGCGGGCTGGCGCGGCTTGAACCAATGAGGCCGTGCCCATCAGCAGAAAAAACAGCACACTGATAATGCTTATCCAATAAGCCAGACGAGATGGAACTGAACCGGGTTTGTTTTTCGTCATGGAGTAGGCTCCTCATTTTTTTTCATTTGTGGTCAGGGGAAAATTCTCTGGGGGAAATTTTCGGATGCTTGCCAGCAGGTCTTTTCCTCGGGCAGGCAAAGTGTGGATTGAAAAAACATGGATGTTATTCTCGTTCAGGTCTGTTCGGATGACAGAAAGCCCTGGATAGTGCTCGATAATCGTGGCGATTAGGATGGAAATGGCGTCATTATGATGTCCTTCATCGGCGATTACCACAACATCTGGGTATTCAGTCAAAAGGCGCTCACTGATATCTTGATTGATCTCCCACGGTCCGATTAGTTCCACATCGTTTGCAGCGCGTAAGATCGTCTCCACGCTTTCACCAAATAGGTGTTGGGAACAGATCAGTAGGACACGTTGTTTTCGCATAGCCTTCTCTTGAATTACGGGGCCAGATAGGATAATACAGTATGGACCTACTGTATAAGTTTTGGATTTTTTACCTGCCCGCGCTCCGTGCAGAAACCGGGACTATGCAGTGAGCGGGATTATTTCCTGGTTTTGCTTCGAGTCCTGCCTGGTATTTTTGTGGAAGTGGTAAATCAGTCATAGATATCTATAAGAATACTTGAAACTTTTAAGGAACCCTATCATTCTTCATCCTTCTGAAGGAATGAAAAAAGAGTGATTGTGAGATCACTCTTTTGACAAAAGAATTAGTTCTAAATTTTGAGGTCTATTCTTTCCCCTGAGACGCCCTGGCAATTTGAGGTCAGGGATTATCCAACTCAATATCCCTTATCGGGAAAGATGACAGCCCAGGAATGGGGGTCTCCT
>CAIMZS010000097.1 GCA_903846015.1 uncultured Anaerolineae bacterium | reverse complement strand
TGCCTGACCGTACCCAGCCAAAGGTCCCCCAGGAGCCAGATTGACAAGGGCAAAAAATAGGATGCTGAGAAGGAACATGATAACAACGGCCTGCATCAACCGGCGAACCACATATTGAGCCAATCAGTCACCATCCAAAGTATCAGATACAAACCGGGTAAAACACCCAGGCTTGATATTGAAAAACACGGGATTATGCCATTATTTGATTATCGTCCAATCGGCGGCATTCCAACTCACCACACTATTAACGTTTGCTTCGACCCCTTTCAAACGAGTTGAAAACGCATCCGCATTAAGTGTAGAAAAAAGTAATATTTGAGGAAGTTGCTCATCAAGCAATTTCGCTATATCACAAAACGTCTTTTGACGGATCGGCTCATCCAGCGTGTAGGCCTGATTGAGTAAGTCATCCAATTGTGGGTTTACCCAGCGCCCAATGTTCCAACCATTATCGGGAGTAGCGGAAGCGGAATTATAGTATTGCCAAATAAAGTCAGTTGGATCGTTTCCGGCGTAACCGTCATCGTATAGATCCATATTGAAATTCCCAGTTTGTTCGATACCACCACTGGCTGTATCTGCCCACATGATGCTGCCCTGTACCTCTAGCAAATCGGTCTGGATGCCAATATTCTTCAACATTTCGCCGATCAACTGCTGAGTCAGTGTAAGAGGCTCACCATATTCAGAATAGGTTATCAACTCAAATTTAAATTTCTCGCCATCCTTGGCAGTTTTACATCCTTTACACTCACGGATCCCATCCCCATCAATGTCAATCCAACCAGCTTGTTCGAGCAAGGACTTGGCTGCCTCTGGATCAAATTTTGGGCGTGGAATATTGCATTGGTTATACGGAGGCCGGAAGAATTCTGTCCACACAGGAACGGCAAAACCATGCCAGACTGAGTTAGAAATAGTATCGACGTCAATCGCAGCACGAATGGCCTGACGTACGCGCACATCTGTGAAAAAAGGATTCGGATTTGCGGCTGCATCAGTAGAGTCTTTCGCAGCCAGGTTAATAAAAAGTCTCATTACGAATCGGCTGGAAGGACTGATACTTACCTTGACATTCGTATCATTTTTCAAGTTATCCGCAACCTGTTCGGTCGCCCACATCAGCAAATCGGCATCGCCCTGGCGCATCATTGTTTCGCGCACCGTGGGATCAGGAATAATCTTGACGATCACCTTATCTATGCCAGGTTTACCTGTCTCATAAAACTTGGGGTTTCGGACAAAGATTAAGTGGTCACCCGTAACCCATTCGTCAAGCATAAAGGGACCGTCACTCAATGGCTTTCGACCACAATCCCAGGATTGAAATCCTTGCTCAGCCTTACAATAATGGCTGGGCCAGATAACAACCTGACGATTTCCAAATAATGTCAAAAATGATGGGTAAACGCTGCTGAAATGGACTACGAATTGATACTTATCTATTTTATCAACGCCAGTGACCAGATCAATACCAGGGATCCAGGAACCGGTTTTCGCATCGATGATTGCGCTATACGTAAAAATTACATCATCAACTGTCACAGCTGTTCCGTCCGACCAGGTCACATCCGAACGTAGTTTCCAGGTCACATCCATTTTTCCATCTTTATCGATGGTAACAGCCCCATTTTCCTGCGATGGAAGCTCTGCCGCAAGCACAGGGTACACCTTGCCACCTGGGTCAATCGCTGTCAACCCAAGCATTACCATATGCATGACCAGTGCGTCATAGCCAGAATCACTTATAACCGCGTTGAAACTGGGCGGATCTTCAGGAATGACGATTGTGATCGCCGATCCTTCAATTCCAGGTGAAGTGGATGTTACTCCTGGAACTGCTGTTGAAGAATTTGTTGACTGAGTTGATTCTGCCTTGGTGGGCTGGGTAGGAACATTGCCTGCAGATTGAGACGGGGAACATCCGGTCAGCACAACAATCAATAAAACCAGGAAACAAATTACAGAAATCCCATTGAAAAATATTTTCTTTCCCATTTTTCCTCCTGGAAATTCGAATAAATTCAGATTCTACCTGATTCTATTGTATAAAAACCAACGCATTAGCATAAGCATCAGTTTCAAAATAGTGGGCAACCCTGATTCAAAATTGGGTACAAAAAATGGTTACACATCTTCTACGTACCGATAGATTAGCACATTCAAATTGAGTAGTCAACATTTAAGGAAAATTGTCTAAACCCGCTGATATAAAATAAATACCTATCCCACTCTTTGCGCAAAATTTTTTATTTTTTTGGTCTTCTATAAATTGCTCGCGCTGATTGAGTAACGTAAGCGTTGATCCAATTAACCACTGTTTGATGATTGATACCCAATTTACGTGCAATCGAGCGGAATGTTTGACCATCAAGGCACATCAGGAGGGCTTCTTTGCGCAACCCTTCTGGGTAACCATTTACATTTGGCAAATGTGTATACTTTTCACCACAAAGTTTACAAAATATGCGTTGACTACCAGAGCGGTTTTTTCCCGCCTTAATTTGATGGTTTTCATCAAAACAGTTTGGACAGATAGTCATAAGGATAAATATATCATAAGGATGACCCATGCAATTGGATATGCATGGGTCATCCCCGTCAACTAAAATCTACTTCAAATAGGCTCTTGTCTTTATTATGGCTATGTCGAGAAAGTTAAATCGGCGAGAAATTTTTTATTTTTCAGCCTTTTTCTTAGCCCAGCCCAAGCCAACCCTGCCCCTGTCCTTTTCTATTTTCAAAATGACAACATCCACAATGTCACCGACCTTTATAACAGTCCCAAAGGGAAGCTGGGATTTGTGCAGTAAACCGTCCTGTTTTACACCAATATCGATGAATGCGCCGAAATCTACTACATTGCGCACGGTGCCCTTCAATTCCATTCCTTCAGCAAGATCTTCCATTTTCAAGACATCTGATCGCAAGATTGGGGCCTGTGCCTCTTCGCGTGGATCACGGCCTGGGCGTACTAACTGCTCAAGAATATCCTTTAAAGTCGGCGTTCCGCATCCCAGCTCATGTGAAAATTTTTCCAAAGTTATATTTGACATTAACGTATCCAGGGCTGGTTTACGAGTAACAATTGAGGCAGCCGGGTCTAAGCCGGCCCGCTCAAGAACCAGATGAGCAACTGGATAGCTCTCTGGATGAATAGCACTTGCGTCCAACGGTTCCTTCCCGCCTCTAATACGCATAAACCCCGCAGACTGTTCAAAGGCTTTAGGTCCAAGCCCAGTCACTTTGCGCAGTTCAGACCGCGATTTGAATTTGCCATTCGTATCTCGATATGAAACGATGGCTGTAGCCAACTTTGGACCTATACCAGCAACGTGGGTTAATAAGGCGGATGAAGCAGTGTTTAAGTCCACACCTACGTTGTTCACAACACTTTCAACCACTCCATCAAGCGAATGATTGAGAGCGCTCTGATCTACATCGTGTTGATACAGGCCAACACCAATTGACTTGGGGTCAATCTTTACCAATTCAGCCAATGGATCCTGTGCGCGCCGCGCAATCGATACAGCACCTCGGATCGAAACATCCAAATCTGGGAACTCAGCCCTTGCCAGGGGGCTGGCAGAATACACCGAGGCCCCGGCTTCGTTAACGATCAAGTACCGAGTTTTGGCTGCATTACGAGTTAATTCTGCGGCCAATTTTTCAGTTTCACGGGATGCAGTGCCATTGCCGATAGTAATTAATGTGACCTGATGACGATCAATCATAGCTTTAAGAACTGCCAATGCCCCAGCCCAATCATTCTTCGGTTCGTGAGGATAAATAGTTCCTGTATCAAGCAATTTTCCAGTTGGGTCAACCACCGCGAATTTGGTACCCGTTCGGAACCCTGGATCGAGACCAATTACCGTCTGATTAGCCATGGGTGGCAGCGAAAGTAAGGCCCTCAAATTGGTTGCGAAAACATTTATTGCGTGATTGTCCGCCTTTTCGCTTAACTCTCTGCGTACATCTCGCTCAATGGACGGAAGCAATAGGCGGTTAGCCGCATCCTGCTCTGCCAGCGTTAGCTCATCAGCAAAAGGGGAAAGAATATCCACTTCAAAATTATCATCCATGGATGTTTGCCAATCACGTTCATTAATATGCACTCTAACTTTCAACACCCCTTCTTTTTCACCACGATTCATTGCCAATATCTGGTGATTTTGCAACCGGTCAACCCGACCATCGAATACATAATAGCTTTCGTAGACACGCTTTTCGTCTACAGCGCCTTCCACCTTTTCGGCGCCAACCTTGGAGGTTTTAAGTGCCTTTTCCCGTGTTGATCGACGAACTTCAGCGTTATCGCTGATTGTCTCGGCAACGATGTCCCGGGCCCCTTCAATGGCTTCCTGCCAGCTGCCCACACGATCATTCAAATAATTAGAGGCGATATCGAGCAATGGCCGTCTGTCCTTGGCCTGCTTCAAAATAAGATCAGCAAGGGGTTGGAGACCCTTTTCGCGTGCAATCATCGCACGAGTGCGACGTTTAGGCTTGTAAGGCGCATACAAATCTTCCAGGGCAGTCATAGAATCGGCGGATTCGATAGCACTCCGCAATTCACCAGTCAACTTGCCTTGCTCCTCAATCGAAGATAATATCGTTTTGCGACGATCATCGATTCCTCGCAGGCGAACAACCTCGTCGGCAACGATACGTACCTGCTCATCGTCAAGCGTGCCGGTCATTTCCTTGCGGTAACGAGCTATGAAAGGGACAGTATTACCCTCATCGAGCAGATTGATAGTGGCATCGACCTGCGATGGTCTGGCATTTATAAGTTTGGCAATCGTTTCTGAGTAGGACATAGGCGCGATTTTACCATACCCAGAACCAAGTTTCTTTGAAAATAGGAAGAAACTAAAAGTATTTTTGGGTAAATTATCCGATTGGGATTAATACTGGTTTGTAACAGCCATCACCCATTGGAACATCCGCATTCCTGAAATCCCAGTTGAAAAATCACTTGTTTCTTGAGTACTTTCAATGTACACTTAAACATCCCAATATAAAACGAGGTTGTCATGTCTAAAGAAAATTCTCGATACAGATGGATCGTAGTTGGAATATTTTTTCTTTTCATGCTTTTGCACCAGGTGGATAAGCTTTTAATTGGGCCGCTGACACCTGCCATTATGAAGGATTTTAATATCACCAAGACTCAAATGGGGGCAGTTCTCACCGGAGCCCTCATCGTAGGAACAATCTTCTACCCACTCTGGGGTTATTGGTACGATCGCTACTCTCGTTCAAAACTTCTCGCGCTCGCCTCACTTATTTGGGGAACAACAACCTGGTTAAGTTCTCTTGCCCGATCCTATGGCATCTTTGTCCTTACACGGGCAACCACTGGCATTGATGACTCAGCCTATCCAGGGTTGTACAGCCTGGTAGCAGATTATTTTGGCCCTAACCAACGTGGTAAAGTGTACGGCATACTCCAGTTGGCACAGCCGATTGGCTATTTGGGAGGCATGATCCTGGCGCTTATGGTTGCCCCCATGCTCGGCTGGGAATGGCGAACTGTCTTTATCGCCACTGGCTCATTGGGGGTGCTGCTCTCCGTTATGATCTATTTCGGCGTCAAAGACATGCCCCGCGGTCAGGCTGAACCAGAATTTGAAGGCATGGAAGAGATTGGCCAATATAAATTTTCGATGGATGCCGCGAAAGATGTTTTCAAAAAGCGCACAATGTGGTTCATCTTTCTTCAAGGTTTTGCAGGGGTTTTTCCATGGAATGTGATTACTTATTGGTTCTTCACCTATCTGGCTCAAGAACGCGGCTATGACCAGAATGGCGTTCTTATGTTAATGGCGCCAGTCATACTCATCCTGGCAGCCGGCTATTTTGTCGGCGGAGCACTGGGAGACTGGGCATTTAAAAGAACCCTTAAAGGCCGGATCATGGTTTCCAGCGCCGGCGTTTTACTCGGGGCAGTGTTCCTTTTTTTTGCCATGCAAACGCCTATTGCAGACAAAAATACATTCTTTATTTTGATGTGTATAACGGCTATCTTTATACCTCTATCATCTCCAAACGTTATTTCAACTGTTTATGACGTCACAATGCCCGAAGTTCGCTCCACTGCCCAGGCAGTAGAGTACTTTATCGAAAATGCCGGAGCAGCCGCAGCTCCACTCATTGCAGGTATCATCGCCGATGCATACAGCCTGCATACAGCCATCTTGTGGATATGCATCACCACCTGGATACTGTGCTTTTTCTTCTACTTAGGAGCGCTCTTCTTCGTGGATGGCGATATTAATTCACTGCGTGCGCAAATGCGTTCCCGCGCAGATTTCGAACGCACAAAATTGTCTTCCTGATCCATACGAGGCAGTTATCAAACTGCCTCGTATAATAATCAAATGGAAATTCTCAGAATCGATCTCGCAAACAAGAAACATGTGCGGGACTTTATCGGCCTTTCCTACCGCATTTATTCCGGGATTCCCGAATGGGTGCCCCCGTTGGAAATAGATGCGAGGTTGATTCTGAATACCAGGCGCCACCCTTTTTACAAATATTCTGAAGCCGCATTCTTTCTATGCTACCGAAAAGATCAACCGGTCGGTCGCCTCGCAGTATTAAACAATAAGCGCTACAACGAGTATAACCATTCGAAGACAGCATTTTTTTATTTGTTTGAAACCGAAAATGATCCTGACATCCCACAGGTATTGTTTAAAGCGGGCTTTGCTTGGGCAACTTCCCTGGGATTAACCAACATCATTGGGCCTAAAGGCTTCACGGCTCTGGATGGGCTTGGAATGCTGGTTAAAGGTTTCGAACATCGCCCAGCTTTTGGGCTGCCTTATAATCCATCCTATTATCCAGAATTAATTGAAGCACTCGGTTTTGAAACTGATTCCGAAGTTGCCAGCGGTTACCTGGATACTAAGAAGGAATTCCCAAGCAAAATTCATGAAGTATCAGCAAAAATTCAACAGAGGCGTGGGCTGCACATCGCGCGCTACAAAACGCGCAAAGACCTTCGCGCATTGATTCCTCAGCTGAAAAAACTTTACAACGGTGCTCTTGAAGGTACAACGGGGACGTATCCTCTTGATGATGCCGATCTGGAAACGATGGCCTCTCAGCTTTTGTGGTTTGCAGACCCCAACCTTGTCAAAATTGTGATGAAAACATCAGATTCACCTGGATTGGAAGATAAGCCCGTTGGATTTTTACTTGCCTACCCCGATTTATCGGCATCCCTCCAAAAAATTAAGGGGAAACTTTTCCCATTTGGCTGGGTCACTCTTTTACGCGATCTCAAACACACCGACTGGGTAAATATCAATGGAATTGGCATGCTTGACGAATATCGAGGCTTAGGCGGTACCGCAATCTTATTTAGTGAAATGTATAAAACCATCCATGAGAGTGGCCAATTCAAGCATGCAGATCTTGTTCAAATTGGCATTGATAACGCCCGCATGCAGCGGGAATTACGAGATCTTGGAGTCGATTTTTATAAGCTCCACCGGGTCTATAAACGAGATTTATGAAATTTTGTAAGCTGCAATTTACGTCTGGGATCACCCTGCAAGTTCGTTCTTTACCTGTGTTATAATTCACAGGCTATTTTCTTGAACCCCACAATTGTGGAATATTATTCCCCCAACTGGGAGACCTTGAAGGAGAAGTACTCATGTCTGGACATAGCCATTGGGCAACCATTCGCCGCAAAAAGGGTGCGGCTGATGCCAAGCGCGGGCAAGTATTTACGCGCATCGCCAAAGAAATCGTAATGACCGCCCGAACCGGTGGCAGTGACATCGGTAGCAACTTCCGCCTTGCGCTGGCTGTAGAGAAAGCACGTGCCAGTAACATGCCCAAGGACAGCATAGAACGTGCCATCAAACGAGGTGCCGGAGAAGGTAAAGATGCGGCAGCCTTTGAAGAAGTCACCCTGGAAGGCTATGGGCCGCATGGTTCCGCCATCATGGTAGACTGTGTAACCGATAACCGCAACCGTACTGTTGCAGACATTCGTCATGTTTTCAGCAAAAATGGCGGTATCATGGCGGAAGCCGGCGCAGTTGGCTGGCAATTTGAACGCAAAGCCTACTTTTCCTTTCCCGCCAGCCAATTTTCTTACGACATGGCGTTTGAATTGGCGATTGAAAAGGGAGCTGACGATGTATTGGAAGATGGCGAGAACCTCGAAATTTCAGGTCCTGTTGAAGTTTTCAAGACCATCAGCGATGCGCTTAACGCAGCAAAAGTTACTCCCGATGAAGCTGGATTACGCCTGATCGCCAAACAAGATTTGGAGCTTAATGTTGAGCAGACGCTGCAAGTTTTGAGGGTAGTTGAAGCCATTGAAGATATGGATGATGTTCAAAACGTATTTCACAACTTGAAGATTTCCGAAGAAGCCCTGGCTGCTCTCGAAGAAGAATAAAAAACCGGTTGGGGCAGGTCATACCTGCCCCAACCTGATTTTATGACACTGGTACTCGGTATTGACCCCGGAACTGCAACCATTGGTTATGCACTGGTTCATGATTTGCCAGATGGTGGAATTGCAGCTGTGGATTTTGGTGTTATTCAAACTTCAAAAGAAGATTCTGCGCCAACCAGGTTGGTGCAGCTTTATGAGCGCTTGAATCAAATTATATTTTTACACCACCCAGATTCAGCATCTGTTGAAAAATTATTTTTCCAGAAAAACATCAGCACTGCAATAGCAGTTGGCCAGGCGCGTGGGGTAGTGATGCTTGCATTAGCCCAGGCTGGTTTGGAAATTGGCGAGTACACACCCAACGAAGTAAAACAGGCAGTTACGGGCTACGGGTCTGCAGATAAACGTCAAGTTCAGGAGATGGTACGGATCCTCTTATCCCTTGAAAAGATACCCAAGCCAGACGATGCGGCCGATGCGCTTGCTATCGCAATTACTCACTTGAACACCAGGCGGTATTCCGAATGATAGCATCCTTACGTGGAGAAATAACCCAAATTGAAGATAATGCCCTTATTGTGGAAATAAGCGGTGTTGGATTGCGCATTTTCGTACCCAAACCATTACTGTCAAAATACAACTCCGGGGACATCACCTTATTACAAACTCACCTGATTGTTCGTGAAACCGAACTTTCACTTTATGGATTTGAAACAGCAAGCGATCGACAACTCTTCACAACTTTGCTTGGAATAGATGGAATCGGCCCAAAATTGGCGCTCTCAGTCCTTTCCACGCTAACGCTCGATGCCATTCAACGCGCAGTATTCTCTGAAGAACCCGATCTGCTTAGCCGGGTCCCAGGAGTCGGGAAAAAAACTGCTCAAAAAATGCAGCTCTATCTAAAAGATCGGCTTAAACCAACCAATAATCTCGATAAAATTGCAAGCATGTCAGAAGCCGATTCCGAAGTGCTGGCTGCGCTCACATCGCTTGGCTATTCCGTTGTTGAAGCCCAAACTGCCTTACAATCACTTCCCAAAGATGCACCCGACCAGGTGGAAGAAAAACTTCGCATGGCATTGGGATATTTCCAATAATTGATTCAAGTAATTCTAGCACGTCATTGGTAATATATTTTCTAAAAACTGGTCAAGTTTTATTTACAGGAAAAAACTATGCTCAATAAAATGATAGCGTTTATTGGTCCGGGAGCAATGGGCGAAGCAATGTTGGGAGGGCTGATCCGCAAAAAATTGGCTTCGCCAGAACATTTGCTAGTAGCTGGCCCTCGGGAAGAACGCGGTATACAGCTCAATAGCAAATACGGCGTCATTCCATTCTCTGATAATGCTCTTGCCGCCAGCCAGGCCGATGTTGTGGTGCTCTCCGTCAAACCGCAAAGACTGACTGGAGTAATGAAAAACCTGAAAGGCGCTATCCGCAAGGATGCGCTCGTGATCTCGATCATCGCTGGCGCGACATTAAACAAGTTATGCAAAGGTCTGGGGCATAACATGATTGTGCGATCAATGCCCAACACCCCAGCGCAGATCGGAGAAGGGATCACAGTTTGGACAGTTTCATCAGCCGTCTCGGACGAACAAAAAGAGACGGCCCGCGCTATTCTGGGTGCCCTTGGGCAGGAAATTTTCGTAGAAGATGAGCACTACCTTGATATGGCAACGGCACTTTCCGGCACTGGTCCTGCTTACGTGTTTATGTTTATGGAAGCCATGATCGATGCAGGAGTTCACATGGGGTTCCCGCGCCGTATCGCCGAACAACTTGTTGTCCAAACCATCCGTGGCTCAGTGGATTTCTACAAGACCAACGAACTGCACGTTGCTGCTCTGCGAAACCAGGTTACCTCGCCAGGTGGGACATCTGCAGAAGCGTTGTATTACCTTGAGAAAGCTGGCTTCCGCACCGCAATTTCACGGGCAGTATGGGCTGCTTACCAACGATCGCTTGAACTTGGGAAAGAACAGCCTGTCCACATTCCAGACTCGCATCAAAGCGAAAACGAACAATAATTTTATCTTTCTAAGGTCATTCTTCGCAACAAACATGCCAGAACTTAGAAATCCAACAATACAACTTCATTAAATTGAGGCAAAAATATGCAATGGATTACACGCTCCCATGTACACGTTGACAGGGTCGCTTGCCCCTGGCTGATCACACGCTTTATTGATAATAATGCTGAGTTTCTATTCGTCCCAACCAATCAAATCGAAAAAATCGCCCAGGAAACGGGAGCAATTCCTTTCGATGCCCCCGGTGTCGAACTTGGGCACCACGAGAATCGATGTTCCTTTGAATCAATTATCCTGAAGTATGGTCTGAAAGAAGCTGGCCTTTTGCGGCTGGCAAAAATTATTCATGCTGCTGATGTAAGCGCTGATATTGACCAGGACCCGATTGCAAGGGGTCTTGAAGCGATCGCCAGTGGTTACAGCCTGCGCTTTCCGGATGATATTGAAAATATCCAGCGTCAATTTGAGGTTTACGATGCGCTTTATGCCTGGTGTCGCGTTGACGTGGCAAACAGGTAATCAACTATGCAACGAAATATTGCAATTCTCTTTGAAACACGTATTATCCGCTTATTTTGTTATGGGTTTCTCTCGATTATCCTGGCCCTTTACCTGGCAGATGTTGGCTTAAGTGAAAGCCAAATCGGCCTCTTGTTTACGCTTACCCTGGTGGGCGATGCTGGAATTTCTCTCTGGCTGACAACTTCTGCAGATCGGTTTGGCCGCAAGCGCACACTCATTATCGGCGCACTGCTCATGGCAGGGGCTGGTTTAGTATTTATTCTCACCAATAACGTCATCATATTGATGACTGCCGCAATTATTGGAGTTATCAGTCCCAGCGGAAACGAAATTGGGCCATTTTTATCGATTGAACAAGCCGGGCTTACACAGATCGTCCCAAATGAAAAGCGAACTCAAATTTTTGCCTGGTACAATCTCGTCGGATCATTTGCGACAGCAACTGGAGCCTTAAGCGGAGGGTGGCTGGCACAAATTTTACAATCGCAAGGGATGGGCGCTGGATCTGCGTACCGTGTTATTTTAATTGGCTATGCCTTTGGTGGGTTTCTACTTAGCCTTCTGTTCCTATGGCTTACATCAGATATTGAAGTGCCAAAATCCAATCTGGTCAATTCCAGCGGAAGAATATTAGGACTCCACAAATCACGGAATGTGATTCTAAAACTCAGCGCACTTTTCGCTCTGGATGCTTTTGCGGGTGGGCTAATCGTTCAAAGCATGGTTGCTTATTGGTTCCATGTCAAGTTCGGAGTGGAATCCGGAATGTTGGGAAGTATCTTCTTTGGCGCAAATTTCCTGGCTGGAATTTCAGCTTTGCTGGCAGTGCCTTTATCCAAGAAGATAGGCCTGATAAACACAATGGTTTTTACACACATCCCTTCAAATATTTTATTAATGCTTGTGCCATTAATGCCTAACCTGCCCCTTGCAATTGGGCTGCTCTTGCTGCGATTCAGCATTTCGCAGATGGATGTTCCAACCCGTCAATCATATACGATGGCCGTAGTTACCCCAGATGAGCGCTCTGCTGCTGCCGGAGTGACTGGCATCGCCCGATCGGTCGGCGCTTCGATCTCTCCCGTTTTAACTGGCATATTTCTAAGTATTCCAGCACTCTTCAGTGTTCCATTTTTTCTTTGCGGCGGCCTTAAAATTGTTTATGATTTGCTTTTATACCGAAGTTTCCAGACAATGAAACCACCCGAGGAGACAAAATAGTGTTGAATATTCTTCTTGTCGGTCTTGGAGGTGCGCTCGGCTCAATTTCCCGTTATCTTGTCAGTGGATGGGTCCAGACCGCCAGCAAAAATATCAACTTTCCTTTTGGAACCCTGGCTGTCAATCTGGCAGGTTGTTTTGTAATAGGCTTTTTAGCGCATCTGGCTGAGGCCCGTGGCATTTTTTCAAGCGAAACCCGGTCATTCGTGTTTATTGGAATTCTTGGCGGCTTTACTACGTTCTCTTCGTTTGGGAACGAGACGCTCAACCTTCTTCGATCTGGCGAAATGTTGTCTGCCCTCACGAATATTGGAACAAATGTTATCTTTGGGTTGGCAGCTGTTTGGCTCGGAAGAACAACGGCCAACCTGATATGGAAATAATTAATTTCAAATGTCCCTTATTACTGTTTCTAACTTAACAAAATCTTTTGGCCCGCGAGACATATTTGTCGGGGTGTCCTTCGGTATCGAAAAGGGCGCCCGTCTTGGAATCGTTGGGCCAAATGGTGTAGGGAAGACTTCTCTTTTGCGTATTCTGGCTGGCGAAGATGAAGCCTCATCCGGCACTTTTCATAAAACCCGCGGAGTAAGAATCGGATACCTATCCCAGGAAGCTGATTTCCAAATGTCAGGCTCACTTTGGGATATGTGCGAAGCCGTTTTCTCGGCATTGATCGAACAACAAGCCGAAATGGAACAGCTGGAACACATGATGGCAACTCCAGCCGGCACTGAGGCTATTCTGGAAAAGTACGGCTCCCTTCAACATGATTTCGAAAGACGGGGTGGGTACACATTTCAGACTCGCATTCGGCAGGTGCTCTCTGGGCTGGGTTTTGTAGCATCAGATTACAGCCTGAGCCTCGATCATCTTTCAGGAGGCCAACGAACTCGTGCCTTTCTAGCCAGACTATTGCTGTCAGATCCAGACCTGCTGTTGCTCGATGAACCTACCAACCATCTTGACATTGCTGCAGTTGAATGGCTTGAAGGCTATCTATCCCAATGGGAAGGCGCAGCAGTAATCGTTTCTCACGACCGCTATTTCCTGGATAAGGCCGCCAATGGCATTCTGGAAATGACTGCCGCGGGTATTGAGGAATATCGCGGAAATTACAGCCATTATTTACGCCAACGACAGGAACGATGGGAAAGACGATTCAACGTATTCGAAAGTGAAAAAGAAAAGCTAGTCAAAGATATGGAATACATCAAGAAAAACATTGCCGGACAAAACACCTTGCAAGCCAAAGGGAAGCTCAAGCGCTTGACGCGCGTTGTCCAGGCAATAGAACAAGTTGGAATGGATGCTGCGGTAAATTCGAGCTGGTCACATTTGGGTGTCGAAACCACCACCAGCCCATTTAGCGTGGACGAAGCCGACCGCCGAGTTCGTGGTCTGCATTTACCAGATATCCGTCCACCTCAACTCCACCTTCACCTTCGGACCGAAAAACGATCTGGGGAAATGGTAATCCGCTCACGTGATCTGGAAATAGGCTGGCCTGATAAATCGCTCTTTTTTTCACCTGATATCGAGTTACGAAGAACGGATTGCGCTGCATTGATTGGCCCTAATGGGGCCGGAAAAAGCACATTTCTCAAAACTATCCTGGGACAACTCGAACCTCGCCAGGGCGAAGTACTCCTGGGTGCCAGCCTCCACATTGGTTATTTTGCCCAGGCGCATGAAGGGCTGAACCCTGCCAACACACTCATTCAAGAAATCCAGGCAGCAGCCCCAAATATGTTAATGGGGGAAGCCCGTCAATACCTCGGCAAATTCCTCTTTAGTGGTGATGATGCTTTCAAAAAGATTGAAGTGCTTTCAGGCGGAGAAAGAGGGCGGCTTGCCCTCGCAAAACTTGCGCTGGAAGATTCTAATTTATTACTTCTGGATGAACCAACCAATCATCTGGACATCCCATCGCAAGAAATTCTTGAACAAGTGTTGGAGGCTTACCAGGGCACTATCTTGCTGGTCACCCATGACCGTTACCTTGTTGATGCGTTGGCAACCCAAGTTTGGGAAATCCAAC
>CAIMZS010000096.1 GCA_903846015.1 uncultured Anaerolineae bacterium | reverse complement strand
GGGCCGCTTCCACCGAGAATGAAAATGCGCGCCTGAATGAAAAGAACGCAAAGATAGTTGATGGCAGCGGTTTGTTGATCGCGGCGTTGATGACATTGCAAACGAGTATTGCCGTTGATATGGTCATCAATTCCAAGTCATGGAAACTTTTGATGGGGATGCAAGAATTGACAGAAAATTATTCCAAATCAAATTTGCCCGATGTATACGAAAAAATTAACAAGTACAGCCAGTCATCGCTCCGCCGACTCAGTACAGATGGAAGTTTTCCAGACATTTTAAAACCCCTGATTTAACGAAGAATATACTTTCGTCAGATAATGGACAAACAAGCTGGCTCGTTTTAGCGGCGTGTTTTCTGGAGTAATAATTGCCGAAGGGTGCCATCCGGCCTTTCCTCCGAGGTCGCTGAGCGAAAAAGCCCCAATCGACCCGCATCCCAGCCCCTTCCCCCAAATCAAACCCAGATTTGGGGGAAGGTTGCAAGCAAGGCAGAATCGCGCGAAAAAAGGCGTTTTACCGCTGCGACACACAAAAGGGCTGAGCTCCCCAGTGAATGGCAGATTTTCGCGAAAATGCGCGGCTAAATTCTATTCATCTTTTTTGGCTAATATCTGTGCCAATGCATTTTTGAAGGCTTGGTGGGGCTGGGCACCTACCAAGGCATAACGTTGGTTGATGACATAGGTTGGAACACCTGAAACACCGATCGCATAAGCCTGCTGTACCTGTTCGGCGACTTCCTGCGTGTACATTCCACTTTCCACAGCCTGCTGCATATGCTCACCATCCAGACCAACTTCATCGGCGGCAGATCTGAGCACATTCCAGGTGCTGATATCCTGGCCTTCACCATAAACTTTGCGAAAAACCACCTTGTGGAAAGCTGCTGCCTGCCCATGCTGGTTGGCGTATTGCGTAGCTTCGTGTGCCAAGCGGGTATTTAATATTCTGTCAACCGGGACAAATGGAAGGGCATACCCATTCGCCATATCGATGAGGCGCTGCTCCGAGCCGTTACTGCGCCCGCGCTTTATATAGTCAGGCAGTTCCATGCCTTCTGGCGGTGTGTTCGGATTCAAATAAAATGGACGCCACTCCACTTCCACATCGTAATCTTGTTTCAGTAAGTCAACCACACCCTGGCCGACATAGCACCACGGTCAGATATAGTCCGAGTAAATAGTCAATGAGAATTTATCCACTTTATCCGCTCCATAAATAAGATAAATATCATTGTAATGGTTTGAGTTCAACCTGTCAAATCGGGGAAAGGTATGACTGGTCTGAGGTAATACTCGGATGCCCATGCGGTGGCAGTTTATCGTTGTGAAATATTGCATCATCTGGCTTGTCTGCTGATCAAAAACCTGCAAGGCAGTCGAACGGATAAATAAAAGCCTTGCCCATGTCTTTACAGGAATGGGGGAAAAGCAGTAGGTGAATGTGGGTATTTCCACTTAAATAATTGGGGGAAAAAACGATTGGTGTTGATGTGTAAGCATCCTATAATAGGTGTAACTAAATCTTTCATTCATAGGAGTGGAAAATGGACACCACGTTGATACAGATAATACTCATGTTGGGGCGCATTGCTTTGCCGCTCGTTATCCTTGTGTTGGTCATGTGTCTGGGCGAATTTTTTCGACGCCGTGCCGAGAAAGGTAAAAAGAAGGAAGATATTTTCTAACCCACCCAATCTATTTTTTAACGAAACGCAAAGCACACAAAGTAAGAAACGGCTCTTTGTGTGCCCAGTGTGATTGAATTAGACTCGAGTTTTTTACGTTGGGCTGGTAAAACTACATCAATTTCGGGCATATTGGTTGGAAAAGCCTGGTCGCTAAATTCCACTCACGTAAGTTTACAAATTGTCAAAAATCGTGTCCAGGTCTTCTTCAGAAACATCGAAGACGGTATTAAGCGGGGGTAAAGGTTCGCGAGTCATCCATTCCGGTAAACGGTCATCCTTTTTCGTAAAACCGGCGCGACGATTCCATTCGCGCTCCATTTTGATAGTTTGCCTGCCAAGTTCCTGCAGGTAATTGGCGGGAACTTCCCAACCATAGCGGGCCTTAATAAGCTGAGGAATGGCTGTTGGGGCAGCAGCGAAGCCAAACCCAGCGAAAATACACGCGCCAAGGCTATCATAACCAGCCATATTAAGCTGGGCTGGCAGCGATACTGCGGCCTGACCACGTGGGTCGGTATGATTGACCCTGGCGCGGATGGTCAGCCCACAAGTGTGGTCAGCTCCCTGTGGTGTAGTGGCAAAGGTGACACCAGTGCCCTTGATAGCGCGTGGCTCATAAGCGCTCATGGCCTGGCCCTTGGTGGCTGGGACACGCTCCACGCCTAAAACTTTTCCGGTAGTGCTTGCGCCCATTCCAAGGATACGCCCAAGCGGCGTATTGCGACGGATCTCATCGATCAGTTCCAGGGCTCTGGCAGCATCCCCAAACTTCATCAAACCTGCCTCACAGGCCACCCCCAGCGCAGCGCCAATCTCGATAGAATCAAGACCCAGATCGTTGACCTGCCAGTTCATGCGGCCTATATCGTCCAGTGAACTGATGCCAAGATTACTGCCCATCAACCCGACAGTTTCATATTCCAATGGCGATACAATGGTTTTGCCATCTTCACCGCCGAAAATATTGGAACAGCGGATGGTGCAGCCCGCCATGCAGGCATGAGTGGGGTTCGATTCGCCTGCGCGCGC
This sequence comes from uncultured Anaerolineae bacterium, assembly GCA_903846015.1. Lineage (GTDB taxonomy): Bacteria > Chloroflexota > Anaerolineae > Anaerolineales > Villigracilaceae > UBA5195. The sequence continues at coordinate 19,039 of CAIMZS010000096.1, read as the reverse complement.
AATCAGCAAATCACGCATGGTTTCGCCACTGATCGAATCCACATCTTCAAAATGACCAGATGAAAAATTCCGAGTGGGGAGCGCCCCAAACCCATCAGCCATACGCGGCATGGCTTGAGTGCCATAATCGCGATACAGGGCGGTTTGTGGATGAGCCAACAATTGGGTTGTGTAATCTTTTTGGGCGATTTTGAAAGACTCAACATCTTGAATGGGCGGCTTTTGACCACCAGTATGATCAAATATGAGCGCTTTCAGGCCCTTTGTGGCCATGACGGCACCCAATCCGCCGCGGGCAGCGATGCGCGATGGAATTCGATCCTTGTCAATATTCTGGATGCCGGCCGAGGACAGCTTCATCTCGCCACCAGGACCGATCATAGCCATGGCAACTTTATCGCCATATTTCTGCACCAGTACTTTGGCCGTCTCATAAACACCCAATCCAGTCAAATTAGAGGCAGATTCCCAAACTGCGCCTGTTTCCGCAAGGCTGAGGTGCAAACAGAACAACCCGGGCGCTGCGGGCATTCCTTCGATAATCAGAGCCTTGATACCCATGCTGGCCATGTGAAAACCTGTCCGACCACCAGCGTTGGCCTCCTTGATTCCACCGGTCAGGGGTGATTTCGCGCCAATCGAGATACGATCGGTTGATGAGAGCATATGCCCTACCAACAAGCCGGGTGCAAAAATGAGTTTATTTTTAGGGCCAAGCGGTTCGCAAAGCGGCTCGACCTCGTCGAGCATGATTCGAGCCAGCAGTGCACGCCCACCCAATTCTTCCCATGAGGTGGGAACAGATTCTTTCACCAGGGTTTGAGTATTAACATTAATACGCCAGATTTGCATTGAAATTCCTCGTCAAATCAATAGGGATAAAACTGCCTCGCGAAAAACGCGGGTGTGGTAATCCACATCGGCCTGGGTGGTTTCAGGAGAGATCAGCGCCATGTTATGGAAAGGGGTCATCAGAATACCGCGATTAAGGGCAAACAAGTGCATATAACGGTCAAGCTCATGGTCAATAGCTGCGGCAGCTTCGCCGCCATTTTTGGGTGGGGTTGGGCGAAACCAGTATTCAGACCGATTGCCCAGGCGTTTGACGATCCAGGGCAGTGCGAATTCTTTTATAACAGTTTCGACTCCTTGAGTGAACTTTTCCTGCAGAGCAAAAGCTTTTTCATAGAATTCAGGGGTGAGCACCTGTTCAAAAGTGGCCTTCATCGCTGCGATGGAGAGTGCATTTCCCGCCAGCGTACCGCCAATACCACCCACATCTGAATCATTTTTATCCAACAAGGCCTCAAAACGTTCGGCCACTTCATTGGTAAAACCATAAACTGCGGCGGGAACACCGCCAGCAATAGGCTTGCCCAGGGTAAAAAAATCAGGCTGCAGGTTGAATGCGCGAGTGTAGCCGCCAGGACCGGTACAAATGGTATGGGTCTCGTCAATGATCAACAGAGTTCCATATTTGCGCGTCAGTTTTCGCAGCTCATCATGGAAACCAGGGTTGGGGTGGATGATGCCAATATTGGTCATGACAGGTTCAGTCAAGACAGCCGCAACTTCACCAGAGGAGAGCGCGGTCTCAAGCGCCGCTACATCATTAAATTCGATCACTTTTGTGGTGTAGATCGGATCGATTTGCGGCCCCATATTATTGGGGCGCTGCATAGGTGTGCCTTCCTCATCCAGAATGATGAAAGTCTCATCGACCGACCCGTGGTAACAATAATTAAATACCAACACTTTTTGCCGCCCAGTGATGAGGCGCGCCATGCGTAAGACAAAGCGATTGGCATCAGTGGCGGTCAGGGCAAACTGCCAGAACGGCAAACCAAAACGTCTTTGCAGCTCCTCGCCTACGGCGATGACATCTTCAAAAGGCAGCATCAGGGTGATGCCTTTTTCGATTTGATCACGGATTGCCCGAACAGTCGCTGCAGGAGCATGACCAGTCATTGCGCCTGTGTCGCCCAGGCAAAAATCGATGTAATCTCTGCCATCAACGTCCGTGAAGTGGGCGCCTTTGGCTTCTTTAACAAACACAGGGAAGGAACCTGCCCAACGAATCATCCATAACATGGGCACCCCACCATGAAGTGATTTGCGAGCACGCTGATAAAGCTCATACGATTTTGGGTGCGTTTGATGGAAGAGAGCTTCTTCGGTACGCAGAAGTTGTTCAAGGCGCGAACGATCGAAAGTTGTCATAGGTTTGGATTTTAATTAATGAGGACGAAGATCGGTGGAAGCAACCATCCGACCCTCGTCCTGCAAAATTCTAGCCAAGCACGGACTTCAAGGATGCGCCAAAAATGCCCAAACCGGTATTGATCTGTTCGGAAGTCACATTCAAAGGCGGTATCCAACGAATAGTATTATCATAAGTTCCACATGTCAGCAGCAGCAAACCGTTTTCTTCGGCGGCATGCACGACCGCTTTGACCGTGGTTTTATCGGGTTTACCTTTCTCATCGACAAATTCGGTGCCAACCATCAGGCCCAGCCCCCGTACATCCCCTATTACAGGATATTCTTCCTGCAATTTACGGAGCCCTGTCTGCAACTGTAGGCCACGCGCTGCTGAGTTCTCGATCATGTTTTCTTCGCGCATGGCTTGAATAGTAGCGACACCTGCCGCCATTGCAAGCGCGTTGCCGCCATACGTGCCACCATGTGAACCAGTCGGCCATTTCTTCATCAAATCCAGGCTGCTGAATACGCCTGAGAGCGGCATGCCCGAAGCGATACCTTTGGCAACCGTCATAATATCCGGCACAACCCCAAAATGCTCCTGGGCAAACCATTTACCGGTACGGCCAAAACCACTCTGGACTTCATCAAATATCAACATGATGCCATGTTTCGTGCAAATCTCACGCAGCCCCTTCAAGAAGGAAGCGGGAGGAACCACATAACCGCCCTCGCCAAGGACGGGTTCAATAAGAATGGCAGCCGTATCGGCAGGCGAAACCTGCGAAATAAGCAGCTCTTCGAGGGCATTGAGTGAATACTGGCTGGCTTGCTCTTCGCTCATCCCGAGGCGAAAAGCATAGGGGAAAGGCGCCACGTAAACACCTGATGGCAGAAGTTGGGAATGGCCCTTGTAACCCGTTTTGGAGGTTGTCAGAGCCATGGCAAGGGCAGTGCGCCCGTGGAACGAGCCAGTGAAAACGATTACAGCCTGTCGTCCAGTAGCAGAACGGGCAAGTTTTAAAGCGCCCTCAATGGCTTCAGCCCCAGAATTGCTAAAGAAAAAGCCGTCAATCGACGGGTGTACGATCTTGCGCATTTCATCAATCATCTGGAGCATAGGTTGATGAACAACGATATTGACCTGCGCGTGTAAGAACCTCCCAGCTTGCTCGCGAATGGCTGCCACCACCCGGGGGTGGCAGTGACCAGTATTGGTGACACCGATGCCGGAAGTAAAATCGAGGTACTGCCTACCGTCGGTGGCATAAATATATGATCCTTCAGCCCGGTTAGATTCAATCGCAAAGATGTGCGACCAAACAGGCGCCATATGCGGGAAATTCTGTTCAAAAAGGGGTGTATTCATCCATGTCTCCGGTTTTACATCAATTCCACGGCCCAATCAAGATCGAGCAATTGGAGTGAATTCTTTGTTGGGGTACCGCTATTCGTCCAACCTGCCAGCTTATAATATTCATCCAAAGCTGCCTCAATTTCCTCTTGAGCGAGCGCAACACCTGCAGAAGGTCCTTCGCCCTGTAAAGCTTTGAAAAATTTCTTGGGCAGCTTATCATCTTTGCGGTCCAGACCCTCGCGGGCATTGAAGGTACGCATAAGGTTAAGGCGACGTCCTCCAACCTTCATCAATTCATCAACGCTAACATCCCATCCTGTAACCGCCTTGACCATATCTGCCGTTTCCTGCGGACCATAAAGCGTCCAGGCTGGCCCCCAAACGAACTGGCACAATTCAACGCTGTCGAGCATCGAATAAAAGACTTCGGTCAGATAGGCGAACTTGACCTTTTCCTTCCCAAGCGACAGGGGTGGCAAACGTTCTTCCATACCAAGCTGAGCCAACCGGTTCATGTACAAATCGGAGGCGATTCCTTCTTCAATCATCCAATCATGCTCACTGGACTGATGGTCTGCTCCAAACGGGTTGACGGCGTAGATAAGGCCGAGTGAACGCTTGGCCTGTGGCATGTGCGCCGGTGCTTCAGCACCCTTGACGGTTGTCAGACATTCATCAGCGCCATTTCCCCATACTGCCGCAACTCGCTCGGAACCCTGCCCGAGCAGTTTTCCAAACGGGGTGGATGCGTTCACGATTTGGCGAAGTACCTCCAGCATGGCATCGGCGTCACCGAACTTCAGTTCGATGCCACCGGTCTCCTGGGTGGTAATAATACCTTTCTCAAAACATTCCATCGCAAAAGCAATGGTAGCGCCGCTAGCAATCGTATCAATAGCGTACTCATTACAGATTTGGTTCGCGAGGGAAATCGCTTCGAGATCCTTGACTGCGCAATAAGAACCAAATGTTCCGATGGTTTCATATTCCGGACCGCCATATTTTTTATCCACCGGATACTTGCCTTCCAACTCAACCACTCGCTTGCAGCGCACAATGCATGAAAAACAAGTATCTCGTCCCTGCTTATCCTGTTTTCCAGTGGCTGCACCGCGCAGGTAAACATCATACAGTTTTTCGCCACTGATATCTTCGGCAAACTCAAAAGCCGCCTCATTGTAGTTACGCGTAGGAAGTGTACCCATCGAATTTTGCGGCATAACCACGCTGGGGGTACCGTACTTTGCCAACCCGACCATGTCACCGTTATCCGGCAGCATTTTGGGGCCTTCACGGTTGATAGCCATCAAACCCTTGTGGTCGGCAATTGGAGGTTTTTTTGTGCCACGCACGACAACCGCCTTGAGATTCTTGGATGCCATCACCAAGCCCATACCGGTGCGGCCATTATTTCGGTTTGACATGCTCAAGAGGGTGGAGTAAAGCACGCCTTTCTCAGCAGCCGGACCGTGCTGAAGTATTTCAATATTGGCATCACCGAGTTCTTGTTTCAACAGATCATCAACATCACCCGTCAACTTGCCCGCCAGATGATCGGCTGCTCTCAATTCTGCAATACCATCTTTGATCAACAGGTAAACAGGTTCAGAAGATTTTCCCTTAATGACAATGCCGTCAAACCCAGCAAATTTTAATTCCGCCGGGAAAAAACCGCCTCCCTGCGAATCTCCAATCCCTCCGGATATTGGAGATTTGGCATTCGCATTAATACGGCTTTGACCTGAAATAGACGCGCCTGTTGTGACACCGGTCATAAGGGTCAACACATTATCCGGACCAAGCGCATCCGCGCCTTTGGGCATTTCCTTGAGAATATAATACAGACCCATGGCGGATCCACCCATATAAGTCCGATAAAACGCTTCAGGTGGAGTCTCCACCGTCAATTGGCGGTGAGTCAGATCAACATGCAAAATATTTCCGTTATAACCGTAAGGCATTTTGTCCTCCTTTGTTTGGATGGAAGCTATTATAAAGTGGCATGACATTATTCGCAACTATTCGCCTTCGCCTGCATCGAACGGGTTCACATCAGGCACACCTGGTTTTAAATATTTATATATTGGGAAATACAAAACCGCTCCAATCGCCATGAATGCCAGGGCCCAGCCAATCGAGCCCCAGCCTTCCGTGATAAACTGGCTTACGATTGCCACCAAAATGATGGCAGTGGGGCCGACTGTAGCCAAAACCAGACCAAACCATCCGCCTGGAATGCGATCACGCGGCATATCTTTGTACTTGACCCTAAAAACCCACAATGCCCCGAATTCAGCAAGGATCACGATCAACTGAAGAAATACATCGGCTACCACCAGGGTGGAAAAGTCAAAGCTGGCAAAGAACCAATAGATCAGCCCTGTCAGAATGATGGCTACATACGGTGTGCCATATTTTGGATGCACCTTCACAAGCCAGCGTGGGAACATGCCATCCTCTGCCAACGCAAAGGGGATGCGCGTGCCTCCCAGGCTGTTGCCTGTGAAAAGACCGATCATACTCAATACAGCGGCAAATGTCAGCCAGCCTCCAAGAAAAACGCCGACTTTTTCGCCACCGAATATGTTCCCAACAGCACGACCGATATCGGGGAACTCCCAACCTGTGGCGGAAGCGGGGTCCGCACCCCAGGTCACCATTTGGTCCTGTGTGATGCCGTAACCATCCTGCAGATCAACACCGATCCCGGCTTCAGTATCGGATTCCCGGCCCCATAACAAGTAGCTTTCATTCGCCCCGCCACCACCATATAAGCCGCCAAAAACCGGGAAAACGTAAGTCAATACAACGCCTACCAGGACAATCATCAAAGCGAGTGGATAGGTTTTCTTCGGGTTAACTACTTCTGAACCGGCAGCAGATGGCAATTCCCAACCCATATAATTCCACATGACGATGAACAAGCCGGTGCTGAGAGCGGCAGATACTGAAGTCGCATTGACAGGTTCACCCCCTGGCAGGAATGGCAATCCCATCGGCATTCCTGCAACATACCAGTTATAAAAACCCATACCTCCCATTACAAAGAGGGGGATGATGAGTAAAATTCCCAATCCGTTGGTAAAAATTCCGGAAATTCGCGCACCACGGATTTGCAGAAAGCTGATTAACCCGATGATTACTCCGGAAATCACTATCTGCCACAAACTGACTCCAAATACCTGGGGTCCTTCCTCCAAGGCCGGAAAGAAAAAGCTCAGGTAATAATAGGCTAATACCGGGTAAATAGCCACATCCAACCACGAAACGATCCAATTGTTCCAGCCTGCCATGAAGCCGGCAAAAGGCCCGAAAGCCTTCTTGACCCAATGATAATACCCGCCCTCCGCGGGCATCAACGTGGTCAATTCACGTACCATTAACACATTCGGCAAGCTGAAGATGAGCGGGGTCAGGATAATCAAAACCATCGCAAGGCCAGGGCCAGAATATCCAACCAAACCTTCAATTCCAAATGTGCCGCCAGAAACCGTGAAATAGATAATACCAGCCAGTGGCAGCAGCGTCAGGTCTCTCTTGAGTTTGCTTGTCTCTCGCAGAATCGATCTTCCATTATGCTCATCCAAGTGTGACATCGGTAGTGCCTCCGCTCTTCCTACTTGCATGTTAAGAAAAGCGGATGAAGCAAATGCTCCATCCGCTTTTCTTCCAAAATATTACGCCGCCCCTGGCGTCATTTCCTTGATACCGTATGGGAACTCGTATTCAGCCATCTTTTCCATGAACGGATCCGGTGTAAATGCCTCTGGGCCCAGGACGCCAACACCCTTCCATTGGCCATGTTCGATAAGATCCATTCCAATCACAGCAGAAAACGCCGTTTGAGCAACCACAGCCTGACAACTCCAGCGCTGCATACAAGTTTCATTATCTGCCACCTGGTAAATATAAACCTCGCGCGGTTTGCCATCTTTGATTCCTTTCACCCAAGTGCCAGCACAAGTTTTTCCAAACATGTGATCGCCCAGGTAAGCCGGGTCTGGCAAACAGGCAGCAACAACATCGCGCGGGGCAACCTGAACACCCTTGACGGTGATCTTATTTTTGTTATCAAGACCGAGCATGTGCAGGGTCTTCAAAACACTGATAAATTGATCGCCAAGACCATATTTAAAAGTGGCTCGTTTGCATTTTAACCAGCGCGGCATAAGCAGCACTTCCTCATGTTCCACGTTGACGATTTCTACTTTACCAATCCCTTCGGGAAATTCAAATATTTCCGGCTCAGAGAAGGGCTCTGTTGTAAACCACTGCCGACCCTCTTCCCAGATAACTGGCGGGTTGAGACATTCTTCGATCGTGGTCCAGATTGAGAAGTTTGGGGCAAATTCATAACCGCGAATTTCAATATTGGCACCATCGCGAATACCCAATTCCTCAATTTCATCGAAAAGGTGATCCTGAGCATAGCGGGCAAAAACATCGGCCATACCTGGCTCAACCCCAAAGCCAACCATTGCCAGCAGCCCTTTCTGTTCCCATTCTTTTGCCTTTGCAAACTGGTAATCGCCAAGCTTGACACCACACTTGTTAAATGGATCATCAGGATGCGGCGAAGACAGGGTCATGGCCATATCCATATAAGTCACGCCCACATTGTAAGCCGCATCGAAAATCTTCTCATTAAAAATCGGGTCAACAGCGTTCATAATGAGATCAACTTTATACTTACGGGCCATGCCTTCGATCATTTCCTGATTGCCGGCATCAATAAACTCCACCGGGAAGCGAACTGGATCACCAAGTTTTTTCTGAACTTCGTTAGCACGCTTCACATTGTAGTCAGAAAGCACAATCAGCTCCAGCCATGGCCGTTCCCTGGCGATTGCTGCAATGGCCTCACCCACTCCACCGACACCAACGAGTAACACTTTCATATTATTTTCTCCTTATAGCAATTTATTTTTTTGCACTTGCGGGGAACCAATGATCCAAACAAAAAAGCGCACAGAATAATCTGTGCGCTTTTTTGTTTTAGAAATAAACTTCTTTTTCAATCTTAAGGTGAACAAAGGTTTCTGAGTCACGGACTCCATCAACCAGGTATAATTTTTCGGTCAAAAACCGTAGCAAATCTGAATGATCACGACAAACCACCTCAGCCATCATATCATATCGCCCGCTGACGATGATCAGATAGATCACCTCATCAAATGCTGCCACTTTCTGGGCTACCTCCAGCATTTTGTTTCCGTCAGTGCGGATACCGATCATGGTCATGGTGGTATATCCCATTCGCAACGGATTGGTGATCGCCACCACCTTGATCAGCCCAAGGTCAACCAGGCGGTTGTAACGCACCCGGATCATTCCCGGCGAAACGTTAAGCTTCTGGGCCATTTGGGCAAAAGCTACTCGGCCATCCTGGCGCATCGCTTCGATAATAAAACGGTCAATATCATCCAAGCCATCTGCGTATTGTGTGCGGGTTACATTTTCCATGAACTAATTTTATAATGATTATGCATTATAGTCAATCAATTATTAATGATAATTTTCATATAGTGGAATTTAATTCCATTTTCGGTAAATAGCGCAAAAAAGCAGCGAGCAGGTAGAAATATAGATAAACTGCCCACAATAACAAGACAAGGGCCACCTTGAAAGGTGACCCTTGTCTTGTTCGTCATGCGTGTTTCTGGGCACTTACTTGGTTGCACCCTTCACTTCAGTCCAGATCTGGTCATACAGCGGCAGGGCATCGCCCACATCCTGAACATGATGCCCCTGAGTGAAAACTTCTGCAGGGGGATTGGTAATATTGGAACCCATATAGGCATTATACAGTTCTGGCTGAGCCCCCTTGGCATAATCCAACGCAGCCTGGTCTGGGTTAATGTAAGGGAATTCGGGCAGCATCAGCCAGAAAACATCACCCTGGAGCGTATAGTTTAGCCAGGCATAAACAGCATCCAAATGAGGTGCTCCTTTCAAAATAGCCCAGTTATCCTGCCACAGCAGGGCCCCCTCAGTCGGGTAGACAAACTTGAAAGCCGGGTTTTCCTTCTGCGCCGTAACAGCTTCGCCAGTCCAGGTCATTCCCAAATCTACATCTCCGGCGATAAGAGCAGTTTTTGGGGAATCGCTGTCAAACAGTTTAATGTTCGGGATAAGCAGGGCAAGTTTGGCCTTGGCCTGATCCAGCTGCGCCGGATCAGTGGTATTCGGATCAAAACCCAGGGTCAACAAAGTCAAACCAATAGTCACGCGTGAATCATCCAAGAACACCATTCTGCCAGCATATTCCGGCTTCCACAAATCTGCCCAAGATGTGGGCACGGTTTTAACCTTATCTGAATTATAGATAATGGCATCGACACCGGCCTGGTAGGGCAGAGTATAGGCATTGCCAGGATCGAATCCCAAGTTCAGGTACTTAGGATCGTAGTTCTTCATGTTGGGCAGTTTAGACTTGTCCAGTTTCTGCAGCAAATTCTGGCGGATCATCAATGCCACAATATAGTCAGTCGGCTGGACAAGGTCATAATTTGTACCTCCAGACGATATTTTTGGATACATTTCTTCATTGCTGGAATATTCATCGCGATTGACTTTGATACCGTACACTTTTTCAAAACATTCGGACATATCCTTGGGGATATATTCCGTCCATACAAACAAGTTCAATTCCTTAGATGTTACTTCCATCTTTGGGTTTGCTTCCGGGCAAACAAACCCGGAAGATGAGGTAAGCGGTGCGGTGCTCGCTGGCTTAGTGGCTACTCCGCCACATGCAGCCAATGCCAGGCTCAACATCATCAGAATAGCAAAAACCTTCCAACTTTTAGTACCGGTCATTTTCTTCCTCCTGAATTTGTGTAATTATTTTTATGCGCCAGTCTCTCAGACGCGAGGATCACGCTTTTGCTTCGCGATTTTGCAACCATTGGAGTAACAAAACAGCGGTTAAAACCACCAGGATCCAAACTGTAGAAAGTGCATTTACCTCCGGGGTAATGATACGCCGCAATAAGCCATAAACATAAATCGGCAAGGTGGTTGATCCAGGCCCGTTGGTAAAGAAAGTAATCACAAAATCATCAAGTGAAAGGGTGAATGCCATCAACGCACCAGAAAGCACGCCCGGCAGAAGCATGGGAAGGGTCACGCGCCAGAATGTAACCAATTCATTCGCGCCAAGATCCATCGCAGCTTCTTCAAAGGATTGATCAAAACCAGTTAACCTGGCGCGCACCACCAGGGTCACAAACGGCACACTGAAAGTGATATGAGAAACGATTACGGTTCCCAACCCCAAGACCAGCCGCGCGTTCCCGCTCAATCCGAGTGAATTGTTCAGATAGTTAAATACCTGGCTGAATAGAGTCAGGATGCCAATGCCCATGACAATCTCGGGAATAACAATGGGAATATACAACGCTAACTCTGAAAAAGCCTTGAGCCTAAAGTTATAGCGTTGTAACGCGAGCGCCGCCAGTGTACCGATTATGGTTGAACTGATGGTGGAAATAAAGGCGATCGTTAATGTATTTTTTGCAGCATTCATCACTTCACTATTTTTGGCAAGTTCGCAAAACCAGTGAAATGGTCCACATGGGCTCTGGACAACATTGCCATCAACAAGCTTTGTGCTGCCAAACTGGGTAATAAAACCATCAAACACGATATTGGTTTTGGATGAGTTAAAAGAATACGTAACCAGTACAAAGATTGGCGCATATAAAAAGAAATACACCAGTACCGTCATAACAAGAACCAGGGGAGCGCGTCGGGTTGGGTTCATGCGACAATGATCTCCTCGCCAAATCCGAATTTACGCGTATAAAAGTACGTCACTACCAGAGTCATTACCATCAAGATCAGTGAAACCGCACTTCCAAAAGTGGGGTCACGCGCATCGAGAAATTGACGCTGGATCAAGTTCCCAACCAGGATCACCTGTCGTCCGCCCAAAATATCCGAAACAATGAATGTGCCCATCACTGGGATAAAAACCAGGATGGTGCCAGCGACAACACCTGGCATGGAAAGCGGTAATGTCACACGGAAAAATGTTCGGACGGAGTTGGCGCCTAAATCCGCGGCAGCCTCAAACAGCGAATTATCAATCTTCTCCAGTGATGTGTAAATCGGCAGTATCATAAAAGGAAGAAATTCGTAAACCATCCCGATCAATACCGCACCCGGTGTATAAAGCATTTCCAATGGAGCAAAAGGAATATGCAAAATTCCAGCGATTGCGCCCAGGACACCATTGAGCACCCCTTGTGTACGCAAGATCATCATCCAGGCATAAACACGGATAACAAAGTTTGTCCAAAGGGGCACCAATACCAGAAACAGGAAGGTGTTGCGGCGTTTCGCTGATGCTCGGGCGATGAAGTACGAAAGCGGGTAAGCCAGCAGAATCACCAACACGGTGGTTTCCAGCGCCAAAGATAGCGACCGCCACAAGATATTGGCATATAACGGGTCAAAACAACTGGCAGCCCCATTATCACAGCTGGTTGAATAACCTGCCAGGCGGATATAGTTATCGAGGCTGAATGTGTAAATCACCCCACCATCCGGAGTGCGTTTGCCAAAACTGACAACTGTCGTCAGAATCAACGGAATAATTAATAAACCCACCATAAAAATGAGGGTTGGGGCAACCAAGATAGTGCCCTGAAAGGCCTTACTTTCTCGAAGTTTGCGCAGCATATTCAACTCCTATTCAGCCGGCAGCACAAGAGCGTTCTCAGGGAAAAGCGTCACCCAAGCCTGTTGATCGCTTTGATGGTAGGCGCGTGGATCAAGGGTCGAGATATGATTCTGCTCCCAAACCTTCAACTTGACACCGTTTGCATTCACTTCAAGACGTGTATCCGAACCAATATAGGCCGAGTTTGATATTTTTACTTCAATACAATTCTGGTTGAGAGTAGACTGTTCCGAAAGGCGGATCTTTTCAGGTCGGATGGAAATAACCACCTGGTCGCCAGTTTTGAATTTTCCATCCCCCATGCCAATTATCTCATTATTAAGCTTTGGCACAAAAACAGTAATCCGATTCTCGTTGATTGCTCGAATCTGACCCTCGAGAAAGTTTGTGTCGCCGATGAAATCAGCCACGAATTTACAATTGGGGCGCTCATAGATTTCTACCGGAGCGCCTACTTGAAGCACTTTACCATGGCTCATGACTGCGATGCGATCGGACATGGTCAGGGCTTCTTCCTGGTCATGGGTCACAAAGATGAACGTGATTCCGACTTCGCGCTGGAGGGTCTTGAGTTCCATCTGCATTTCCTTGCGAAGTTTAAGATCGAGGGCCCCGAGCGGTTCGTCAAGCAGAAGCACTTTTGGGCGTTTGACAAGAGCGCGAGCCAGAGCAATGCGCTGCTGCTGACCTCCGGAGAGCTGGCGAGGAGCTCGTTTGCCCATGCCCCCGAGCTTGACCATTGCCAGCGCTTCGTCCACGCGCCGCTTGATTTCATTAGCCGGGGTTTTGTCCATTTCCAAACCAAACGCCACGTTTTGGGCAACTGTCATATGCTGAAATAAGGCGTAATTCTGAAAAACGGTGTTTACCGGGCGCTGAAAAGGAGGTCTGTGCCCTTGAGGCTGGTCTTCGATGTACACTTCCCCATCCGTCGGCCATTCAAAACCTGCCACCATGCGCAAAGAAGTCGTTTTACCACAGCCAGATGAACCAAGCATGGAGAAAAACTCTCCATGCTTGATACCCATATCGACATGATCAACGGCGTTCACAGAGCCTCCTTCCGGCGTCTGGAATGTCTTAACCACATTTCGTAACTCAACCGCAAAATCGCTCATGCACTGTTCTCCTCTTTATCCATTATTCATTTTCATCGGGATGAAACGAATATCCCCTGGAGTTTTAATATAAACTCCAAGGGAAAACAGCGAAACATAATTGCTAAACTGATTTTGCCACTTGTGAAACCGAATCATACAGCCGATTTAATCCTTCGTCAATCTCTTCATATGAAATCACAATGGGTGGCTCAATTCGAATAGTTTGTGCACTGGTCAATGTACCTGCAACTACAACTCCACGTTTAAACATTTCAGAAGCCACTTTGTAGCCCAATTCAGGATTTTGGAAATGCTGACCAATTAACAACCCTTTACCAGTGACAGATTTATACACTTGAGGATATTTTGCCGCCAGGGCTTCAACCTTTGGCATTATATAATCACCTTTTTCAGCTGCCTGGCGTGGCAGGTCATCCCGTAAAGTTACATTGATGGCCGCAATCGCTGCTGAACACGCCAACGCACCGCCCCCGGTAGTAGTTGTATGCATAAAAGGGTTAGGGTACATCATGGGTTTAAAAATCTCTTCCGTTGTACAAACTGCACTGACCGGCATGACACCACCACCGAGCGCCTTAGCTACTGCCAGGATATCCGGCGTAACATCCCAGTGATCCACTCCCCACAACTTTCCAGTACGCCCCAAGCCAGTTTGAACTTCATCAGCGATAAGCAAAGTTCCATATTTTTTGGTTGCCTCGCGGATTCGAGGCCAAAAATCGTCTGGAGGAACGATACCTCCGGCTTCTCCCTGAATCGGTTCAAATAACACACCCGCAACACCAATGCCAACTTTTTCACATATCTCAAGTTGTTTTTCAACAGCATCTGCATCACCAAAGGGAACGTGGTAAACCGGACCGCCGTACAATAATCCAACTGGTTGACGATAATCCGCTTTGCCCATCATTGAAAGTGAGCCCATGGTTTTGCCATGGAAAGCTTTTACTGCAACAATAAAAGCAGATTTTCCGGTATACAATTTGGCGATCTTAAGCGCAGCTTCGATGGCTTCGGTGCCACTGGCGGCAAACCATGAATAAGCCAGGTTACCTGGAGTGATTTCTGCCATCAGCCGTGCCAAAACACCCCGCAGCGGATCGATTAATTCCTGGCTGGGCATTGGTGTACGCATCAATTGAGCTTGAACCGCAGCGATGATATCCGGATGAGCCCAACCATGGCTCATCATTCCATAACCGCCCAAAAAATCTATGTATTTACGTCCAAGCACATCCTGGAACTCAGCGCCCCGCCCTGTCCATTCAACGGCGGCCCACTGCCCAGCCTCGGTCACCGATTTGCGGTATTCCAGCCAGTTACGATTGAAGTGTTCAGCAAAATTGCTTTTTGACTCCTCGATAATCCATTTGGCTGTTTCCTCGTCGGGCAGCGTTTCGGTCTTGATAATATCGATCCATTTTCCAGCATAATCCAAAGCATGATTGATATCTCGCGGCATAATCTTTACTCCCAGACTAAATCGATAGAGTTTCGGCGCTAATACTCTATCAGCGCCGAAACAATGGATGTTTCTTTACAAATTAAAACTTGCGGGTCCATTCCTTGGGCCAACGTTCAACCACAATTTTCTTCTGCGTGAAGAACTCAACTGCGTCCATTCCCTGGCCATGCATATCGCCAAAGAAGGATTCCTTCCACCCAGAAAACGGGAAGAATGCCATTGGCGCAGCGACACCGATATTGATACCGATATTACCAGCATCCACCTCGTATCGGAATTTTCGCGCGGCTGAACCACTGGAGGTAAACAGACTGGCCTGATTGCCATATACGCCGCTGTTGGCCAATGCAATCGCTTCATCAATTGTATTGACATGCATGAGGCTGAGCACTGGCCCAAAAATCTCTGTTCGCGCTATCTCACTGCCTGGTTTCACATCAGCAAGAATCGTTGGGCGAATAAACGCGCCATTTTCATATCCTTTAACGCTGGTTGCACGCCCATCAACCGGAATGGCAGCGCCCTCATTGACTCCAACACCGATCAACTGCTCGATGCGCGCCTTGCTGCCATGATTGATCACTGGTCCCATCTGCACACCAGCATCCAGACCATAGCCGACAGTACGGGAAGCAGCGGCGTCACAGATCAATTCCATGAACGGGTTGCGAGCCTCACCCACTGTAACAGCCCACGACACTGCCAGGCAACGCTGGCCGGCGCAACCAAAGGCTGAATCGGCGATGATTTTGGTTGCCATTTCCATGTCTGCATCCGGAAGTACAATGACCGGGTTCTTTGCCCCACCCTGCGCTTGAACACGCTTACCATTCTCCGCTGCTCGCCGATAAATATAGCGCGCAGTCGGTGTTGAACCTACAAAGGTGATTGCACGAATAGCAGGGTGATCCAATATCCCATCCACTGCTTCCTTGCCACCATGAACCATGTTGATAACACCTTTGGGAAGGCCCAGTTTTTCAATCAAGCGGAAAATCACCATCATGGTCATTGGCACGCGTTCGGATGGTTTCACAATATAGGTATTACCGGTCGCGAGTGCGTAGGGAAGATACCAGAACGGGATCATGCCAGGAAAATTAAATGGCGCAATTGTAGCGCACACCCCTACCGGCTGCCGCAGCATAATCTCATCAATGCCAGGTGCGATATCTTCACTGATCTCACCCTTGCTCATCATCGGAATACCGCCAGCTACTTCCACATTCTCAATCGCACGGCGCATCTCGGCCTTAGCCTCTTCAAAAGTTTTGCCGCATTCATTGGTAATGGTACGTGATATCTCGTCAAGATTATCTTCAAGCAAGAATTTAAGCTTGAACAAGTATTGCACCCGGTCTTGGGCCGGAATACGCCGCCAACCTGGGAGTGCCTGAGCAGCTGCTTCGGCCGCAGCATTAACAGCAGCAACCCCGCACAAAGGTGTGCGCGCTTCTAATGCGCCGGTTGCAGGATTAATTACATCCAAATATTCCTTTACGTCAGGTCTTATCCATTCGCCATTAATATAATTAAGGATTTCCATTTTCATGCTCCATTCGAAATAGGCTCGGCAGCTGGCAGGCAGTAACCTTCCGCCGGTTCAATTATTTAATAAGTTCATCAGCAATTTCCAACGCTTTTTCAACAATCGCCAGACCTTCATCCAGCTGAGTCTGTGTAATGCACAGCGGAGGCACAACAAAGACCATGCTACCCATATTATTGGCCATGATAAAAGTGAATAATCCATCCTGGCGTAATTTCTTGCCAATTTCAGCCATCACTGACGCAGGCATGCTTTCTTTTGTCTGCCGGTTTGCTACCAATTCTATTGTTGAAAACAACCCGATATAGCGCACATCGCCAACCGAAACATGACGCTGTTTAATGTCTTCAAGCGCCTCGCCCAGGTACTTTCCCTGTGTAACAGCATTTTGAATCAAATGCTCCTCATCGTAGACCTCGATAGTCGCCAGAGCCGCGGCGCAAGCCAGCGCGTGTCCGTTGTATGTAAGACCCGCATATAGATATTTATCATCAAAAAATTTGGCGATTTTTTCAGAGACGATGACTGCACCCAAAGGAACATACCCGCTCGTGATGCCTTTGGCGGTAGTGATAATATCAGGGGTCACACCCCAGTTATCCACGGCAAACCATTTGCCGGTTCGGCCCCAACCACTCATTACTTCATCAGAGATAAGCAAAATACCGTATTTATCGCACAACTCGCGAACACGCGGCCAGTAATCATCTGGGGGAATGATCAGCCCATTCGACCCAACCACCCCTTCCATAATGATCGCAGCGATCTTATCTGGGCCTTCGTATTTAATCACCTCTTCCAAATGACTGATACATTCGCGTTTGCAAGATTCGGGCTTTTGCCCAAACGGGCAGCGATAGCAGAATGGGTCGAGAAAGTGCACCCCACCCGGCATTACCGGCTCCACTGCCAGCCTGCGATAATCACCCGTCAAGGCAATCGAGCCATGCGTTGCCCCATGATAGGAACGATAACGCGCAAGGATTTTGTGCCTGCCTGTGAAAAACCTGGCAATCTTAATTGCATTCTCGTTGGCTTCCGAACCACCCAATGCAAAAAAGGTTTTCTTTAGATCTCCAGGAGTAACTTCGGCCAATTTCTTGCCGAGCAATCCGCGCACATCCGTGGCGCTCCCTGGGTGCACAAAGCATAATTTCGCAGCCTGATCCTGGATAGCCTTTACCACCCTGGGATTTTGATGGCCAATATTTGTATTCATCAATTGCGATGAAAAATCGATGTAGCGCTTTCCATCTGTATCCCAGAAATAAATACCTTCTGCTCTTTCCACGGGAATGGGATTGACCTGTCCTTGAACCGACCAGGAAAAAAAAGTGTATTCCCGGTTCATTTCTACAATTTCTTGTGTTGTAAGCTTGTTCATTATTTCACCGTTTTTACAACTTCTGCATACACTTCGAGAGTCTTGTCAACATCTGCTTCCGAATGCGAATAACACATAAACCAGGGCTCTCGAGCATCGTAATCGGGCATAATACCGCGCTCCATCGCAGCCTCTGCCAGACGTAGGTAATAATCCCTTTCGCTCACGGACCAATCTCGCTGGCAGGTGACATTCTCAACACCCAACGCAAAACTGAACATGCCTGGGTAACCATTGAACACTGCCTGTATATTATTTTCCTCAAAAATTTCTTTTAACCCGTTCATCAATCGCGTACCACGAGAGTTAATGGTTTCAAAAACCGGTTCATTCTGCATTACCTTGAGTGTGGCATACGCTCCAGCGATTCCTGGCTTATTATTGGTATATGTTCCACCCTGTGAAACACCATGACCAATGATACTCATGATCTCTTTTCTACCGCCAAACGCAGCCACAGGATAACCATTGCCGAGGGCCTTGGCGTATGTCGCCATGTCAGGCTTCAGATTGTAATATTCCTGCGCGCCGCCCCTGGCAATCCGAAAGCCTGTCTTGACCTCATCAAGAATGAAAACGGTCCCGTATTCCTCAGTTTTCTGGCGTATCAATTCAAGGAATCCCGGCTGAGGTAAGATTGCTCCACAATTTCCCTGGCACGGCTCAGTAATAACAGCAGCTATTTGCTCACCAAATGATCGCATTACACGCTCAAAACCTTCAAAATCATTAAATGGCAATGTAATAATTTTTTCACCAAGCACGCGCGGGATCCCGGACGAAGCAGGAACGGGAATGGGGCTGCGCCGGTTGCCATAGGCTTCAATTGGTGCGTATGTTGACCACAAAGTGTGATCATGAAAGCCATGATAATTTCCCTCAAATTTCAGGATGATCTCGCGTCCAGTATAGGCCCGTGCCACGCGGATGGCATGCATTGTTGCTTCGGTTCCTGAGCATGCCATGCGAACCATCTCAATTGCCGGACACATATCGACAATCATCTCGGCAACGTCCAATTCCAATTCGCCCGTCATTGCAAATAATACACCGTTTTTAATTTCATCAACCACCTTTTGATCTACTGCATCATAGGCATGGCCTAAAATTATCGGACCAAATGCCATACGATAATCAATGTATTCATTTCCACCCACGTCCCACAAATGCGACCCCTTTCCTTTTTTTACGTATGGTGTAATTCCTTCACCCCAGTATCGAAAGTTGGAATTTACCCCCAACGGGAGCACCTTTTGAGCTCTTTTTTGAATTTCT
>CAIMZS010000095.1 GCA_903846015.1 uncultured Anaerolineae bacterium | reverse complement strand
GACTACCTGGCAGCCAAGGGAATTTCCAAACTCGATGATCCAATCCCTGGCAACCCGGACCAACCCGGCGACGTCCAGGCAGTGGTGGCCTGGGTCCCACCAACTCACGTAACGGTGGTGCAATCAGAAGCCGAATCGTGAAAAACGGCAAAAAATAGCAAGAAAAAGATCGAACCTTACCAACTGAATCAGGATGACGTAAGCTAAAGCCACCTTAGAAAACAGGAATGGCAATGGCAAACCGACCGGAACAAGAAACCCAACACGCCCTAGTGGTGGTCTGGGGAAAATTTGCACAAGAAATTGGTCTCATAGCAGGTATCGAAGCCGTGAAAATTGGCCAGAAAAACTATGAACACCCGCCCCAGGCAAAAGTTCTTGAATTATTTGTGGCGATATTGACCGGAGCGAAGCATCTACAGGATATCAGCCTTGCGGCGCACCCCCTGGACAAAGACCTGGCAGTAGCACAAGCCTGGGGACAAAGCAGTTGGGCTGACTACAGCGGAGTAAGCCGCACAATGGGCAAGCTGAGTTGGGAAGAAGCCCGGGTGCTGGTGGCAGTGTTGGAACGGGTTGGCAAGCCATTTATCGAAAGTGAGTTGAAATTGATCCAACGACAGGGCAAAACAGTCGAGCAAGATGGTGACCTGACCGGCATTCCCGTATCAAACACCAGTCGAACATACCCGAACGCAGCCTACGGGCACATGGATGATGAAATTCGGTTGGGTTACCAGGCTGGTGTGACCAGCTTTCACAGTCCCACGTATGGACGATTGTGGCTATCGGTGGAGCATCATGCTGGCGATACGGTTTCTTGCACCCAGGCGGAAGGATTGGTGCTGGCCGCAGAAAAGCGGACGGAATTGCGCCCACGCCGGAGAACGGAATTGCTCCAGGGACGGATAGAAGCCTTCCAACGAGAGTGTCAGCCCACCGAAAAACGGCTGGAAGACCAGAAAGCCGCCCTGGAAAAGGCATATTCTGCCAAACAGGAAACCCTGGTTCAACTTCAGGAGGCTCAACTCAACCAAAAAACCAAACCGGGACGCATCCAAAGCCTCGAACGACGCGGTCTTCGCCGCCAACAGGCGATTGAAACCGCCCAGAAACGGCTCGAAAAGACGTTGCACTTGCTCCAGGCTCAGATGGAACAGGAGAAAATCTTGCGAACCCGCTTGCAGCGTTTTGAACAGGAGAACGCAGACAACCCTGACCCCAGCAAAATCTGTTTTCGGTTGGATGCTGGCTTTGGCACATATGCCAACATTGCTTTACTCATTGAAATGGGCTATGAACTCTACACCAAATTGCATAGCCACAAAGTGGTTCAGGCTTTGCAGAAGTTGGTTCTGCCAGAAAATACCTGGACACGGGTTGGCAAGAATGCCGAAATGGTTGCCTGGTCTGCTCACAAGCTGGATAATTGTCCCTACCCGCTCTCCCTTGGACTGGAACGTTTTCATACTGGCGACAAAAAGCTCAAGCACAGCGCCCTGGTCTATTTTGGCGACGCCCCGGTGACACAAGATTTGCCTGGCTGGTTTGGTAAGTACAATAGCCGCCAAGATATCGAGGCTGGAATCAAGGAAACCAAGCAGGTTTTCTATCTGCATCGCATCAAGGTTCGCTCAGAACCAGCCATTTATTTACAGGAAGCCATGACTATTTTCGCCGCCAACTTTATTCGGTGGGCTGCCGTTTGGATTGAGCAGCACGCACAGCCCGATCAGAACCAGCTCAAGATCCGTAAAATGGGCATCAAGCGCCAGGTTCAGGTTGCTGCTCACACTTCGGCTAAAGT
This sequence comes from uncultured Anaerolineae bacterium, assembly GCA_903846015.1. Lineage (GTDB taxonomy): Bacteria > Chloroflexota > Anaerolineae > Anaerolineales > Villigracilaceae > UBA5195. Next base: position 257 of record CAIMZS010000095.1, on the reverse strand, counting down.
CATCCTGAATTCAGAAGGTATGTTGTTAAAGTTCAGCCCCGCCAGTTCACTTGCGGGTAAAATTCTTCTTTTTCCGGCTTCAAAAGAGCCTGTTCCACCTAATTATTTTTTGCCACTTTTTACGCTTTTCGAGATGATTGCACAACGGTTACGCTAACTTCTTGAAAATGGACGAGCAGCTAGCTGAATCCGGTTTTGCCTCCCCGCCAGAATTCGCTCACAGCGGCGCAAACTCTCCCGAATCTTTGATTCTTGGG
>CAIMZS010000094.1 GCA_903846015.1 uncultured Anaerolineae bacterium | reverse complement strand
GTCAAGGAAGAATGTCATATAAATGGGGTGAGCATTCCCTAAAACACAAGATTGAACAGATAGCCGGTGATGATGATGGCAAACGCCACCACTCCTACAAACACGGCGATCAACTGGGGTTTGAGCACACGCCGCAAGATGACCAGTTCCGGCAGGCTCAGCCCGACGACCGCCATCATGAAGGCCAGCACTGTGCCAAGCGCCGCGCCTTTTTCCATCAGAGCGTGCACGATCGGGATGATGCCAGCCGCATTTGAATAGAGCGGCACACCCAACAGCACCGCGGCCGGGACGCTCCACCAGGCCTGCTTGCCCAGGATGCCGGCCAGGGCGCTTTCAGGCACGTAACCGTGAATCCCTGCCCCAACGGCAATACCCACCACTACATACAACCAGACCTTGCTGACGATTTCTTTGGTACTGGCCCAGGCGACTTCAAAGCGGTTGCTCCAGGTGGGCTGTTCGGGCATATTTATGCCCTTGCCGACCTTGATCTGCCAGACAAAATCTTCGACGTAGCGTTCCAATTTCAGGCGGCCGATGATCACCCCTGCCACAATGGCAATCGTCAGCCCTGAAACCAGGTACAGCCCGGCCACCTTCCAGCCGAACATGCCAAACAACATGACCAGCGCGACTTCATTGACCACCGGGGCGGAGATCAGGAAGGAGAAGGTGACACCCAGCGGAATGCCGGATTCAACGAAACCGATAAAGAGCGGAACTGCCGAGCACGAGCAAAAGGGCGTGATGATACCGAGCGCTGCCGCCAATACATTGCCGACGCCTTCGCGTTTGCCACCCAGCCAGGCGCGGGTTTGCTCGGCGCTGAAGAACGAGCGCAGCATGGTGATCAGAAAGATCATGCCACCCAGCAGCAGGATGATTTTGGGAACATCGTAAAAGAAGAAGGCCAGCGACTGACCCAGGTGTGAATCGCGTGATAGGGCTAATAAGCCATAAGCAATCCAGTTTGCAAAGGGTTCGATCACGTTATAAAGCGCGAACCAGATCACAGCCGCCAGTGCGACCAATCCCCAGGCGCGCCACTCGAAGCGCGCTGAAGGTTTCTGCGCCTGTTCTTGAGTCAGTTGAGTTTGCATGGATAAATTCTCCTTATTTTCTATTCAGAAAGATGAATGTAGTTTGGCAAAAAAAGAGTGCCTAATTTTGAAGCGGCTGTATTTTCATTGCAGGTTCCCCGGTGCAGTGTGGGCAAGTGCAAGTATTTGGCGCAGGTTTGGCAACTGTGGGGCGCACACCGGTCATCTGGCGCATCGCATCTAACACGGCAAAAATTTCAGGGCGGGTGATGTGATAGTAGATATTCAAGCCATCGCGGCGGTCATCCACCAGACCGGCATCGCGTAAGGCCATCAACTGCTGGGAAATATACGCCTGACGATATCCGAAAGTTGCCTCCATATGACAGACGCAAGCCTCACCTTCCCCTAGAAGATCAAGGATAGCAATTCGAGCAGGGTGCATCAGGGCTTTGTATAATTTCGTTTCTTGTTCGTAGATTTCCATCTTCCTACCTATAATAAATTTTACGAATACCTAACCCGGACAAGCTGGAAAAGTGATTTCCACTGATGGAACAACCGCTTCGCGAGATTTCACAGATTCTACGTGCATTAAAGTTCTTAAAAATCTGCGTAATCTGCGTCATCTGTGGACCTATTTCCTTGCTTTGCGAAGCAGTACAAGGTTCCAATTTATAAGTTCCTATAAGCTCCCGCGCGAGTCAGGAGCTTCATTCCACAATGGACTACT
>CAIMZS010000093.1 GCA_903846015.1 uncultured Anaerolineae bacterium | reverse complement strand
GTTGTTAAATGATCAAGATATGTAATTTGTTAATTGTTAATCAATTTCAAACTTTAACTTTAGTTTAATATTTCAAAAAGTAGCTATAATATAAGTGTGTAATATTCTTGCGGAAGGAGGAAAAATTATGTTACTCTCTATCAGAGAACGCGGTCAAGGTATGGTTGAATATGCTTTAATTCTTGTTTTGGTTGCAGTTGTCGTAATTGCCGCGTTGACAATCATGGGTCCGTTGGTTTCTAATATCTTCAAAACCATTAATTCAAAGCTCTAATAAATATTTTCTTTACCCAAATAACCTACTTGAATGAGTAGGTTATTTGGTTTTTTGGGTATGGAGTTGAAGCACGTTTTGAAATGCTCTGATCATCACACCTCGTTGTTCATAGCCGCTTTCACCGAGTTCGGTCAGTCCCAGATAAATTTTGAAACGGCATCGGCTCAGAAGTCCTGTTATTAATCTAGCAAGGCTTGCATTGTTAGCTTGTACCTCGTCGAAATCGGTCCAGGTTTGCCCGGGAATCCATTGTCGAGAAAGCACGTGGGGGTGAGTCAGTGGTTGGAACAATCTTTCGTACCAGCCATTGGAGCCAGCATCAAGCCAGAATTGGATATCTACAGGTTGGTTACCCATGAGAAAAGTATGAGCTGGGGCAATTAAAACAGCATTATCGTTGCCATTATTCCAAGCTGAAACATACTGGGCGGCGATAACACCATCGTTAAGCATTGCTATATATTCTTTTCCAATTTCCGGTTGTGAAGAAAGGTCGAAGGTTGGTTCCAGCGACCAGCGGAATTTTTGTACTGATTCAATCAGACTGGCTGCAACCCTGGCTGAGTCGAAACTGGAATGAAAGCCAAATCCGGGCTGAGATAATACTTCGCCGAATAGCCTTCGCAGAAAATGATCAAGAGGCAGTGGAGGTTCAAGTCGATAGGCCTCTATCCATGCTCTCAAGGTTTCAAAGCGGGAGCCAAACAAAAAAGTTATTCGTTCTTGCAGGTTGGGAATGATCTTTTCAAAAGGAGAAAGCGATTGGTCTTTAGCTCGATAAACGATTTCTGTGAGTAATTGGGCACGCACCAGATCCAGCCCTTCAATCGATTGGATAAGGCAGTAGGCCAGGTCAAATTTTGCAGGCCGGATATCCCAAGCAGGGTGGGCGAGGGCGGCTAATGTGAGCAGGCATTTACTGGCTGGTTCCTCACGTAAAGAACGTGAAGGACGATGAGATCTGACTGCAATGCCGTGCGCATTGAGCCGATTCGTAAGAGAAAAACGAAGAGCATCACTTAAATAGGGGGCTAATATAACAATTTCGGAAGGCTGAAAATTTTCTTGATCGATAAGGCGCCGAATTTCAGCGGCAACAGAATCCAGCATTTCTGGATAGAAACGCGCAGCGATGATCGAAAGAATATTATCAAAAGATGGTGTTTCATTTTTAGGATTATTATTTGTCCCTGATGGATCAACTATTTCCACCAGGGCATTTGATAAACCAATTAACTCTGGATGAATAACAAATGATTGATCAAGAACGATTATTTCTGTGCATAAATTCGCTAAATTATGGGCAGATTCTGGGTCGGCCCCCAGGAAACGCCGGTAACCGGCACCGTCATCGAAAACAAGCAATGCTGAATTACACTCTGGCAACCAATCAGCGATGATATCGTGGGCGATGGGTATATCTTCTTCAACATTATCATAGATGATGTGGCGGTAAGTGCGTTGAAGATAGTTGCGAACAGTGGTGTCGTTCCAGAGGATATTGGAAAAAATCTCCAACTGTAGCGAAAAGTCGAGCAGATTATGTTCGAAGCAATACTGGCGAAATTCACTGGCACAAGATTGCGCATCAATGTAGACTCGTCGCTGGGCTGGTTCACCTGCCCAAGCTTCGGTCAGACGTTCTCCAATCTGTTCTTGAGGGAAACCAATCATTGCGGATTTGTTCAAATTATCCAATATCTGGCTGTAAAGGCGATTCCTGTCGATCACAATGGATTCAAACCAACCTTCATCCAGGTGTGGTCGAACGAGGCGGGCCATATAATATTGGGCAGTTTCAATTGTTAGAAATACAGGTGGTTTTTCTGGATGGGCGAATCCCGCCATTTCAGCTGCCAAAGGCCAGAATAAATCCACCATCCGACGGGCGATGCCAGCCACGGTTGCCGGGGTTACTTCGCCTCCCGGTGACATTTCAGGGCTGTGCAGGATATTTAAGTAGGGCTCCTGAAGAGTTCGCTGAGGTGTCAGGATCAATATCTGGTCGGATGGAATTCTTTTTTTGAGCAAGAACTTCATCCGCTCAATGGAAGCAGTTGTTTTTCCTGTGCCGGCCATGCCGTTTAGGAAAACTCTTGAATTAAGGGGGGCTTCGATTACCGCAAGTTGGTTAAGTGTAAACATGATTAAAAGATTTAAGCATGAGTGGATATTTACCCTAAACCTGGAAATAAGTTTTTTTGAAAGAATTTGGAGGCTCGATCCCAGGCGTCATTTGCTGCATCTGGTTTATACACACTTAAATCGCTATCGCGGAAAAATGCATGACCGGAATTCGGATAGACAATCACTTCGTGTTCTACGCCGATTTGATCCAGAAGGAGATCAAATTGTTCCACAGTTCCAACTGGAATTGATACATCTTGGTCGCCAAAGAAGCCAAGAACCGGGCATTTAATCGCCCCCAGTTGATTGAAAATTTGTTGCATACCCCCGCCGTAAAAAGTGCAGATTGCATCAAGAGGACGATTGATGCCTAATGTAAGTGACATACGTCCGCCAAAACAGAAGCCAACGCTCCCAATCTTGCCGGTGCATTCCGGATAACTTTTTAGCGCGTCAAAAATATTGTTCAGCTCTGCAGGAGCGCCAGATCCATATTTTTGCACAAGCGACATGGCTTTGTTCCCGTCACCAAGTTCGGCAAGCTCGCCATGGTAAAGGTCCGGCGAGAAGGCCAGGTATCCATTTTCGGCGAATCGGCTGGCGATGGATTTGGTTTGTTGATCAAGTCCCCACCATTCCTGAATAACGATGATCGCAGGCCATGGCCCTGGGCTGTGTGGTGTTGCGAGGTAACCAGAGACTTCACCTAATGTTGTGTTTTTATTCATAATCTCTCCTTTGATATTGATCAAGTGAACCTTTGTATTCTTTATGCTAAAGAATACACCGATCGAATGAGAGTGTCAACGATATGTGTATCTTAAACAAAAAAAGACGCTTGTGCGCGTCAATACGGTTAAATAAATACCCCGCAGATGCCGTGTGTTGCGAAGTTTTGAACCTGCTTTCGCAGGTGGATCCCAACCCGGCAGCTTCGCCTTGGCTCAGGCCTATCGCGTCGCGTCCGAAAGATGAGGGATCCGTTTGGTGGGTGTTGGCTCAAAACCGAGAGTGCAACATCACGAACACCGCAGGGTATGTTTCTTATACCACAAACTTAATCCATATGGGAGAGGTTGAAATAAATATTAATGACCTTTTTCTGAGCGAGGATCTTCGTTTAAAAGTTGAGTTGCGTGTTCCAATACTGGGGCGATAACTTGCATATTTTCCACTGCGCCTTTAGGGCTGCCTGGCAAATTGATGATGATAGTTCGTTTACGAATGCCTGAAATCGCTCGCGATAGCATGGCATGAGGCGTGACCAGCAAACTGGCTGCGCGCATGGCTTCATCCAAACCAGGTGTAAACCGTTCAATAATCGAACGGGTTGCATCGGGTGTTACATCTCTGGGGGAAAAACCGGTGCCACCAGTCGTAAGTAAGATATCAAGTTGTTCGGAATCGGACCACTCAATAAGCTTTATTTTTATAAATTCTATCTCATCAGGTATGATTTCGGTCTTCACAACCTGCCACCCATGCGAAATAACGGCCTTTTCAAGTGCAGGACCTGATGTATCTGGACGTTCATTACGAAAAGAGCGATCGGAAATTGTCAGTATGCCAAAACGCATTTCATTCATCCGTTTATGTATTTATATTTAAAATATTTTGCCAAAAATCTGTACATGGTCCATTTCGCGCCAGCCGGCTACTTCATAAAAAGATATGGCAATTTGATTACCTTTTTTAGCCAACAAGTAGGCTTTGCGACATCTTTGGCGCGAAGCCTCAATTCGACTTCTTCCATCAGCCGTGAGGCTATTTCTTGATGGCGATATTCCATGGCTACAGCCAGGTGGTAAACCATTCCGCGGCGCATATCAAAACCACCGATTACTGTACCTATCAATTGGTCATCATCTTCAGCGACAAGAAATAAATCCGGATCGTGTTAAGTTTTTTTACTATCTCGTCAGGTAAATCTGCAGAGCCTATGCTAATCCCTTCCCCAGCGGTTTGCTATAAATTCAGTGCATTAGCATAATCACGATGATACTGGAATGCTCGAGTGGAAACCAGACACTTACCTAAGTTTTAGAAAATTGGTTGTTGTAAACGGTCAGTGTAATAATCATTATAGCTTCCGTTGAGCGAGACCGTCTCTAATTGCTTTGATGAGAGCATCTGGCATATAGGGCTTTAGTAAAAAAAAATCAGCCCCGGCTGCTTTGCATTCATCCATTAAATTCATTCCTGATTGCATAATGACCAGGACATTGTGCAATTGGAAATCGGAGCGGATTTCGCGTAATAGATCAACCCCATTCCCTTGTGTCAAGTGAACATCCAGAAGGATGGCATCTGGATGTTCACGATAGATCGAATCTACAACGTTCTCGTGCTCACGAAGGGTTACAGTCTCAAATCCTTCCAGCCGTAAGAGGGTTTTCAGAAGTGAAAGCATTGTTACGTCGTCTTCAGCCAGCATGATTTTAGCCATTCGCGGGTTCCTTTGATCTTACCTTCCGGACTGGGTTGGTTGATGTTTCTTCCGCTTTTTTGCTTTTTGTTTTTCGCGTGGACTTAACTGCTGGTTCCAAAGCTGCAGCCAAAACTTCATCTACGTTTTCTGCAAAAATAAAGGTCATGGCTTGTTGAATTTCATAGGGAACATCATCAAGATCGGGCTGGTTACGCTTGGGTAGGATGATCGTTCTTAATCCATTTCGATGACCTGCGAGAACTTTTTCTTTCACACCACCAATCGGCAAAACCTTGCCTCGCAGTGTAATTTCGCCTGTCATTCCCAAGGCGGGTTTGACAATTCTTCCAGATATTAGTGAGGTAAGAGCTGTAGCGATAGTGACACCCGCTGAAGGACCATCTTTGGGCTGAGCTCCGGCTGGGATATGTAAATGAAAATCAGATTTCTCAAAAAAATTCTTTGCCAGTCCCAATTGTTCGGCGTGAGAACGTACATAGGACATCGCTGCCCGGGCCGATTCTTGCATCACATTTCCAACTGAACCGGTAATCTGGAATCCTTTTGCCCCAGGCATTTGAGTAGCCTCTATGAAGAGCACATCCCCACCGTATGGTGTCCAGGCTAATCCGGGTACAACGCCTGGCACTGATGTACGCATATTTAGTTCATCTGGTCCTTGAAAGGGTGGGTGGCTTAAGAATTCCTTGACCAGAATTGGCGTGACATGGAAATCTGTACCCTTACATTCGGCTATTCTGGTGCCAATTTTCCGGCAAATTGAACCAATATTTCTTTCCAGATTTCTTACACCAGCTTCGCGAGTATAGAGCTGGATGATGGCTTTTAAAGCTTCATCATCGAATGAAACTTCATTTATTCTCAGCCCGTTTTCGCGAATCTGGCGAGGAATGAGATATCCTTTGGCGATAGCTACCTTCTCCCCTTCCGTATAGCCTGAAAGCGCTATAATCTCCATTCGATCTCTTAGAGGGCCGGGAATGGTTTCAAGTGTATTTGCAGTAGTAATGAACATGACTTGTGACAAGTCATAAGCGACTTCGAGATAATTGTCGCGGAATTCGCCGTTTTGTTCTGGATCCAAAACCTCGAGCAAGGCTGAGGCGGGATCTCCGTGAAAATCCGTGGTAAGTTTGTCAATCTCATCAAGCATGAAGACTGGGTTGCGCGATTCAACACGTCTAAGGGATTGCAAGATGCGTCCTGGCATTGCCCCAATATAAGTGCGCCGATGACCACGAATCTCTGCTTCATCGCGAAGACCGCCTAAGGATGCGCGGATGAATTTTCGACCCATTGCACGTGCTATGGATTGCCCAAGTGATGTCTTGCCAACGCCAGGAGGACCGACAAAGCATAAGATCACACCTTCGCGATCACGGCGGATAACATCATCGGATATTGTTTGATCGTCTTTCCGTTCCAAGCGCAGCTTGCGAACAGCAAGAAATTCCAATATTCGTTCCTTGATATCGCTCAAGCCGTGATGATCTTTTTCGAGCACTTCGCGGGCATGGGTTATATCTAAATTATCCACAGTACTTTCTGCCCAGGGAAGAGTCACCAGCCAATCCAAATAGGTGCGGATAACCCCATATTCTGCAGCAGCGGTAGGCAATTTGGAAAGACGCTCCAATTCTCTACTGGCTTGCTTTAGAGCTTCTTCGGGCATTTTAATTGCTTCAATTTTCTTACGGAACTCGTCGACCTCCACTGTTTGCTCATCGCGTTCGCCGAGTTCTTTCTGGATTGCTTTCAACTGCTCGCGCAAAAAATATTCACGTTGAACTTTGTCTATTTCAGAACGAGCTTCATTCTGGATTTTTTGTCCCAGTTGAAGTACTTCGGTTTCGCGGGCAAGAAAACTGACTAACCTTCGTAATTTTTCCGTAACTGAATCAATTTCGAGAAGTTTTTGTGCTTCATTCAACTCAATTCGTTGGAAATTGACAATGGAATAAACTGTCTGCAACGGGTCTTCGATGCCAGTAATTGAGCTAACCAGTTCACGTGGAAAGGAAGGAATTAATTCTGCGATAGCTGAGAACTGTTCACGAGCGTTTCGTGCCAATGCATCGGTTTCAATGCCAGTCTCCAAAGTTTCGGGAAGGCGTTCGATGCGCGCCATCAGGTAAGGGTCGGTTTGGGTAAATTCTAATAATTTGAACCGTTCAACACCTTGTACCAAAAGTCGAATGGTACCATCAGGGGCACGCAAAAGCCGATGAATGGTAGCCAGTGTTCCTATTGTATATAAATCTTCCGGGTTAGGAGTTTCGAGATTAGGATCTTTCGCAGCTACCAGGCCGATAAAGCGTGTACCAGCGACAACATCATCCACTAGCTTTATCGAGCGGGGTTGACCGATGGTCAACGGAACGGCAGTTTGCGGAAACACAACCACGCCTCTCAGTGGAAGGATAGGTACTACCTCGGGCGAAAATTCGGTTGTGTCGGTAGAAGGAGTCTGTTTTTCTTCAGTTTCTATTTCGCCCTTGTTTGGGTTAAAGCGTGCAAAGATGGAAGGCATGAGCATATCCAGTAATTCAGTATCATTCTCGTCTATCCATTCAAAAAGTTCAGTAGGGTTGGAGTGCCAACGGGATGCGGGCATAAAAATCTTCAGATTCCTTTTTTGATATTGAATAGCGAATTACGATTTGGGCAGTGTAACGATGAGAAACCCATCGTCATATTCGGCGTTTGCATTTTCGGTATTAACAGCGCCTGGAATTGCGACAACGGTACTGAATTCATTAAAACGAACTTCCATTTGATAGTATGCGCGCCGCTCAGGTTTTTCGGTTCTGGTGCCATTGATAATCAGATAATTGTTGTCTATTTGTACTGAAAAGTCCTGCTGGCGCATGCCAGCAACCTCGACTCGCACCACATAAGCCTTTTCGATTTCGTAAAGATCCGTTGGTGGGCTCCAAACATGTGATTGGACCCGAACTTGCCAGCTAATGGTTTCTACTATAGTACGAGGTCTTTCATGTTGGTCCGATCTAAATTGTGGTTTTCGAATAACAATTGTCATAGGATCTCCCTTGAGAAAGCCATTGAAATACTTTCTCAGATAAGATGTTCCACAGCTCCGGTATTTTTTCCCCAGAGCGTTCATTCATATTCATATTCGGACAGAGATAATTCACTTTAGCAAATTGCCAAGCATCCAACGAAAAGCGGAAATCCATCCGTGTATAAAATGACAAGTGGTAAAAACAAATCCTAAAAACCGCTCATATTTGCTCGATGTTGAACTCCATCGGTATTGGTTTTGGTTAAAGCATTAATCTTAACGGACGGTGTTACTCGGCGATGGCTTTCCTTGCTGCGGCAAGTACTTCCTCATAGTTGGGTTCATTCCCATTCGTGGCCATATACGCCGCGTATGAAACGATCCCTTTTTTATCGATAACAAAAACAGCACGACGCAGAATTCGGACTTCTTTCATTAACGTGGCATATTTTTTGCCAAAATCGGCTTTGACTACATCCGATACAGTTATGAGCTGCTCAATACCCGCAGCACCGCACCAACGTTTTTGAGCAACCGGCAGATCCATACTGATGACCATAATAGCTATATCCTGGCCCAAATTGGCGGCTTCTATGTTGAAACGTCGAGTCTCGCGGTCGCAAACAGGAGTATCTAGTGATGGGATTGCTGCGATAATTCGAACCTTTCCCGCAGTTTCTTTTAAACCCTTGCTTAATGACCAATCCGTTTTCTGAATGATGAATTCAGGGGCTTTTTGACCAACTATAATATCATCTCCAACAATGGTCTGCTCTATACCAGCAAATTTAATAATCCCAAATCTTGTTGACATATCGTTTTCTCCAAGGCTAGTAATTAATAATTTTTATTGTCATTTAGAATATTAACACAAATAAAATCTGTGTGCAAGTCTGGGCGCTGGCGTGGTGAAAATTTCTTTTAATTTATTCAGGGATGATCAACAATAAAAACCACCTGTACCAGTGGCCCGAAAAATGAACTTTATATACGGGTAATTTAAACCTGGTGCCTCTGGCGGGGATCGAACCCACAACCAACAGCTTAGAAGGCTGCTGCTCTGTCCATTGAGCTACAGAGGCAAGTTATGTGTTAATCCAGAATGGGACGAATGCCCTTATAAACCCGTGGACCAGAAAGAGTTATCAAAATTGTGTTTGCTGGTCGACCAAGTCGTTCGGCTAATTCCATTGGAGTTAGCGGGCTATTGCCATTTGCGAGGAATATTCGAAACACTCCTTCCACAAGCTGGGTTTGTCCGGTTATGAAATCGGGCTGGCTGGCGCAGTGAGAAAGAATAATTTGTTGTAAACCATCCATTTGGCGAACTTCAGCAGTTTCAGGGTCAATGAAATCGATCATTGTTCCGGTGACCATTTCGGCCAATTTGTCTCGATGATCTGCGCACAGTAAGCTGCGCAAATGTACGTGCCAGTCGTTTTCATTTTGCTTCCACCAATCAAAATCAACATGAAAATGGGTTTGTAAAGTTGGTTTGACCAGGCTCATTTATTCCTCCTCGGAGATGTTTTCTGCGAGACGATAGTGTAGATCGCCCACATGGACAAAACCCTTGGTTGAGGCCAGCAACGAAAATAAGGGGGCAGGTGGGATGCGGCGTAAAATATTCACAGCTGAATAAAGTTCCTCGGCGTGGACATGTCCCTGAGGGGTAAGCTTGGCCAACTCTCTGAGCATGTCGTGGATTAATTTTTGAAGAGGTATATGATTTTTTGTTACTTGTAAAAATGCCGCATCGACTGCATTAATATCTGGAACTACTAACGCCATGCGTTCATTGTATTCACAGGTAATTTCTTGTTTCAAAACCGCAAATACCAATCCACCATCTGTACCTGCAAGTACCGTGCGAACCCAATCTCGATTGGGACGATGTGTTTTGGCTTCCAGAATTATTTCGCCAGGCTTTTTGCTTAGTCGAACTACCAGATAAGCGCCAGGGATCAATTTTTGCTTCTCGTACCATTTGCGTAAACCGAATACATATCCATAATTCCGCACGACCCATGCTGGAATTCTTTCCCCGCTCTTCCCATCGATGATAGTGAACCTTATTCGGGGGGATTCGAGCGCGGTCGGAAAGAAGGCTTCCACTCGTGATGAAATTGGTAGAGTGCCAGCTCGCCAATGAGGATACGTCAGGACGATAACTGCTTCGCCAGATTTCAAGGGTCTGGGCTCAGTTTCGCTCAGTTCATCATCCAGTTGTGCCTCCAAAGCTAGCATTTGCTCATTCAAGATCGATCGATCATAATCGATCCGGTTGAAGTTTAATACCGCGGGAATATTTTGGACTTCGTCCGGTTCGAGGCGTTTTAGACACCATTGAACTTCACCGATGGCACCAACTTCGTCAAAGCGACCATCCTCCTGAAGCGCAAAATTCATTGAGAATTCGGTCAGTTTTTCATTAGAATCACGCGAAACCCCGGATTGCTCGATGAGGCTGGTTGTGGTCAGGGGTTCACCCCCATTCATTTCGAGGACGGCTTCAGCCAAGTTAAGATGCCCGGTGCTTATATCGATTAGCAATGCATGCGGAAACCAGGATCCGGCAATTCGAACCAGGTTCTCGTCAGATTTAAGTGCTTTGTCCAACTTTTTTTCGAGTGCATTTCCGTAAGTTTCAAGAATTACCATCGAGTCAGTTGCTGGATCGTCTTTTTCTTCAGGCGGAAGATTTAATTTATGTTCTTGAAGCGATGCCGCAAAATATCGTGTAATTCCATCTTCCATCAAAATATCAAGCACATCAAAATTGCCGATGTCCGCATTGTTACCAGGGCGAATAGCTTTTACTATTCCTTTTTTTAACCCTAGTGCAGGAAAAATCAATTGCTGGTCGATTTTGAAGATTTCTTTCGGGATAAAAAGATCACCTCGATGTTTCTGGGCTTTTGCTTGCGCCTCTTGCTCGAAGCGAATCCGTTCATCTACCAGAATTGAGATGAGTTCATGTGGTGTTAAAGGAATTTCGGTTTCGAAAAGATAATTTTGTAAAAATTCAATATCTTGTGTCGAGATAGTGCAATTTTGCCAATATTCTGAAGGAAGTATCAAAGGGTTTTTCATCATAGGTTGCCTTACCGGAAATAAAACCGGACAGAATCAAAAATTTTCCGCTCTTTTACGGATAAGCAATTATACCTTACGGATGGTGTGATGTGCCAAAAATCACAAGGTTTAATTATGAAACTTGAAATATGCTATAATCAATTCAGTATGTCACGCTGGCTGTTCTTATCCACCTTAGTTGATGATAATAATCTGTCGGCAGACTGGCTTTGGGCTGACACACTACTCTTGCCTGTGTAACTCAAAAAGTAACTTCGCCAGTCGCCCGGTGCTTTTTATCGGTCAGTGATCGAAATGCTGATGGTAAACTGCGGCGGGCGATATTTTTTGTATAAATTACCTTGCCCATATGATGGTTTTGGTCTATCCAAGGAGGAAAGTATGTATAAAACTCACACTTGTGGCGATCTGCGTGCTGCAAATGCTGGTCAAACTGTAACACTGGCTGGATGGGTTCACCGCCAGCGTGATCATGGCGGCGTTACTTTTATTGATTTGCGCGATCGCTACGGTCTTGTTCAAGTTGTCGGCGATCCGGCCAAAAAAGAACTTTCTGCGTTGCAAAGCGCTCGCTCTGAGTGGGTTTTACAGGTAACCGGTATTGTTAGGATGCGCCCCCAGGGTGCTGAAAACCCCAATATGGCTACAGGCGAAATTGAGGTAGAAGTTGTTCAGATGGAAGTACTAAACCAAGCCAAACCACTGCCTTTTCTGGTCAGTAAGGATGAAGACACAGAAGAAGCTGTCCGCTTGAAGTATCGATATCTCGACTTGCGGCATGAACGTATGCAAAAAAACCTGATCTTACGGCATAATGTGATCAAGTATATCCGTGACTTTTTGAGCGACTTGGGCTTTCTTGAAATTGAAACTCCAATGCTTTTTAAAACAACTCCCGAAGGTGCGCGCGATTTCCTTGTACCTTCTCGTCTTCAACCGGGAACATTTTATGCTTTACCGCAGTCGCCCCAACAATTAAAGCAACTTTTGATGGTTTCTGGTTTGGATAAATACTTTCAAATAGCCCGCTGTTTTCGGGACGAAGATCTTCGTGGTGATCGGCAGCTTGAATTTACTCAACTTGATATCGAAATGTCGTTCGTACATCGAGATGACGTTCTTGCGGTGATAGAAGACTTGTTTACAGCTCTGGTAAGGGATGTGCTACCCAATAAACGGCTTTTATCATCCCCGTGGCCACGGTTAACTTATACCGAATCTGTTGAGCGATATGGAAGTGATAAGCCCGACCTACGGTTTGGGATGGAACTTTATAGCCTTAGTGAAGTGTTCGCTAAAAGCGAATTTATGGTGTTTCAAAGCGTCCTCAAAGCGGGTGGCGTAATTAAATGTATTATAGTTCCTGGTTGTGCGGATTACACACGTAAAGAAGTTGATGATTTGACCAGCCTGGCAAAGGAACAGGGTGCAAAAGGGCTCGCCACGCTGGCATTAACTATCGATGGGGTGAAGGGAACTGCTCAGAAATTTATCAAGCCCGAAGAAGTTGAAGCTTTGAAAACGATTACAGGCGCAAAAACTGGCGACTTGGTGTTATTTGTGGCTGACCAGAAGGCAGTTACTAATAAGACGCTCAGTGCTTTGCGACTTCACTTTCGTGACCGTTTGAAATTGGCCAATCCGGACGTCCTTGCGTTTGCCTTTATCTTGGATTTCCCAATGTTTGAATGGAAAGATGAAGAAAAGAAATGGGACGCTGCTCATCATCCATTTACTATGCCAAAAATGGATGATCTTCCGAAATTCGAAACCGATCCTGGCTCCATTCTTTCAGATGCATACGATATGGTTTTGAACGGCTATGAGACGGCGTCTGGCTCTATCCGAATTCATCGCAGTGATATTCAGCAAAGGGTATTTCAGTTACTTGGTTTAAAGAATGAAGAAATTCAAGCAAAATTTGGGCATATGATCGAGGCTTTTGAATACGGGGCACCGCCGCATGGTGGTATGGCTCCTGGTATAGATCGATTGGTGATGATTTTTGCAGATGAGCCTAATATTCGCGAAGTAATAGCGTTCCCCAAAAACCAGGCAGGCCGTGATCTTATGGCAGATGCCCCTTCCCCGGCATCAGATAAACAACTTGCTGAACTCCAGATGAAACTCGATTTGCGCGAAGAAGAAAAGAAGAAACAAGGTTAAAAGTCAGGACGGTCTCTCCGCGTCAAGTCCAATTCTATTGACAAGGTGTGCTGCATTGTGCTTACCTTGCCAGCTAGCCTTGACCAATGCTATAATTATTCCGCTTTTATTTCAATGAAACAAAAATCGAAAGAGGAAAGAAATGATCGATGTAAATGAGCTCCGTAAGGGTGTAACTTTTGAGTACGATGGTCAACTCTTGAAGGTACTGGAATATGGTCACCACAAACCAGGCCGTGGCAATGCCACGATCAAGATTAAGGCGCGTAATTTACGTACTGGCGCGAATATTGAAAAGACTTTTCAGTCGGGCGATCGTGTTCCGGATGCACGTCTGGATTATCACAATGTTTCATATCTTTATTCCGATGGTGATTTTTATCATTTTATGGATAGCGAAACGTATGATCAACCTGCCATTAATGGTGATGTTCTGGGTGACAGTGCTGGTTATTTGAAGGAAGGTATGGAGTGTAAATTGACTTTTTACGAGGGGGAGCCGATTGATATCGAACTTCCCACTTCCGTTGATCTAAAGGTTATTACGGCTGAAGTGGCTGTACGCGGTGATACCGCTACGGGCGTCACCAAAAAAGTCAAGGTTGAAACCGGCGTATCTGTACAGGTTCCCAATTTTGTAAAAGAAGGAGATACCATCCGTGTCGATACTCGAACCGGAGAATATCTTACCCGCGTTTAATCATTCTTATTAATGGCGGACATTAAATCCCTGAAAGCCATTGGCGTTTAGGGATTTCTTTTTTGGTGTTACAATCGCAATTCAAAACGGTAAATAAAAAACGGGAAAAATCGGATACTGAAATGCGTACTCCTGCAGGTATTGACTGTAAATACTTTTATGGCGATTATTATCGCGGTCGTTCGGTTGAAGAATGTCGTTTGCTCGATGCATCCAACCAAAAATGGAATCCTCAGCTTTGTAAATCATGTCCAGTCCCAGGGATAGCTCGCGCTAATTCGTGTGAGTACATCCAGCTTCGTGCAACCGTCACTCGACCTCTTAGCGCATTTTTTATGACCAGAGTACAAGTTTTTGCGTATTGTGAAAAATCAAAACGAGACGTGCTCGAACCGCAAATTGGGTGTGGGGAATGCCACCCAATTCCGCCTGTCTTCGAAGTTGAAAAATGACTTTTAACTTATTGTTTGATTTGGACGATACTTTGTTGGGTACAAACCTGGATGTTTTTCTTCCAGCATATTTTAAGAAGTTGACCCTACATATGTCGAAATGGGTGCCACCGGATCAATTCATCAACGCATTGCTGCGCAGCACGCAGATCATGTACGCAAGCAAAAGCACAAAACTTACCCTCGAAGAAATATTCAGCGAAAATTTTTATCCAGCGCTCGGAATATCTCAAAAGGAATTGGAATCGGAGTTAGAATACTTCTATGACGAAGTTTTTCCATCACTGCAATCATTAACTACCCCACGCCCGGAGGCTGTTGATTTGGTTGAGTGGGCATTTGCCCAAGGTTGGAATGTCGCCATAGCTACAGATCCATTGTTTCCACGTAAGGCAATTCTCCATCGTTTACGTTGGGCCGGGCTCGCACCTGAGAAATACCCCTTTACCCTAATCTCTGACTATCAAAGCTTTCATTTTGCGAAGGCATCTGTTTCCTATTATCCCGAATTTCTAGCTCAAATGGGCTGGGTGGATGGTCCAGTTTTGATGGTGGGTGACAGTTTGGAACGAGATGTAATTCCATCTCGCAAGGCAGGCTTACCAGTATTTCTGCTGAGAAATGAAAGAGATACTTCAGCGAATGGATTTATGAATGGAAACTTTTCTGATTTGCATAACTTTTTGGAGTCGGGCGAGTTTGCATCGTTAAAGGTTGATTACGGATCTCCTTCAGCCCTGCTTGCTTTTTTACAAGCGACCCCGGCAGTACTTCACACGCTTTCAAGGACGCTTTCACAAGCGCAATGGGTACAACGTCCTCAACCCGGCGAATGGTCCCAGCTTGAAATATTGTCACATTTGCGAGATGTTGATATAGAAGTCAATATTGGGCGGATTGAAGCCATCCTTCGCGAGGATAACGCCTTTATTGCCGGGCAGTCAACTGATCAGTGGGTGGATGAACGCCAATATAATCTTGCGAATCCGGTGTCTGTTTTTGACGAATTTATTACAACACGAGAAAAACTAGTCGACTTATTGATGAGTCTTTCTGTTATTGATTGGGAACGCCGCGCTCGTCATACAATCTTGGGGCCTACTACAATACGAGAATTGGTTGAAATCGTGGTCGACCATGACCGGCTTCATATCCAGCAATCAATGGCTATTTGTTCATAGCGTATAACCATACTCATCGCCGATTTTTGATTATTTTATACCTGGTTGGATGGCATCAAACCAGGCTTTTGTAATTATTTCATACCCTGTTGTGTTGGGGTGATTTCCGTCGCTGTAAAGTGTGGCAGGGTTGGAAAAAATATCGGTGTGATAGAAATCTACAGTGACAGCGTTGTATTGGGTGGCTATTTTCTGGATGATCTCATTAAATGCTAATACATGTGCGGACATAAGGGTCAGATCTTTGGTTGTTGTTGCTGGAAATGCAGGTTGCGCAGGGTCAGATGGATTGGCTACTACAGGTCGTTTGGATTGGTCATCAAGTAGAGCGATAAAAACTCTGGCGCCTGATCCCGTCAATTGGCTAATAATTGATTCGATGTTGGCCTGGAATTGCACCAAATCTTGTTGTTCTGCTTCAACTGTCATGGGATCAGGACCGTATTCATAAAGATACCACAAGTCGTTGGATCCAATCCAAACCACTGCAATATCCGGATTGGCTGCAAGGGCCTGTGGGATAATAGCTGCTTCTCCATTTACCCCATTGAGCAGGTCGCTTGAGGTCCAACCAGACTTCCCTAAATTAATTAACTGGCTACCTGGTCTTCGTGAAGAGATTAAAATATTAAGTCTGGCCGGATATCCACCTTGCCCAGATTCATCGCCATCACCCTGGGTCAAACTATCGCCAATGGCCACAATTGTCAGTGGTCCAGTTGGGAGTGAAGAAATTTCTGTACCCACAGAAAACGGGGTTGGGGTAGGTTGAAAAACGGGCATTTCGGTCTTTGAAATCGGCGTATTGGGTATCTGCGTCCAAGGCGCAGAATCTGGAACATCAACGGTTGGAGTTGGTGTGGAAGCTTTTTCATTTATCGGTCCATTGCAAGCAGTAAGAGCGATGAAAAATATAAGCTTGAAAATTACCATCTTTTTTACGTGGTTCATGGGCTATAGCTCCTTTAAAAAATAACTCTGCGGACAATGAATGTCAGCAGAGTTATTTTAACAAAAAAGGGTCGAGATTATTCTTCCAATGTTGAAAGGTCGCCTTCGGGTAAACCCTGAGCACGGGCTTTCAACACACGCCGCATGATCTTGCCCGATCGGGTTTTGGGAAGTTTGTCGATCCAGCGTACTTCTTCTGGGCGTGCGATGGGTCCTAGATGTTTGGCCACATGTTGGCGCAATTCTTCAGAAAGATCCTCGGTGGCTGCGATACCAGGTTTCAGTTGGACAAAGCAGAAAATGGCCTGTCCCTTGATTTCGTGCGGCAATCCGATGGCCGCGGATTCGGCTACTGCGGGGTGAGTGATGAGAGCTGATTCAACCTCTGCAGTGCCCAAGCGGTGACCGGATACTTTGATTACATCATCTACGCGGCCAATAATCCAGTAATAACCGTCCTTGTCACGCCGCGCAGAATCTCCAGTCATATATTTGCCTGGAAATTTGCTCCAATAAGATCGCACATAACGATCCGGGTCCCCATATATTGTGCGCAGCATTGAAGGCCACGGGTTTTTGAGCAGTAAGTAGCCTTCAGCGCCATCTTCAACCAGATTGCCTTCCTCGTCCACTATTTCTGCTTCCTGACCAAAGAATGGGCGGGTGCCTGAACCAGGTTTAAGAGGTACAACTGGGGTTGGAGTGATCATGAATGCGCCAGTTTCCGTCTGCCACCAGGTGTCCATAATCGGGCATTTTTCCTTGCCAATCACGCGGTAGAACCATTTCCAGGCTTCAGGATTGATTGGTTCACCAACCGAACCGAGCAAGCGCAGAGAAGAAAGATCATGTTTGTTAGGCCAGGCTTCACCAAAGCGCATCAAGCCGCGGATAGCAGTGGGAGCGGTGTAGAAAATGGAAATGCCATAACGTTCGATTAATTGCCACCATCGGTTAGGATATGGAAAAGATGGTCCACCTTCAAACATAAACGCGGTAGCGCCATTAATCAATGGCCCGTATACAATGTATGAGTGGCCAGTAATCCACCCCGGATCAGCGGTGCACCAGAAACGGTCTTCGTCTTTAATATCAAATGTATATTTAAGGGTGGAATAAGTTCCCACCATATAGCCACCATGGGTGTGAAGGATCGCTTTGGGTTTACCAGTTGAACCGGATGTATAAAGGATAAAGAGGGGATCCTCGGCGTCCATTACTTCGGTAGCACACTTGCCATTGGCGATGGGCAGCGTACAAAGATCATGATACCAGTGATCGCGTCCAGCTTCCATCGGGATGTCATGTCCTGTTCGTTTGATAACAATCACATTTTCAACGGATGGGCAATGCTTTAGTGAGTCATCAACGATCCGTTTAAGCTCCACTAATTTGCCATTTTGGAACGAACCATCACAGGTGATGACCAACTTTGATTCACTATCTGCAATTCGGCCTTGGAGGGCATCCACTGAAAAACCGCCAAATACAACAGAATGAATGGCGCCTATCTTGGCACAGGCAAGCATTGCAAACACAATTTCTGGAACACGGCCCATGTAAATGGTTACGCGTTCACCCTTGGTTACACCCATGGCTTTAATGATATTTGCCATACGGCTTACCTCGCGATTCAAGGCGTAATAGGAAAACGTGCGGTCGATCTTGCCATCCTCGCTTTCCCAAATGAGGGCGAGTTTGTTCTTGCGGTAGGTTTTTAAATGCCTATCCACAGCGTTATGGACAATATTGGTTTTTGCGCCAGTAAACCATTTAAAGAATGGTTTATTCGAATCGTCCAGTACCTTGTCCCATTTTTGATACCATTCAAGTTCCTCAGCTTCCTTGGCCCAAAAGGCTTGCGGATCATTTCGGGCGAATTCAGCGGTTTTGCCCCAGTCTTTTAGATTTGCCTGGGCGATGACTTCGGCGGATGGGTAGTAGACATCCCCTTCCAATTTGGGATTATTGTCGGACATAAATTATCCTCCTGTGAAATAATTTCTTGAGTTTAGAGGCCTGATACTAACCGGGTACTCTTTTCTTGGGGGAAAATCTAATGAACTGCGTTAGATTTTTGCCAAGACTTATAACCCATTCGGACTCTAAACTCAAGGTATTTGGTTTGAACTATTGCAATTATTGATTGTTTGATTTTGGAGCATCATGCAGCGAGGCGACAGACGCATCTGATGAAATATCAACATGGGATGTTTCAGGAATCTTCAGATAACAAACGACTGCGCAAATTGCTGCTATACCCATGGGATACCACAATCCAGCGAAATTATTTCCAGTGCTTTTGATCAACGAAAGCCCAATGATCGGTACCATGCCGCCAAAAACACCATTGCCGATGTGATAAGGCAACGACATAGATGTGTAACGAATCTTGGTGGGGAACAGCTCAACCAGGAAAGAAGCAATTGGAGCATAAACCAGTGTTACAAAGACGACCTGCAGAAATACCAGGAAAGAAAGTGCGAAAGGGTTATAACCATAGTAGGGGAACAGGAAATATTGGCCGCCTTTATCGGGTGTGATGGGAGAAAATGCTGCCATTGCTCCATAAATTGGGTAGTAGAGCAGGACAGCCAGTACCATGCCTGTAAGCATAATCTTTTTACGACCGATCTTGTCAGAAAGGTCACCAAAATAAACAAACAAGGGGGTTCCGACCAGCAAGGCGGCGCCAACAATCAGGTTGGAATTGATCAAGTCCACTTTGAAGATATTTTGTAGATAGTAGAGCGCGTAGAATTGACCTGTATACCAAACAACGCCCTGTCCCATGGTAGCGCCAAAAAGGGCAAGAATTACATAGGACAAGTTGAGCGGATTGCCAAAGCTTTCCTTGAGCGGGTTTTTGGAAGTGGCGCCCTTTTGTTTTAATTTGGCATACATCGGGGATTCACGCAGCGAGAAGCGGATCCACAATGACAATCCTACCAGGATGATGGAGATTAAAAATGGAACACGCCAGCCCCATGCCTTAAAAGCTTCCTCGCCAACGCTCTGGCGGGTGATCAGGATGACACCAAGCGAAAGAAAAAGGCCGAGAGTAGCAGTAATTTGGATCCAGCTGGTGAAAAATCCACGTCGTCTATCTGGTGAGTGTTCGGCTACGTAGGTTGCTGCGCCGCCATATTCTCCGCCGAGCGCCAACCCTTGTAGGATGCGCAAGCCAATCAGAATGATACCTGCAGCTTCACCGATCGTATCAAAGGTGGGTAGCAGACCAACGGCAAAAGTACATAAACCCATAAGAGTCATTGTAACGAGGAAGGTGTACTTCCGGCCTACAATATCACCAACACGACCAAAAACGATTGCGCCAAATGGTCGGACGATGAAACCGACAGCAAAGGTCGCTAACCAGGCGATCAGATCTCCAAGAGGAGTGCCAGTGTGATAGAACTTACTTGCGATGACAGATGCCAGGCTGCCGAAAATATAGAAGTCGTACCATTCAATCATTGTTCCAGCTGCAGACGCAAAAATGATGCGTGGCAGACCTTGGGTCTTCTCTTCCGGAGGAACAGAAGATTTAGCTGTGGATTGTGCTGACATGGTTGCATCTCCTTGACCCTAATATTGTTAAAGGAATGTCCGTCGCTGAGCGTCGGCCTCCCATTCCTTTAAATGACAAAATGAATAAGATCCCTTGCCGATAAATTAACCGGTATCTTGTTTTTGGTAAATCCTTCATTGGCAAGACAATCAGATTTACTTGTGCACGAGTGGTAATTCCAGAGTACCACTGAAAGTAATTTGCCCAGAATATAAAAGGAATTCGATTGCAGGGTTGTGCTGCCGAGTCTGTGTGGATTGAAAATTAATTTGGTACTCTCTGTCCATCAATACGTTCACTTTGGAATCCAGAGAAGGGGTAAGTAATTCGTATTTGGTTATTGAATTTACAACCACCCTCGAAAATATTACTGACGTCTCAGAATTTGCCAAATATTGTGCTTTTAGTAACACCGCTTCGGCTAGGCGTGAGACATCTGGACGAAACAAAATCATCTTGTGCATACAGCCTGCCTCCGTGGTGCATCGGTCACTGGAAGTATTTGGTCTGTAAAATGATAGGCTAAATTCTTACATTCAAAAACACACAATTTTCTAAATAGTTTCGCGAATGTTTGAAAATTTCCCTATTTCCAAACACAAAACAGTAGGTATAGGTACCTGCTGTTTTCCTGCCGGTAAAATGCTTACTTCCACTCAGCAACTTCAATTTCCATCGCTAACGCCATTTTAAGATACTTTTCATGCAGATGTTCACCCGTATCCAGGCGATTGAACTTTTCAAATTCTTCCGCAAGTCGTTTTTGTTCTTCGCGAGTTAATTCTTGAGCGACTAGATTGAATAGAACGTTATTTTCACGTTTTATGTGAGCATGCAGCAAACCAGTATAGCCACTCGTTGCCCAGATAACTTCTGACCTGGCAAGTTCATTTTCAGATTCCCACTGTCGAGCCGCTTCCAGCATGGCGCGAATGTATCGGTGGCTTTGTTGATGGTCAGCCAGTAAACTGCCAATTTCTCCACCATCCACTGGTAGGCCTTTTGCGACGAGTAGTTTGAATAAAAGATCTTCTTCTTTTTTAAAGTGGAACCCTTCTGTAAAATCCAAGACGAATCCGTAAGCATCAATGAAGAACCCAGGCCTGACTTCCTTTTGATGGGCAGCACCTACGGCGGCAATATCAAGTGCCACGAGGGCTCGTTCCAAAATAACATGTTCTTCCCGCAAAATGTCAGTTGCCCGCATAGATTTATCCCTTATTAAAATTCGTCTTGAAATAATAAAATGAATTCTCGACTATTGTACATTAAAAAAACCTGGGTTTTTATACGAAGTATGTATTTTGAAATATAAATTTGATGAGATGGCAATTGTTTGGTTTTCCCACAACTTGATAATTATGAAACGGGATTGAAAAATATTTATTGATTAGATTTTCTTATAAAAAACGATTTTTGTATAGGTTGGAGTAATATATATCATAAATTCTTTGCGTGATATTTATCACTTTCTTAGCTAATTGGCTTGCACTGCTGAAAAAAAATGTACTATAGGCGGTGCAAGCTGACCTGAAAAGAGTCAGTGCAGGAACCTTGGAAGACTATTTGATCTTGAATGCGACAACTGCGAGTCAGGTGATGTTCCGAAATAACAAGAACGGTTGCTGAAGGCAACTACTGTTGTGTTTATTACCGCTACCATAATGAAACAAAAAATATTTAACCAAGGAGAAAAAATGACTACCGTAACTTATTCTGTTCCCAATATTTCATGCGGGCATTGCGTCCGCACCATTCAGACTGAGCTTTCAGATGTTGTGGGTGTTCAATCTGTAAATGCAGATCCTGATACCAAAAAAGTCGAGATTGTGTTTGATGCACCGGCTTCTGAGGAAAAAATCAAGGCGCTTCTTGTTCTGATTGATTATCCAGTAGCTGCCTGACACCCCCCGCATTTTATCTAGGCACAGCAATATTTCTCTAAATCTATTGCTGTGCTTTTGAATTTAAAATATCGGAATGTCAGTAACTTTGGGTATGTTGATCTTATTTATTTTTTATTTTTTGGAATAGCGATCAAGAGTCAAAGCCTAAGCCGAAGGCATCCAAGGTTTTTAGCCAAAGATTCCGACGCCCCTGGTGCTGATCCGCCTGGTCAAGTGACCAGCGAGTGATATTGATGACTGCGGAACGAGCAGGCTCTGGTGGGAATGGAGTTGGTTTTGTCACCACCATTTTTAATGAGTTTCGTTCACTCTGGCGCCCATCGAGCAGGTCAAGCATAATTTGGGCGCCAAAGCGAGTTGCGCCTACACCAAGCCCAGTGAACCCGATTGAATAAGCCAGCTTTCCACCAAAAGCTTTCCCCCAAAATGGGCTGAAACGGGAACAAGTATCGATTGCACCACCCCAGGCATGGGTAAAGCGTATTCCGTCCAATTGGGGGAAGGTTTCGAAAAAATGCCCGGCAAGTCTTTCAAAACTTTCCCAATTGATTTCCAACAAAGGGTTTACACCATTATTCCAATAATATATGGCATCGTACCCTCCCCACAATATTCGACCGTCCTGAGTTGTTCGATAATAATGGAATTGGTTTCCAGAATCGCCAATTCCCTGGCGTCCATGCCATCCGATTTCTTCTCTCTGGGATGATGATAACGGCTCAGTCATTAAGGCATAATCGTAAACAGGAACGATATAATTCGATAGTCTATTTAAAAGGGGTTTGAAAGCGTTTGTTCCCAGCGCAACCCGATTGGCTCGAATACTGCCATAAGGTGTTTTGACCAGGATCGACTTGGCTTCATTATTCATTCCCATAGCTGGGGTGTGTTCAAAAATACGAACGCCTGTTGCCAAGCAAGCCTTGCGTAATCCCCAAACCAGGCGTGCCGGGTTTGCCATCGCGCAATGAGGGTTGAACAAGGCGCCAAGGTAACTCGGCGAATTCACCTGCCGCCGAATCATATCCTGTTCGAGCCACTCATATTTTTCGCCATATGGAGCAGCGCTCAGAGCGGCAGAACGCAGGCTTTCAACCTGGTAAGGTTCGGTGGCAACAGTCAATTCACCAGATGGTAGAAAATCGCAATCAATGTTGTAGCGTTGGATCGTTTCGCTGATTGCTTGCAAATTAGAATGCCCCAAACTTATTAGCGTGGCAAGTTCGTTGGGCCAGCGCTTCAGGCCATTTTCGAAGCCATGTGTTAGTGATGCAACTATAAAGCCGCCATTTCGTCCGCTGGCGGCACATCCGGTTTCACCCGCTTCAATTAAAACGATATCACGGGATGGATTTATTTCTTTGGCAAGTAAAGCCGTCCATAATCCTGAAAAGCCACCACCTATTATGAGCAGATCTGTAGAAATGGCATTGGTCAGGGTAGCTTCTGGTTCTGGACGGTTAGGGTCATCGAGCCAGAACGGGAACGGGGTTACATTGGTGAGGGATTTCAGTGCATTGGGATGAGGTTTTTTGGCGAATGTCACGATAAATCCTCTTATTTATTCTTCCATAATCCGATTTTCGCGCTGTTAGCCTGTTCCTCCGCAGATTTGAAGGTTGTATCACAGGATGTATTCGGTGGGGCTGACAGAGCTTTCCCAAACCCTTTTGAAATGAGCTCGAGATTTACGAATTTATCGCCCACTTTGATATAGCGTAGAAGTCGCCCGTCAGGGTCCTTGTCTGATGAATCTTCGATAAGGGTGATATCTTTGGCGAAGACCAGTGCGGCGTTTGCTTTCTTTGCTTCGACCCCAAAATATTCTATTGTTTTGATGTATCCAGGCGTTTCAATACCAATATATTTTACAATGTATGTCTTTCCATTAATCATTACTTTGATGGTGCTGCCATCCAGGATTTCAAGTACTTTCCCAGTTTGAGGGTTATTGGATGGAATGCAAGCAGCGCCTTTGCCGAGAGATGTTTGGGGAGTGTTCGTAGAAATTGATTGGGTCGGTGTGCCTGGCGCAGGGGTTTCGGTCAGTGCCGGAGAAGGACTCTCCAGGGCAATAGTGGTATTTTCGGGAACACGAGTGATTACTGCCTCTGTCTGGGTAAGGCGAGTTTCTGCCGTTTGGGCGGCCTGTGTAAATATTACTGCTGCATTAGGTGTCGGAGTGGTTGAAATGACTGCTGGCGAACAACCATAGCAAAAAATTAGTGAAAGTATGATTGCTATTATTTTCAAATTCTGAAAGAACGAGGAACTTTGCTTCATAGAAAATTATCCTCTTTTTTGTTTTAAATTTCTTTGAATGGATGTTGATCCTTGAATGACATAAGGATACAAGATAAATTGAATTGGCGCAAGACTAGCGTAGTCAGCAGTGGGTGGGAGTATACTTTAGCCTTGCACTGGAGACTTGGGTATGAAAAAAAATGGATTATGGTTTTCGGTAGGCGCTTACATTGCTTGGGGACTGTTTCCTATTTATTGGAAATGGCTTCACCAGGTCGACGCTGTTCAGCTAATTGGCCATCGAATAGGATGGTCGTTTGTTATGTTGATGATCTATATTTTTGTTACTCGACAGTTTGTTGCTTTGAAAGTGGCTGTTCTCAAACCCAAGATTTTGGGGATTTATTTTTTTGCTGCTATTCTTATCGGAATTAACTGGTTGGTATTTGTTTGGGCTGTAAATGCAGATTATATTATTGAAACTAGCCTGGGATATTTTATTAATCCTATAATTAGCGTTTTGCTTGGCGTGATTTTTCTGCATGAGCAGTTGAGAAAATTTCAATGGTTTGCGGTTGGTTTAGCAGCCTGCGGCGTGGTTTATTTAACCTGGACTTATGGTCATTTGCCATGGATTGCGCTTACACTGGCATTTACATTTGGGGTTTATGGACTTGTAAAAAAGCTAGCTCCGCTTGGATCGCTGTTTGGGTTAACGTTGGAGACAGGGATATTATTTGCTCCTGCATTGATATATTTGATTTATGCTGATTTTTCTGGCAGCAGTGTATTTCTGCGAGGTAGCTTGCCAACCAGTGTTTTATTGGTTGGTGCCGGGGCAGTCACAACTATTCCGCTGTTGATGTTTGCATCGGCTGCACAGCGAATACCTCTTTCAATGGTAGGAATTATGCAATATATTGCCCCCACGATGCAATTCCTGTTGGGTGTTTGGGTTTTTAAAGAACCGTTCACTCATACTTAATTAATTGGATTTGGTATCGTTTGGGCAGCGTTACTTTTATTTGTCATTGAAAATTTATGGCAGCCACGCGGGTTTTCGCCCGATTTAATCCCTGAGTTGGGGGAAGGGTAACAAATTGTTTAAAATTGTTAAAATTCAGAAAATAAGGAGAAAAACATGAAAGTTCTTTTTATAGGTGGAACCGGTTTGATTAGTATCGCATGTTCAGAGCTTGCCATTCAGCGAGGCATGGATCTGACAATCTTGAACCGATCCATTTCATCAAAACATTTAGTACCCACTGGTGCGTCAATATTGACTGCTGATGTTCATACGGATATTGATAATCTGTCTAAATTGTTTGAAGACCGATATTTTGATGTTGTTGTTGATTGGATTGCGTACACAAAAGATGATATCGAAAGAGACATTCGTCTCTTCGGCGGGAAAACTGATCAATTCGTGTTTATCAGTTCAGCCAGTGCTTATCAAAAGCCACCCGCCCATTATCTCATCACGGAAGAAACACCTCTTGAGAATCCTTTCTGGCAATATTCGCGCGATAAAATCGCTTGTGAAGAACGGCTGATGGATGAGTATCGTGAAAATGGTTTTCCAGTTACGATCATTCGCCCATCATTGACCTATGGGCTCTCGCAAATTCCTTTGATCATGGGCAGTTGGAATTATCCATTTACCATTGTTGACCGGATTAAGCGTGGGCAAAAGGTGATTATTCCTGGTGATGGCACATCCTTATGGGTACTTACCTGGAATGGAGATTTCGCCAAAGGTTTGCTGGGTCTTTTTGGCCGAAAAGAAGCAATTGGTGAAGCCTACCATATCACATCAGACGAAGTTCTCACCTGGAATCAGATTTATCAGGAACTTGGTCGTGCCATTGGTGTTGAGCCAAAGATTGTTCATATCCCATCTGATTTGATTTCTGCATATTCTGAGCATGCAATTGGCAGCCTGATTGGCGATAAAGCTAACAGTGCCGTTTTCGATAACAAAAAAAATTAAAACACTCGTTCCCGACTTTCACTGTGAAGTGTCATGGGCAGAGGGTGTTCGCCGGTCCATTGCCTGGTTTCAATCAGATCAAACTAGACAAGGGATAGACTCAGAATCTAACCAATTGTGGGATCGAATCATAGCTGCTTATGAAAGAGCTTTTCCATTTTGATATATTTCTGGTTTTGTCCAGAGAATGGTTTTGAAACAAAACACCCCCAACACTGTTATCAGTGTTGGGGGTGTTTTTATGATGGATCATAGCCTAAGAAAAAAATTAATATTCTTCTTCTTCCTCATCAGCCCAAAGATCATCATCTTCTTCATCGACATCTTCTTCTTCCCATTCTTCCAGTTCTTCTTCATCCCATTTTTCTTCACCAACGGCAACACCGTCAACTGGTGAGTATGTGGCGCATCCAGTGTCGGGATCAATTTCAACGGCGGCAGCAGAACAGTAACCATCGTCGAGAAAAACGCAGTCAGCGTAATGGCATCGAATTCGGGGCATATTTTCCTCCTAATTTACCGGTTGACGTACCAGGCGGATAATTGTGAGTATGAACAATAGAGTCATTGTGATCTGAGAAGTAATGCAGAAAGGACAAAGGGCCTTTATGACGAATATTTCAAGATACACAAGATAAAGCGTAAAAGCAAAACCGGTCACAGACAAACCAAAAACAAAGAAGGTGCTGTTACGCTTAAAAAATTTTCCACCGCGGGTTTCCAGTAGCAATGCTCCAAAAATTGCGACATAACCGAGCACACCAACAAATGCTACTGGTATACCATACACTTGGGAATAAGGGCTGCTGTTTACGGTTGAGCAGTCACCACTGCCGAGACACATGGCATTATTGGATGTCAGTTTGTAAACTGTCATGTATATAGAAACTAGCACCCCAACAAGGGCCAATGCCATCGACAGCCAATAAAGCTTTTTGTCCATCATAAATTCTCTAAACTCCACGCATCTAATTCTGAGCCGGGCGGGCAAGATTTTACACCAGAGGGGATAATTAGTAAAGCATTTGCCTGAACTAATGAATTTAAATTACTCGAACCTTGATGGCCGGTCAATGAACCTTGATATTTACCATTTTCATGTTTTACTATTGCGCGCAGATAACTCTCTCTTCCATCCGATTCTATGGCCTCGGTAAGAAAAACGCGAATGCGTTTGTTCGTGGAAAGCCGAACGCCCCTCAATCTTTCTATAGCTGGCTGGACGAATAATAGGAAGCTGATAAAAGAAGAAACCGGGTTGCCCGGAAGCCCAAAAAATGGGATATCGCGGAAATTTCCGAAGGCAAGAGGTTTGCCAGGGCGCATATTTACTTTCCAAAAATATAATGCACCTGCACTTTGAACAACATCCTTGACATAATCGAACACGCCAACACTAATTCCAGCAGATGATATGATCATGTCTGGTTGGTTTTCTACTGCCCTGGCTAATATGTCGAGTATTGCATCGTAACGATCGGGCGCTACTCCAAGTCTTATTACATCGCAACCAGCATTTTGGGCAAGCGCTGCCAATGTAAACGTGTTGGAATCATAGATTTTGCCTGGCGCGAGATTAGCCCCAGGGGGTAATAGCTCATCTCCACTCGCTACAATAACAATTTTGGGTTTTCTGTGCACCGGCACCTGAGCTATCCCCAACATTGCCAGCATACCAATCTCTTGAGGTCGCAATATTGATCCGGAAAGGAGTATTTCCTGACCACCATGAATGTCTGATCCACGCTTACGGATGTTTTCACCCGTGCGAATTGATTTATACACTGCAACACTTGCAGGAGGGGCTACTCCGGTAATTTGCTGGTAGGCATCGGTATTTTCAAGCATGACCACTGCGTCGGATCCAGTTGGAATAGCGGCACCTGTCATGATGCGTGCAGCTTGTCCTTGATTGAGCGAAATATTTATTGCGCTCCCGGCCGGGATATCTGCGATCACCTTTAGTATGACAGGATCGTTTTGATCTGCGGCTGAAACATCGTTTGCATGGACAGCAAAACCATCCATGCTAGAATTGTCGAAGGAAGGTAGGTCTTGACCTGCACGAATCGAATCTGCCAGGACATAACCTAAGGATTGTTCCAACAAGACTAAGGTTGTGTCCAGTGGTTTGAAATGGGAAACTATTTGATTTTGAGCTTCTTGAACACTTAGCATATTTTTCTTTCAAAAGATTGGTAAATTATTTCATGATTGTTAAAACTATTGGTTTTTCTTGGAAAAATTTCTAAGCATTATTTTATACCGATACCAGCAATTGAATAAGAGGCAACAATTAATGAAGACTCCTGGTCGGTTAGTTTTATTAATATTATCCTATCCACCCCGAATACGCTGGGCATCAACGACATTATCCAAATTTTCTATACGAGCAAGTAACCGGCTGAGTTGGGCAATATCACGCACCTCCACGATTAAACGGATGTTTGCAGTGTCTGCTTGCATGCTATCGTGATCGACACGAACATTGACATCAATGATATTGACACCCTCAGTCGATAGTAAGTTTGAAACATCGCCCATGAGCCCTTGTCGATCAAAAGCTGTTATACGAATTGGTACAGGGTATGTGCGTGTGTGCGATCCCCAAGAAACTTTGACCAAGCGTTCTCGTTCAGTGGATCGCAAGATGTTAGGACAGTCCATGCGATGGATTGTAGCGCCACGTCCGCGAGTAATATAACCAACAATTGGATCCCCAGGCATCGGATTACAACATTTGGCTGTTGTTGTAAGCAAACCTCGTAACCCTACGACTGAGATTGCTTCGGTTGTTGCGCCGGTGCTTTTTGGCGTAGATGCAATGAGCGCATCTTGGGTCGACATCTCCTGTTCTGAAAGCAGGTTGATGATGCGACTCATCGAAAGATCACCACACCCCAAATCAACGAACAATTCATCGGGATTTTTATAATCAACCTGTCTGGCAAGAGTTTCCAGGTTGATATCACTTAAGCCAAGGCGGCGTAATTCCTTTTCCAGCATCGCACGGCCCTGCGAAAGATTTTGCTCGTGATCTTCTTTTTTAAACCAAGCCTTTATCTTGGCTCGTGAACGCTGTGTTTTGACCAATGAAAGGCTCGGGTTGAGCCAATCCCGACTTGGTCCGCCCTGTTTTGAAGTCAGTATTTCAACGCGTTCCCCCGTTTTAAAAATATGATCCAATGGAACAAGTTTGCCATCGATTTTCGCGCCTCTACATCGATGTCCAATATCCGTATGGACATGATAAGCAAAGTCGATTGGCGTTGATCCAGCAGGGAGATCGATAATATCACCTTTGGGGGTAAAAACGTAAACCCTATCTTGAAATACGTCAGATTTCATGGAGTCAACAAATTCTTGTGCATCGTTGACGTCCTGATTCCATTCCATCATCGAACGCAGCCAAAGGATGTGTTGTTCATATTTCGCATCTCGTTTGGTGCCGCCTTCTTTATAGCGCCAATGAGCTGCAATGCCAAATTCTGCGTTTTGGTGCATTTCTAAGGTGCGAATTTGAACTTCAAGTGGTTTGCCATCATCATAGATAACAGCTGTGTGCAACGATTGGTAAAAATTATCTTTTGGAGCAGCGATGTAATCATCAAACTCACCTGGGATTGGACAGATCGGAAGAGCACACGTCTGAACTCCAGTC
>CAIMZS010000092.1 GCA_903846015.1 uncultured Anaerolineae bacterium | reverse complement strand
TGTATCACGCTTAGACATATATTAAATCTGAATCGATTGATTCTAAATATTTCTCTTTAATTCCATTTTTTGAAACTAAATCCACTTTGAATCCAACAATACTTTCCAACTCCTCAGCTAAATCTATAAACCTTATACCTATCTTATCCGAAAACTCAACCAGAATATCCAAATCACTGGCATCTTTATTTTCTCATCTTCTGCCCCCGCTGGGATTAAGTGCCACAATAGGTTGCAAATGCATTGTAAGCATTCCGTGTAGTACATATTGATTGGTTTACCCCGGCTTCCTACCTTTGCTGAAAAACCAAAGATGAAAGGGAGAAGAACATTAACAGAAGTAGCCGCGATGATTGAACGCAGGCAATCAAGTGGCCTAACGGTTCGGGCATTTTGCGAAGCGGAGAATTTAAATTTGGCCACCTATTATTATTGGCATCAGCGTCTAAGATTTAAAGAGAACGAAGAAACACCAATGCTCGTTCCGATCAGTATTGAGAAACCAAGGCAGCATAGTGAATCAAATAGGGAAAGCCTTGAACTCACTTATCCCAATGGGGTGCGTATTTCGGTTCCCCGTAATAGTGAGATGAACCTGATCCGCGAACTTATCCTGATTTTGTAGGATATGTTTTCTCTGACAGATAATCTGCAGTATTATTTATGTACCGGCTCAACAGATATGCGCAAAGGTTTTGATACGCTTTGCGGTGTGGTGCGTTCCCAGATGGGACGGAATCCGTTAAGCGGAGAAGTTTTCATCTTCGTTAACCGGCAGCATAGTACGATCAAGCTTCTTCATTGGGAGCGGGATGGCCTGGTTGTTTACCATAAAAGATTGGAGGCCGGCAACTTCGAGAGACCCCATTACGATGAGAAACAAAGTTCTTTTCAAATGAAGTGGTCGGAGTTGGTGATGATGATCGAAGGACTCTCCATGAAAAATATTGTTCAACGCAAACGTTTCGATCAATCTCCTGGGAAAAACAGGATGAAAAGAGAGTCTCGAATCGGTACACTTTTTAGCAAATAAATCCTAAATATTTCGTGTAAAAAAGATCAAAATAAATCAACATTTCTTGTGTAATTACTTGCATAATTCATTGATTTATTGTATCTTCATATCATGAAAGCCAGAGATTTAGAGCCCAAAAACGAGACCATAGAGCAGAAAGTAGAGCGGCTTGAAAAGGCCATCGTTGAGCGTGATTCTAAGATCGCTGAGCGTGATGCGACCATCCAAAAATTAAAAGACGACGTATTTGCCCTTCGGCGCCGATTATTTGGCCGTAGCAGCGAACGCTATATTCCACAGGACCCCGCACAGCTTTCTATTGCCTTTGATGGACTGGAGAGCCTGCCAGAAGAACTAGAGGCACAGACCCAGGAGATAGAGGTTAGTTACACGCGCAAGAAAGAGAATAAGAAGCAACCCATACGCAATGCCATTCCTGAGCACATCCGCCGTGAAGATGTCGTTATTGAGCCTGAAAATATCCCTGAGGGCTCTGTTCGTATCGGAGAAGAGATTACGGAAAAACTGGGATACGTACCGGGTGAGGTATATGTAATACGTACGATTCGTCCAAAATATGCACTTCCACGAGGTGGTGGTATCAAAATTGCTGATCTTCCTTCGCAAGTATTACCAAGATCAAACGCCGGAGCATCACTGCTAGCACATCTGCTGGTAAGCAAATATCAGGATCACCTTCCATTTTACCGTCAACTCGAGATCTTCAAACGACAAAAGATTATCCTGGCGGCATCAACCGTAAATGGGTGGTTCGCCGATTCGGTTGATTTGCTGAGACTCTTATACGAAACCCTAAAAAAAGAGGTACTATCGAGCGACTACATTCAAATTGATGAAAGCACCATCCCGGTTATGGACGAAGACCATCCGGGAAGTACCAGAAAGGGATACCATTGGATTGTCAAAAGCCCCGTGCAAAATCAGTTGTTTTTTCACTACCAGCAAGGCAGTCGCGCCCAAAAGGTAGTGGTAGAATTATTACATCCATTCCAGGGGGCAGTGCAGAGTGATGCTTATGGTGCTTACGATATTTATGAGAACAAAAAAGGAGTTCTGTTATTAGGGTGCATGGCGCACGCGAGGCGCAAATTTGAGATCGCCCTGAAAGACGATCCCGAAAGAGCCAAATATGCCCTAAGAATCTTCCGCGACTTGTACGCTATAGAACGTGAAGCAAAGGAAATGGAGCTTTCACACGATGCAATTAAGCAGCTACGCGAAGAGAAATCTTATCCGATACTCAAAAACTTCGAGAAATGGTTGCTTGAGAATCATTCGGCAGTATTACCCAAAAGCCTGATCGGGAAAGCTATTTCGTACACCTACAATATTTATCCGCGCCTTGCACGGTATGTACTTGACGGAAGATACAATATTGATAATAACGGCGCGGAAAACGGGGTTCGAAGCCTGGCCCTGGGAAGAAAAAATTATATGTTCTGCGGGAACAATGAGGCTGCCGAGCGAACAGCCATAATATATTCCCTGCTGGGAACCTGCAAGCTGGCTGGAGTCAATCCAACGGAATGGCTTACCGACGTACTAAACCGCTTGCCCAATCACTCAGTTCTCAGATTAAGCGAACTACTCCCTGGGAATTGGAAACCAATTGAGGAATCCAATTAAACCTAAGATCCATCGTTCACACTGTGGAGAACATAGCTATTCTGTGGCGTGTGGTGTTACAATCAACCCTGTAGCAGGCCGAATGCTTACAATGCATTTTCAAAAACCGGAGGTGGCGGAAGGATAAAATGGCTCAGATTTTCCTGGTAATGATAGGGTTTACCCAACACTACCATCAATTGTTCTAGCAAGTTAAGATTTCCATTTACTGCTGCGTCCAGTGCTTCTTCCACCAAATGATTCCGTGGTACAAATGCCGGATTATTTTCTTTCATCCTGTTTTTTGCTTGTTCAACTCCATCGGTATTGATGAGGATATTTTTCCATTTGTCCAGCCAGGGTTTAAATTCAGGACCGGCCATGATGCCTTCTCCGGTAACTTTATCGTGGGTTAGCGCCCGGAAAGTATTGGTATAATCCAGTTTCAGACGAAGCAACAATGCCAGCAGTTCATCCACCAACAAGTATAGTTCCGGTGCTTTTTTTTCAATGCCTAATTTTGAAAGCATCATTTCATAATATTTTTCAACCCAAATGTCATCAAATTGATCTATGCAGGCCTGGGCCAATTGCAAGGCAGTGGAAGGTTCAGGATGTATCACTGGCAACAAGGCTTCGGCCAATCTGGCCATATTCCATTTGATCATGTTGGGTTGGTTGCCAAAGGCATATCGCCCGGTTGTGTCTATGGAGCTATAAACAGTATCAGGGTGATAGGCGTTCATGAAAGCACATGGGCCATAATCAAATGTTTCGCCGCTGATGGATACGTTATCCGTATT
>CAIMZS010000091.1 GCA_903846015.1 uncultured Anaerolineae bacterium | reverse complement strand
GTGGCAGCCCAGGCGTTCCTTGAACTGGGTGAAACCGACATCGCGATTCTACTGGCGCGGGATGCGGTTCAGCGGCAAGGCCCGGATGGCAGGCTGGCATTGATGCGTGACAGCGAGGGTGTCACTGACCCGGCTGCGAATGGTGAAGCATTATTTGTTGCAGCGAGCCTGACGCGGGAACCTGTTTTACAGAATGCTTTTGATGCAATGCTAAATTACCTCTTGAAGGCAGCTCCGCGCGCAGCGGATGGCACACTCTTTCATGTAACTGACGCCAAAGAGATCTGGGTGGATTCGCTGTATATGGCGCCTCCTTTTTTGGCAGTGGCCGGTGAGCTGGACGAAGCCATAAGGCAAATCCAGGGAATGAAAAAACGTCTTTGGAATGTGGAGAATAAGCTGTATGCGCATATTTGGGATGAAGACCGCCAGACTTTCAAACGGGCAGCACACTGGGGCGTGGGAAATGGATGGGCTGCAGCGGGGATTACCCGGGTAATCCGAGCCTTGCCCGAAGCGCGCGGCGGGGAAAAGCAGGAGTTGGTAACACACCTGAAGGATATTCTGGATGGGTGCCTTGTGTATCAACGCGAGGATGGCCTGTTCCATGATGTGTTGGACCAACCCGAGACCTTTGTGGAAACCAATTTGGCACAGATGCTGGCCTATTCAATCTATCGCGGCACTGCTGGTGGCTGGCTGCCCCCGACATACAAAGTATGTGCAGACAGGATGCGCGCAGCCGCTCACAAAAAAGTGGATGCCGCTGGTTATGTGCAGGGGGTGTGCGGAGCGCCTGCATTTGATCGACCAGGTACCGCTCCAGAAGGACAAGCATTTTTCTTACTTATGGAAGCAGCCTGGAAAGAAACCCTATGAGCAAACTCATCACTCATCCATCCTGGCTCGATGCCGCCCTCGAATTTTGTGTTGGCAAAACACGTCAAAATTTATCCACCCTGTCCAGTTTTCCCGAACGCACAGAAAGCGGCCGGTGGCTGCAGACTGCTCCTGACCAGCATGGTTGGTGGGTGGGCGGTCACTGGGTTGGGCTGCTCTGGCTGGCCTACGCCGCCAGCGGCGATCCGACACTGGCGGCAGCTGCCCGCGATTGGGCCAGCCGCCTTCTGCCCCAATTGAGCGATAAGGCTGATCATGACCTGGGATTTCTCTTTGAGCTGGGATACATTCTCGGCCACAGGTTATCCGGCGATGCGGGCCTTAAGCCCCCGGCTTTGCAGGCTGCCGGGATCCTCAGCCGCCGTTTTAATGCTCGTGGAAAGTACATCCAAGCCTGGGGCGCGCTCGACGCTTCGCCCGATCTGCGTGGCCGCACGATCATGGATACCATGATGAACCTGGACCTTCTTTTCTGGGCTAGCCAGGAAACCGGTGACCAGCGCTACGCCGGGATAGCCGCCGCCCATGCGCGCACCACCCTGGCGCATCACATTCGACCGGATGGCAGCACTTCCCACGTTTGTGATTTTGACCCTGAGACGGGAGCCTTCATTAAGCAAGATACCCATCAGGGCCTGAGCGCCACATCCTGCTGGAGCCGTGGCCAGGCCTGGGGCGTGTATGGTTTTGCCGATTGCTATCGCGCCACTGGCGACCACGTTTTCCTGAATGCCAGCCGCCGATTGATGGTCTATCTCTGGCCGCGTTTGCCAGGCGATTTAATCCCATTTTGGGACTACGACAGCCCGCTCATCCCCAATGATGTGCGCGATAGTTCGGCGGCATCTATCCTGGCATCGGGCTTGCTTTCACTGGCAGCCATCGAAAATGACCCCAACCTGGCAAGTATCTGGCAAAACCGGGCCATCAGCATCCTTGAATCACTCTGGAAAAACTACACCAGCCGGGACACGCACGAAGCCAGCCTACTGCTGCATGGCACACGCTCCAAACCGCACAACCTGATGGATCACGGCCTGATCTACGGAGATTATTATTTTGTTGAAGCGCTCATGCGCCTGTCAAACCCCAGCTTATGTCTCTAATTCAGCTTATTAGGAGCGCCCTATGAAATATCATTCCCTGCTCACATCCAATCCGGGTCTCAATCCATTGCCGATAAATCCCTGCCGGCTGCTTGATTTCAATTTCCTCAAGCTGGCGGCCGGAGAAAAGCACAGCGCCAACAGCGGCGGACGCGAAATCCTGGCGGTGATTTTAGGCGGCAAGGCCAGCTTCGAAATCAACGGTCAGCGCTTTGAGAAGGTCGGCGGGCGGCCAAATGTTTTTAGCGGCAAACCACATTCGGTCTATATCCCCGCCGGAGCAGATTACAGCATTCAGGCTGAGGGCGCGGTGGAGATTGCCATGCCAGGGGCGCCAAGCGACGAAACCAGCACCCAACCCTACGTGATCGCTCCTGCCCAGGTGGCCAACGGTGTGTGGGGCGCGGCCAATTTCAAGCGTTACTTCCACCAAATTCTGACCCTGGCCTCCCAGCCGGACCTACCTGCCCGCCGTTTGATCGTTGGCGAGACTTTCACACCCAGCGGCAACTGGAGCACCTATCCACCGCACAAACATCAGGTGGATAATTTGCCACGCGAAGCATATCACGAAGAAATGTACTACTTCAAGGTCAACCCGGGCGAGGGCTTTGGCATCTGCCACTACTACAACGAAGAGGGTGAAGATGAAAACTTTACTGTACGCGACAACAGCATCCACATGCTGCCGCGCGGCTATCACACGGTTGTCAGTGCCCCCGGCTACACCACTTACTACCTGTGGTTTTTGGCAGGCAACCAGCGCGTCCAGGCTGCGGTGGAAGACCCTGCGCTGGGCTGGGTGAGTAAGACGGTGGCGATGTTGAAAGAATTGGGAAATTAATTTCAAGAATAGGACATCAGAAACGAGTAACGCGGAAAACCGAAACAACTCATTTCTGATCAATCGTTTCTTTTTATATAAAGGATTTCACCATGATATTAGACCTCTTTAAACTCGACCATAAAGTCGCCCTGGTTACTGGCGCGGGGCGCGGGTTGGGCCAGGCGATGGCGATTGCCCTGGCAGAAGCCGGAGCCGATGTGGCCGGACTGGATGTGCTTCCGCTCGACGAGACCGCTGCCCATGTGCAGGCTCTCGGCCGGCGTTTCCTACCGCTAAGCGCCAACCTGCTCGAAGCGCGCGCCGAAGACATGACTGGCGTGGTTGAACAGGTGCTGGCCAGTTTGGGCAGCCTGGATATCCTCATCAACAACGCCGGCATCATCCGGCGCGCCCCGGTGCTTGAATTCAGCGAGAAAGACTGGGATGACGTGATGCAGATCAATCTGAAGGCAGTCTTCCTGCTTTCGCAGGCAGCCGGACGGGTGATGGTTGGCCAGGGTAAAGGCAAAATCATCAACATCGCCTCGATGCTCTCCTTCCAGGGCGGCATCCGCGTGCCATCCTACACCGCATCTAAAAGCGGCGTGGCGGGTATCACGCGCTTATTCGCCAACGAACTGGCGGCCAGCGGTCTCAATGTCAACGCCATTGCACCCGGTTACATGGCCACCGATAATACTGCCCCTCTGCGTGCCGATGCCGAGCGCGCGCCGGCCATCCTGGAGCGTATCCCCGCCGGGCGTTGGGGAGAGCCCGCCGATTTGATGGGCACGGTTGTCTTCCTGGCATCCTCCGCATCAGATTATATGAACGGCGCGATTGTGCCGGTGGATGGCGGCTGGCTGACACGCTGACAATGCCTGCCCGCTGGAAATGACCGATGGTTTGTGCCCACACTGTGGCAACCTGGTTACCCGATATGGGAAAATCTACCGGTGTTATTGGTACAGCAGATGGCTCGTCCCGGATGAATTGCGCCCTAGCCTGAGACTGGCAGAAAATACTCAGGAGACAAAGCCCGGCAAGCAGCCGCATCTAAAACCTTAAATGTCATGGTTAAGTCCTGATCAAGAACCAGGATTACTCCAATTTATTTTTTCAACAGAGGGTGTTATGAATACTTCTTATCAGCTTTTTATTGACGGGGTCTGGCGTGAAGGCTCGGATGGAACCAGGGTGCCGGTCGTTAACCCTGCCACGGAAGAAGCCTTTGCAGAGGTAAGCTGGGGCACGCCCCAGGATGCAGACCTGGCGCTGGCAGCGGCCGAAAAAGCACTTGCCAAAGGCGGCGAATGGGCCAGTTGGACTCCAACCCGGCGAGGTCGTTTCCTTTTTTCGGTTGCCGCGCTTGTCCGCCAGAACGCTGCCGAGCTTTCCGCGCTTTTTTGCCTCGAGCACGGAAAACCGCCGCATCAAGCCTCGGGCGAAGTGGAGGATGCCGCACGCTATCTGGAATACTTTGGTGGGTGGGCGGACAAATTGACAGGCATGACGATTGACCTTGGCCCGGGGCAGATGAACTACGTCCTGCGCGAACCGCTGGGGGTGACGGTGCACATTGCACCCTGGAATTATCCCCTGGACATCTTTTGCCGCAGCGTTGCGCCGGCCCTGGCCGCGGGCAATACTTGCGTGGTCAAGCCCGCGCCCGAAATTTCTCTGGTCACGCTTGCCCTGGCGAGCCTGTTTCAAGAGGCAGGCATCCCGGCTGGCGTGCTGAATGTGATCCCCGGGGGGCCGGAACTGGGCAAGGTGCTGACCGAAGACCCGCGCGCGCGCGGTATCGTCTTTACCGGCTCGGTCGAAACCGGGCGCAAGGTGCTCGAGGCCGCAGCCCGCAATATTACACCGGTGATTTCCATGGAACTCGGCGGAAAAGCAGCGTCGCTGGTCTTCGTCAAAGATGCTGATGAACTGGATGGTCCTGCTGGCGGCGCGGCGGGAGCCATGGCATGGAATGCCGGTCAATCCTGCGGGCAGCGCTCGCGCTGGTATGTGCGCAGGGACCTGTATGAACCTTTCCTGGAGCGCGTGGCTGAACGTGTTCGTAACCTGAAGGTTGGCCCGGCTACACAAGCCGGGGTCAGCCTTGGGCCATTGGTGTCTAAAAGGCATTACGAAAAGGTCATGAGCTATATCCGCACCGGCATTGAAGAGGGCGCGCGATTGATCGCCGGAGGGGGCCGGCCGGAAGACCTTGGCGAACAGGGCTATTTTGTGGCGCCAACCGTTTTTGCTGACTGCCACAACGGGATGCGCATCGTGCGGGAGGAAATCTTTGGCCCGGTTATTACGATCATTCCGGTGGACAGCCTGGATGAGGCGGTTGCCCTGGCAAACGACAACATGTTCGGACTTTCATCCGAGATCTGGACCAGTGATGTGACCACCGCTCATTCGGTGGCTTCCCGGCTGGATGTTGGGCATGTGACCATTAACGGTTCCGCCGCTTTCGGGTTTGAAGTCCCGTTCGGGGGCGTCAAGCTGAGCGGTCTTGGCCGCGAGGGTGGGCCGGAAGCGATTTTGGCCTATACCCGTTTGAAGAACGTCTGGGTCAATCTCAAACGCTAAAGAAAGAGCGCTGATTTCCAGAGAAACTGTCGGAGGATTTGAATGAAAGTTGTTACGTTTGGCGAGATTATGTTACGCCTGGCTCCGCCCGGCTTCCAGCGCTTCACCCAGGCGCATACGCTCGAAGCC
This sequence comes from uncultured Anaerolineae bacterium, assembly GCA_903846015.1. Classification (GTDB taxonomy): domain Bacteria; phylum Chloroflexota; class Anaerolineae; order Anaerolineales; family Villigracilaceae; genus UBA5195. The sequence goes on along the minus strand of CAIMZS010000091.1, from coordinate 10,447 downwards.
ACCTATGGCGGCGGCGAAGCCAACGTGGCTGTTTCGCTGGCCAACTATGGCGAAGAAGTGGATTTTGTCTGTCGCTTGCCCAAAAATGATCTGGGCGAGGCCTGCATTAACACCCTGCGAGGATTAGGCGTCGGGACCGGCTTCATCGCCCGCGGCGGCGAGCGCATCGGCATTTACTTTCTGGAAGCTGGCGCCGCCCAACGCGCCAGCAAGGTCATCTATGACCGCGCCGGTTCGAGCTTCGCTACCCTCCAGCCTGGGACGATTGACTGGAAAGCCGTCTTTGCCGGGGCCGACTGGTTCCACTGGACGGGCATCACGCCGGCTGTTTCGCAGGGTGCTGCCGAAGTTTGCCGCGAGGCTATCCTTGCTGCCCATGAGATGGGTCTGACCGTTTCAACTGACCTTAACTATCGCGCCAAACTATGGAAGTGGGGCAAAAGCGCCGGCGAAGTGATGAACGAACTGGTGGGGATGTGTGACGTGGCCCTGGGCAACGAGGAAGATGCCGAAAAAGTCTTTGGCATCAAAGCCCCCGAAAGCGACATTACCGCCGGAAAAGTGGACCCCGGTCATTATCGCTACGTCTGCGAAAAACTGGCCAAGCTTTTCCCCTCGCTCAAGACCATCTCCATCACTCTGCGCGGCTCGCTTTCGGCCAGCCATAACACCTGGTCCGGGGTGCTTTGGCGCAACGGTGAATTTTTCTGCGCGCCAGCTTACGACATTCTCCCGATCATTGACCGTGTGGGCGGCGGCGATTCGTTCATGGGTGGGCTAATCTACGGCCTGCGCAAGTACCCGGCTGACCCGCAGAAGGCGCTCAACTTTGCCACGGCCGCGGCCTGTCTCAAGCACAGCATCGTGGGCGACTTCAACGCGGTCAGCATGGCCGAAGTCGAAACCCTGATGGCTGGCGATGCCTCCGGGCGCGTTTCACGTTAAAAGGAGATCTGATGGCTCGTTTTATGCGTTTGGATGTTACCAATACCTTGTTGGAAACCGGCGTGCTGCCCCTGTTTTATAATGGAGAGCTGGAAGCCGCGATTGAACTGGTCGGCGCCTGCGCGCGCGGCGGCGCGCGTGTGATCGAATTTACCAATCGGGGTGAAATGGCCTACCCGGTCTTTACCGAACTGGTCAAACACTTTGTCAAGGCCGACCCATCCGTGATTTTGGGCGTGGGTTCGATCATCGATGCGCCCACTGCGGCGCTTTTCATGGCATCGGGCGCGAATTTTATCGTCGGACCCAGTTTCAATCCTGAGATTTCGCGCCTGTGCAACCGGCGCAAGATTCTGTACCTGCCGGGCTGCTCCACTGAGAACGAGATCAGCAGCGCTGAGGAACTTGGCGCAGAGATTTGTAAAATATTCCCCGGCGAATCGGCCGGCGGCCCGGGCTTTATCAGCGCCGTGATGGCGCCCTGCCCCTGGCACCGCCTGCTGCCCACCGGCGGCGTGGATGCCACCGAAGCCAGCATCGGCGAATGGATCAAGGCCGGAGCTGCAGCGGTTGGGCTGGGCAGCAAGTTGATCTCCGCCCAGGCGGTCAAGGACAAAGATTATGACGGCATCGCCGCCAAAACGACGCAGTGTGTTGGCTGGGTGCAGTCGGCGCGCGGTGGTTCGGTTTTCAACGGCGTGGAGCACATCGGCTTGTACGCGCGCAAGTCCAGCCCAGAGGCGTTGAGCGCCTGGTACGAGCAGACCTTTGACCTGAAGCGCAAGGAAGGAAATAGTTCGTTCTTTGTCTCCGGCGCGGGCGCAGGACGCATCGAATTCCCCAAGACCGAGATGGATGCTCCGGTGCACCTGGCCGTGCGCGTCACCAATTTCGAAGCTGCGGCGGCCAGACTGCAGGCCAAAGGCATTGGCTTGAAGGACGCCAACCTCAAACCTGATGCAAAATCCGCTTATCTGGATATTGCCGACCCGGAGGGCAATCTGGTCCACCTGTTATGGCTGCCCAGGCGGTAAAATCGGTTTATAAGACAATACATTCGCCAAAATTAGTAATGATCAAAGAAAGCTTGGACAAAGGCAAACCAAATTGGACGCGGACGAGCGGCCCTGGCCCTGGCCCTGGCCCTGGCCCTGGCCCTGGCCCTGCTAGAACGGGCACTGTCGCTAGAACGGGCACTGTCGCTAGAACGGGCACTATCGCGGCGGGACGCGGATAAAACCTTTTTTAATTATTGTTGAACGAAGTAATTTCCCATGTTGAACCCAAATTTTGCGATTTTCAGATTGGTCAGCGATTATTCGAGCAAAACTACTCATCAATGAGCGAAAAATGGTTATCACATGGTGCCAGTGGTATGTGTTCAACCTTTGCCTGACTCTTAGACATTTCTGCGTTTTTTATATGAATGCACCAGGCTAACGAATTTCACGGAAAATCCCAAAGAGCCCAAAATCATCAAATTCTACAGCTTGCGTTTCCAAATCGAGTTCAATTTTCGCGACGGCAAGCAATATTGGGGATTGGAAGGTTTCATGAATGCCACGGAAACAGCCGTCACCAACGCGGTCAACCTGTCGTTTTTCATGGTGAACTTCAGCTATGCGTTATTACAGCTTTTTCGACAACTCGATCCGGATTACAGCGTTTTGGACTTGAAATCGCGCTATCGCGGCTATCGATATGCCATCGAAACAATAAAAATGCTTCCGGACATCGCCCCGATGCACCTACGGGGAAAACCAGATGCCATTTTATTGGCGAAGATATTTCAGCAAATTGCCCGTTTGGGCGCTATCCACACAATTTTACAGCCGGTTTCAAGCCAGTAATTGTCGAAGGTATTGTCAGCTTGGAGTCATTTTCAAGATGGACAATGCCCGTGCAGAACCGGGTACCATAATCACCCATTTCATGACTATGATGTTCTTGGTCAATCAGCTTCCAGCAAATCTTGACGATTAGGTGGCTAGACTTATAATTAGCTTAGCTAATTATTTGAAGGGAAAAGGAAAAAGAACACATCTGTAAGCCAGGTGGCGCTTGAATTACTGGATGTAATTCCATCGACGGTGGGCACCATAAAAATGAAATGGAAGAACACTTAGCAGCACTGACAGCTGATGAAAACATTGAGATTCAAAAGGATTTGTGGAGAACTCATGGATAAACCGAAAACTGGCCTGCGTAGTCTACCCATTAATGTATGGGTTGTGACGGCCACATCCTTCCTCACCGACGTTTCATCTGAAATGATCTTCAACCTGGTGCCGCTGTTTCTGGCAAATGTGCTCCACTCCGGCACTGCCGTAATTGGCCTGATCGATGGCCTGGCGGAAACCACCGCCAGCCTGATGAAGATGTACGCTGGAGGTCTGTCCGACCGGTTAGGCCAGCGCAAATGGCTGACCGTGCTGGGTTATGGTATTTCCACCATCTCCAAACCCTTCCTATATATTGCCAGTACGTGGGGATGGGTACTGGGAGTGCGAGTGGCAGACCGCTTCGGTAAAGGTATCCGCACAGCCCCGCGTGATGCCTTGGTGGCTGACAGCATCGACGAAAAACAGCGCGGTCTGGCGTTCGGCGTCCACCGTGCCGGTGATACCGCAGGCGCCTTCCTGGGTGTGCTCATCGCCGCCTTGATCGTCTGGCTGACTGAGCGCGGCGCGGCCCAGTTGACTATGTCCACCTTCCAGATCCTGGTGCTTGTGAGCGTTATCCCAGCCGTGCTGGCGGTGCTGGTGCTGGCGCTCGGTGCCAGGGAAACTCCCATTAAGGGACAGGCCAAATTCCCCGTGCTGAGTTTAGAAGGGCTGGATCGGCGCTTCAAGGTGTTCATCCTTGTGCTGGTTTTGTTTACCCTTGGAAACTCATCGGATGCCTTCATCATCCTGCTTGGACAGAATCGCGGCTTGAGCGTCCTGCAAATCTTGTTTATGTTGCTGACCTTCAACCTGATCTATTCCGTCCTGGCTGGTCCCCTGGGCGCGCTCTCGGACAAAATCGGGCGTCGTCGCCTGATCATCGGCGGATGGATAGCCTATGGGTTTGTATACCTGGGCTTCGCTCTCTCGCACACTGGCTGGGAAATTTGGTTCTTCTACGGCTTGTATGGTATCTATTACGCTGCCAGCGAAGGTTCAGCCAAGGCCTTCATCGCCGACCTGGTTCCATCAGAGCGGCGCGGTGCAGCTTACGGTCTTTATAATGCCGCTATCGGTATCATGGCCTTCCCGGCCTCGTTCATTGCCGGGCTGCTCTGGCAGGGTGCATTCCAATGGCCTGGCTTTGGGCCCTCGGCGCCGTTCTTATTCGGGGCGGTCATGGCTTTAATCGCGGGGCTGCTCTTTTGGGTGCTGGTTCCACAACAGCAAAATGGATAATTAATCTTTTGTTTGCAAGAATCACACGTTAAAGGTTTCCTGATGAAAACAATTGATCGTAAAGCTTGGATCCTTATCGCCATAGGCACCGGCTCGTTTATGTCCGCCTTGGACGCAAGTGTCGTCAATACTGTTTTACCCATTGTGCGCGAAGCCTTCAAGAGCAACGTAGCCACCATTCAATGGGTGATCATAATCTATCTGCTCGTTTTGAGCGGGCTGCTGCTTACATTTGGCCGTTTAGGGGATTTGCGGGGACATAAATCTGTCTATGTTTGGGGTTTTGTGATCTTCGTTGCGGGTTCGGCGCTATGTGGCGCTGCATGGTCGCCCGCAGCATTGATATGCTTTCGCGGGCTGCAGGGGGTTGGTGCGGCCGTATTGGCAGCCAATGCATCCGCTATCGTGAGCCGAAATATCCCTGCCCATGAGCGAGGACGCGCATTTGGCATGGTTTCCATGCTGACCTATCTGGGGTTGACAGTTGGCCCTTCGCTGGGGGGTTGGTTGGCTCATGCCTATAGTTGGCGCGTGATATTTTATATGAATGTGCCGGTCGGAGCTGTCGCCCTGGCCCTCGGTTGGGTTTTTATTCCCAAGGATACTTCCAACGCAACAGGCAAGAAGTTTGACATTCCTGGAGCAGTTTCTTTCATAACAGGGCTGACCGGGTTCATGTTGGCATTGAACAAAGGTGCTGAATGGGGTTGGTCTTCTCCTGCTATTTTGGTATTGTTGGTTGTATCAGTGGCTCTATTAGTGGCATTCATTCAGATCGAGCGCCGCTCACCAGCGCCAATGCTAGATTTGACCCTGTTCCGGGTGCCGCTGTTTTCAATGTCGGTCATCAGTTCAATCCTGAATTATGTCTGTGTTTATGGTGTCATTTTTTTGATGCCGTTTTACCTCATTCAGGGGCGGGGGATGAACTCTGCCGAGGCCGGTTTGCTCTTAACCTTGGAGCCAATCCTTATGGCAATCACTGCACCCATCAGCGGCGCACTCTCGGATCGGATTGGTTCACGCCTGCCCGGTATGTTAGGGATGGGCGTTTTGGGAGTTGGCCTGTTTCTGTTATCCAGGCTGGGGCCCAACTCACCGCTCTGGTTGGTAGGGCTAGACCTGGCAATCGCTGGTTTGGGCACAGGCGCATTTATTTCGCCTAATACCAGCGCTCTAATGGGTGCAGCTCCCCGTTCTCAACAGGGCGTCGCATCAGGCGTCCAGGGAACTGCGCGCAACCTGGGCATGGTCCTGGGTATTGGTTTGGCTGGAGCTGTTTTGACCACTAACCTGGCATTGAACACGCCTGACGCTCTTTTCAACGGGGTTAGCCAGGGATTCCTGATCGCTGCCGGGGTGGCAGTTTTGGGAATTGTTTCATCAGCGATCAAGGAAGATACCAAAACCCCCACCATCGAGAAATAGCTTATCGAGAAGGGGACGTTATCAAAACGCCCCTTTTACCCAGCCGCCCTAAATTGCAAACCAGGACATCAGAGAGCATCCAGCCTTAAAACACCAATTATGGTTCAACTGCTGTCATGGTACCCGGTTCTGCACGGGCATGGATACGCAGCCACTTGGGGGCACAATCTATATTGGAATTAGAACCGTAGGAGCAAGCCCCACAGGTTTATGGATATCATTTTGGAGGGAGCATGTTTCACAAAGAATCAAAATGTACATTATCTCGTTCCGAAATTGAGCAAAGGGCGAATGCTGCTCTCCAACAGATGAGCTTGAAAGAGAAGGTCTGGCTTCTAAATGGTAATTTCGATGTATTAACGTATACGATCAAATACGGAAATAACTACAATCCAATACCCATCGCCACCAATGGCCTGAAACGGCTGGGGATTTCACCCATCAAATTTTCTGACGGGCCGCGTGGCGTTGTTATGGGCAAGTCGACCTGCTTTCCCGTAAGCATGGCGCGCGGTGCCAGTTTTGATCGGAGTTTGGAAAAGCGGATTGGTGAGGTGATTGGAAAAGAAGTCAGGGCACAGGGGGGCAATTATTTCGGTGGGGTTTGCGTCAATCTGCTTCGGCACCCCGCTTGGGGACGCGGACAGGAAACCTATGGAGAGGACCCCTTCCTGCTCGGAGAAATGGGTAAAAATCTGGCAGAAGGTGTTCAGGAACATAATGTGATGGCTTGCGTCAAACATTATGCAGTTAATAATATTGAAAACAGCCGCTTCTTTGTCAATATTAAGGCTGATGACCGCGTCATGCACGAAGTCTACCTGCCACATTTCAAAAAGATCATCCAGGCAGGTGCGGCTTCGGTGATGGGTTCCTACAATCTTTACATGGGCGAGCAGGCGTGTGAGAGCCGCAAGCTGCTCACGGAGATCTTGCGGGATGCTTGGGGATTTGAGGGCTTTACCATTTCAGATTTCTTTTTTGGCATTCGGGATGGGAAAAAGGCGATCGAAGCTGGGCTGGATGTCGAAATGCCCACGCCGCTCGAATACCAAAGGAAGTTGCTCAAAGCCGTGCAGGAAGGGAAAGTAGCTGAAAACGTGATCGACCAGGCAGCGCTGCGGGTGATGCGTACCTTGTTGGTTTTTGAAAACACACCAGATCCCATGTCGTATGGCAAAGAACTGATTGCTTGTCCCGAACACATCGCCCTGGCTCAGGAAGCAGCGGAAAAGTCGATGGTCTTGCTCAAAAACCAGGGACAGGTGCTGCCATTTTCAAAAAAAGTCAAACGTGTGCTGTTGTTGGGAAAACTTGCCAGCCGCGAAAATACGGGTGACCATGGCTCCAGCCGGGTTTATGCGCCCTACGTCACCACACCTTTGCAGGGCCTGAAATCTTATTTGGGCCAGGATGTTGAGATCATCACTTATGATGAAACCCAGATCCCAGCTGCAAAGAAAATGGCAGGAAAGGTGGATTGTGTCATCATCATTGCCGGGGATGATTTCAACGATGAAGGTGAATTTGTCGGGAGCCTGGGCGATCTGGTCAATAAGATCGATACAGGATACAAGAATATGGGCCAGTCGTTCAAGGGTTTCCTGACAAAGATCGCAGCAAAACTGATTACCGCCAGCTCCCTTAAGGCAGACGGCACTTTTTTGGGGGGTGACCGCCACGATCTATCGCTGAAAACTGATCAGCGTAATCTCATTCAGGAAATCGGTTCCATCAACCCCAATACGGTCGTATGCCTGGTATGCGGAAGCATGATCATGCTCAATGATTGGGGCGATAAAGTCCCTGCGGTCCTATACAGTTGGTATGCGGGTATGGAAGGTGGTTTGGCGTTGGCCAGGATTTTATTTGGCGATGTCAATCCCAGCGGGAAACTGCCCTTTACCATTCCTACCAGCCCTGACCAGCTTCCATATTTCAGCAGCACAGATCCTGAGATTACTTATGATCTGTATCATGGCTATACTTTGCTCGATAAAAACGGGCTAAAGCCCGCCTATCCATTTGGGTTTGGGCTGAGCTACACATCTTACGGTTACAGTGATTTGCATGTTGAGAAGAATGATAATAACCTGGAAGTGACGGTCAAAGTTACCAATTGGGGATCACGGGATGGTGAAGAAGTTGTTCAGGTATATGTTGGTATGGAAAATTCCCAGGTAGAGCGTCAGGAAAAACTCTTGAAAGGTTTTGAAAAAGTCGTCATCTCTGCCGGATCAGAAGCCGAAGTTAAGATCTCCATTCCACTCGATGAATTGTGCTATTACAACGAGTGGGGAAAAAACTGGCTGCTGGAGCCGGGGACATACCTGGTCATGGTTGGGCCCAGTTCGGATGCGCATGTGTTATTGAAGACATCCATTACGTTGCCTGTAGAATAACTGCCAATCTTCGCCTTGATCCGGTAGATATCATGAATTAACACACATCTTAACCGGGATTGGAACGCTTGCTCATATTCTCATCGAATTTCCTACTTGAATTAAAAGGTTGTGAGACTTGCTGGATGGTTGTGTAATAAAAGTACGCTGGCGCAACTGAAAAATCTGGGCAAGCTGCTTTGGGGCTGGGGCTTGACACCTGGCGAAAAACTAATATAATTAGTAAATACTAACGCTATTAGGAAATTATTTTGACCAATCCACCTTCTTCTGCCCCTGTCATGTCACAACGGCGCCAACGTAACCGTAATCTGATGATTCAGACAATTCTGGATACTGCCCGTGGCATCATGCGTGAAGAAGGCGTCGCTGCTTTATCCATGCAGGAACTTGCCAGGCGGCTGGATATGCGCGCCCCTTCGCTTTACAATTATTTTTCCAGTAAGAAAGACATTTACAACGTCTTGTTTCGGCTTGGGTTTACTTTATTCGACGAGTATTTGGAGAAAACTGCCCAGGGGGCGCAATCCTGGCAAGAGGAACTCAGGCGTATCTTCGAAGCTTACATGACCTTTGCTATGGAAAACCCGGATCTTTACCAGTTATGTTTTGAACGACCTGTTCCAGGATTTGAACCTTCCGAAGAAAGCCTGAAAGTCAGCTTTGGCATGCTGCAAAGAAACTACGAACGATCTGCCCGGTTGCACACCGTTATCGATACGGACCTTTCGCCGGAGCAAACCGCAGATTTGTTCATCGCCATGATGCACGGCCTGACTGCCCTTCACCTGGCAAATGAGCCACAATTACCATCCGGGACCGGGCGTTTTGGGTCTTTGATCCCTGCGGCACTTTCAGTGTTTGAAAAAGCCTGGTCGAAACATTGATTGTCTTTTTATTAATAGGAGAAATATGGTTGCTTTAACTTCAGTACAAACTATTTACGAGGCTGTACAGGTACCTTACGTTACTGCGGACGAATCGGAGGCCCTGCTGCACACCGAATTGGGACGCTTTTGGACGCTGCTGGATAGCCTTGACCCGCAAGATTGGAACAAGCCCACCGCCTGCAGCGCCTGGTCGGTGCGTGATATCCTGGCACATCAGGCCGGGGGCTACGCCAGTGGCATGGGCTACAAAGACTTGATCCATCAATACATGAGTATACCGAAAAGAGGCCAGCTCCCTGAAGATGCTGTCAATGAAACCCAACTGGCAGATCGGGTGGGAAAATCCCCGGCTGAGTTAATCGCCGAGCTGCGTCAGGTTGGACCGGTGGCAATCCAGAAATGGGCTCATCAATTCCAGTTAATAAAATTGGTGACCATTCCGCATCAAGTTACAGGGAGTCTGTCGCTCCGTCACTTGATGTTGGTTATCCATAGTCGCGATACATGGATGCATCGTCTTGATATTTGTCGCGCTACCGGGCACAAATTTGAGCAGACTGCTGAACACGATGGGCGTATTGCTGCATTGGTAATGAGAGATGTTGCGAAAGTCCTCTCCAAAAAAACGAGACGGGGCAGTGTGGTATTCGAGCTTTCAGGTATTCCGGGCGGCGTATGGAAAATAGGCGCGGGCGACCCGGCATCCACGATTCAAATGGACGTACTCGATTTTAATATTTATGCCTCGGGGCGTTTTAGTTACGAGCAAGCCCGGTCGAAAGCTTTACTGGCAGGCGATGTGAAATTTGGAGAAATGATTCTCAAAAATACACTGGCATTGTACTAAACTTAGGTTTCCCACCTTCACAATCGCATTGGAAGCACATTTGAAATTCAATGTGTTTGTTTTTCGATGTGCTTCAGCAGGGGTTACTACCCGCCGACACGAGAAAGTAGGACGTTTAACGTGCCAGGGGTGTTCTGGCGCAAATCCCCCGACAGCGCCTGACAGTCAATCTCAACGGGTTTTAGCTGTGCCAGTGATAGACCCATTTCCCGCCCCTCCATTTTTGATCTGAAGGATTGTGAGGCTGGTTTTGACCAGCCTCACAATCCTTAAACGGACAGACTTCTAGCATCGCAACGATGCCGAAGCCATTAATTCTTTAATATTTCCCCTTTAGTTTCTGCTACCCAAATGAGAAAAAGCACGAATTCGTTATAGTCTCGCTACCTGGACAACATTTTAGGTGTTTTTTGAATTCGACCATCCGCACTCCAGTTCATATTATAGTTTTTCAGATAATGATTTTGCATCGTAGCGGTGACTTTCATTGCTTTTCATCGCTAAACGACTGAAGTCGTTACTACAAATCCT
>CAIMZS010000090.1 GCA_903846015.1 uncultured Anaerolineae bacterium | reverse complement strand
TTCTAACCTGGCTGCTATAGGCATCCAGAATAATTCTTGCATCGATTAGCGATCAACTATCCCCGATTTCGCAAGATTTTCTCAAAAATTAAACTCTGTGAACGTGTTCTCAGGAGTTAAAGCTTTTTTGCGATAGTCCCGGTTCTTGCTCTTGCTCTCGCTCTTGTTCTAATCTGCGTAATCATCTAAATCTGCGTAAATCTGCGGTTCAGACTAGCGTAATCTGCATAAATCTGCGATAGTGCCGGTTCTAGCACGGCCGATAGTGCCCGTTCTAGCACGGCCGGTTCAGACTATTGTGTGCAAAATCAAATTGTCGGCAACATTTTTTTCGATGCGCAAAGCAGTCAAAGGCTGCGCTGCCGGACCTTGTCGCAGACTGCCATCCCTGGCATACAAAGATCCGTGACAGGGACAGGCAAAACCATCGTCTTTTGTTTCAACGGTGCAGCCAAGATGAGTACAAACCAGACTCAGGGCAGAGAATCCGCTTTCAGTGTGGATAAGAATTGCCGGAATATTGGAGAGAACGGTGCGCGAACCAACCGGGAAACTGCTGGCAGGGCCCAGATCGAAACTGGTTGGGGGAGCTGGGTCGGGCTGAAAATCCAGGAAGCGCAACAAGCCTTTCAGGGTCAGTGCGCAGCTTAAATACAGAAGGCCATCACGCGCCATTTTTAGAAAATCACGCCGGGAGAGTTCGGACATGGGGTTACCTTTGCACCGAGTGACACTGGTGGCAGTACTGTGAGCCCTGCTGGTCCACTTTTTGTTTGCAGGTTGTGCCTTTAACCGGGCGGAAATTGAATTTCTGATTGGTGACTTTGCCGATCATTTCATAGGTCCCATCTGCCAATACACGCGTATTCCAGAGTGGCTCGCCCTTTTCGGTCAGGAGCACAGTATCGCCAACTTTTAATTGTACGACCGGGTTGAGAAAAGCCAGCTTGAAGGCAAGCCTGTCTGCCTCGGTGATTGTATGGGTTTGCGGCAGCTCCGTCAACGTGCCGTGGCAGGTTTTGCATTGGATATACTGAATATCTTTTTTGCTGGAATGCAGGTCGCCATCGCCCATGGCTTCGCTGCGCGTGTGGCAGTCCACACAGTCAAGCGTATATTCACAGCGTGTAAACTGTGCAATTGGTTGGTAGTAGTCGTGCAGCCGGTCGGTTAATTGATCCGATCGTTCGACAAAGCTCATGCTGCGCAAATCGTAATTGCCCCGATTGTGGCAGGTGTTGCACTGGCTGTAGGAAATGACGGTGGTCAGGTGGTGAACCTGACCCTTTGCAAAGCTGTTGAGAGCTGGAGTATGGCAGGCTGCGCAGCCAGTCAGCCGGGCAAACTGCATGCCATCGCGCGGTGTGGCATTGATATGGCAGGTCAGGCACTCTTGGCCGAATTTTTGAATGAGCGGGTTGGCCTCTTGCGCGGGATTGAAGGCCTTCAATGAAGGTAGGCCCGTTTTGGTTGTGACCTGATTGTCAGTCACAACTTGAATACTAAAACGGGCCGTCAGATCTGGCTGCGCGCCAAACGTGAAACGAATGTTGGCGATTGCTCCGGCATAGGTGGACTGAATACTGGTCATCACCCTTTGGATATGGTCCAGGTTGTCAGTGGCCGTCCCACTGTGGCATTTACCACCGCCGCAGGACTGCTCCACCACGGCCAGGTCCGAAGGATTTTTGCCACCGCGCATACTGCTGTGCGCCAAATCCGCATCCAGGGCCAGGCGTTCTCCGCCGTGACACAGCACGCACCCAAAAATTTTCAGCGGGTGCGACGAACTGATTTCCGGCAAATCAGCATGACACGTCAGGCAGTATTCTGGCTGGCCTGTCATGCTGGGGATCACCGCCAGCGCTTGCGGCTGGCGGGAATTCATCCACCCAGCCAGCGCCAGCGCCAGCAAAAGAAACCCGGAAGCCAGCACAATCAGTTTGCGCATTTACGAAGCTGCCAGGCTGCCGAAAAGAGTGAGCGCGATCACCAGCAGGGCGATCAGGGCTAAGACGACCTGCGCCAGCCGGTTGGATTTTGGGAACCAGCGGCCCAGTTCATTCTCGGCCGGTTTGGGAAAAACATAGGGAATCAGCGCCAGCACAGCCAGCACAATCAGTGGAACCAGGATGCCCCACACAAACGGATCGCCCCATTTGAGCATCTGCTGCACCCACAGGAAGAACCAGGGCGCACGCGCCTCGCCCGAGAGGTTGGCAATTTCCTTTATTGGAGCGCCGATGGGGGCCGGGGCAAAGATAGATATCAGGATAAGGGCCGAAGCGCTCAAGAGCATCGCAAGAACTTCACGGCGCACCAGCTCAAAGCGCGTGATCCGTTGGTTGTCAGTACGCAGTGAGGCGGGCGGAAGCGCAATGCCGCCATCACGCCGAACACGAAAGGCATGCCAGCCCATCAAAAAAGCTGCCGGGAGCATCAAACCCACCAGATGCCAGGCATAAAAGCGGGTCAGTGTGGCCTGCGAAAGTGCCGGTTCTAGCACGGCCGCGGGCTGCCCACCAATCAGTAACACGTAAAGCGTGTTTCCGAGCAGCGGGATAGTCTTGAGCAAGTTGGTACCCACCACCAGCGCCCAATGGATGCCGGTATCCCAACGCAGAACATACCCGGTAAAATCGAGCAGGATGGCAAGCACAAACAGGGCCAGCCCGAGCAGGTAATTAAAACGGCGCGGCGCGGCATAGGCTCCGGTAAAAACCACGCGCACCAGGTGTACCGCACAGACAACCACCAGGAGCTGCGCTGCCCAGAAATGCAGGTTGCGCACAAAGCCGCCGAAAGGTACCAGGTAGGCAATCGTTTGAATGGATGTGGCTGCCTCCCTGGTTGTTGGAATGTAATAGAACATCTCCAAAGAACCGGTAATGATCAGCACCAGCACCAGAAAGACGGCGGTGCCGCCTGCGCCCAGAGTATATCGCCAGCGCGATTGCCTGGCTGGGATGCTGGGGGGGTGGATGTGGTGGAAGAAGTTGGGGCGCATGCTTGAATTATAGTCGAGAGAAGAAAAACCGCCCCATCAGGAGCGGTTTTGGTCTTTTTCTTAATGAAGGCATTAATCCGCAGCGGAGCCTTCATGGGCAGTATTCGCTTCTGCTTCAACCTTGCGGTTGACATCATCTTCCCAGTCCATTTCTTCGGCTACTTTTTCCCAATACCACTTGGCGTGATGGTTCTTGGCATACCAGGCCGAAACTTTGCCATTGAACATTGAGAAGAAGGCTTCCTTTTCTTCTGGGAAGATGGCACCCATGTAAACATGAATAAACAACCAGGCGACAATCATAAAAACGGACAGGAAATGCACTGGCTGGGCGATCTGCTTGATAACTGGCGGGAATAGATCTTTCAGAACCATGACAGGGCCGCTGACCATGATGCCTGCCGTCCCAAGCAAGACAAAGTAACTATAGACTTTTTGCCCGGCATTATAGGCGTCCTGCGGTGGCAGCGGTTCGCCCTTTTTGAGACCAAGCATCTGCAACGGCTTAATCATCATCCACTTAATGTCATCCTGGTCCATCAACATGCGTTTCACGGCAAACGGAACAAAATATTTTCGCCATCCGACGAAGACGTTGAACAACAGGATAAATATCCACACAAACCCAACCGTGTAATGGAATGTGATCAGGTTGGCGGTGCCGCCAAACATATTGCGAAACCATTCCTGCATCCAGATGGGTGTGATTCCCAGGCGAGGCGATGAGATGATGGCGATGCCAGACGGCAGCAGCATGAGCCACGAAGCAACATTGAACCAGTGGGTGATAATGTTGGCCACATTGTGTTTCTTAAGCATTTTGGTGCGCAGGCGTTTCTGTTCTGCGACCGGGATCGTATGATTGGCACTCATGTTCTACTCCTCGAACTCTTTCTCACCCTCAACCAACTGCTTGGTGAAGAAGATCGCCTGAACTCCAAATGTTGCCAGTGTGGCCAATCCAAGAACCGGAATGAGTAATTTTTTCCAGATTTCCTCAGAAATCGTGTACTCAGAGGCTTCAGGTGTGGTCTTTTCCATCTGGCCAAATTTGTCGGTTGTCAACAAGTTGAGCATTTGATCCGGCGCGTTGACATAGTAGATATTTGGTTCGGTACTTTTGCCGTCATCGCGTTTTGCATCCAGGCGCACCACCGTCTTGGCATTTTTTAGCGCTTTGGATACCGTTGATTCCGGGTCGTTGAAGTCGCCGAACAGGCGTGAGCCACCCACACAGGTTTGCACGCAGGCGGGCATCTGACCGGTTTCGACCCGTTGGAAGCAGGCATTGCACTTATCCACTACACCGCGCTTTTCATCCAGATAGCGCACATCGTATGGGCAGGCTTCAGCGCAGAAACCACAGCCGATGCAGGCATTCTGATCCACCAGTACCAGGCCGTTATCCTTGTTTTTGTAGGTCGCACCGCTGACGCATACTTCCACGCAGGGCGGGTTTTCACAGTGCATGCAGTTGTAGGGAACAAAGGCTCGCTGTAGTTTGGGCCATTCGCCTTTGACGCCCTGGTCATGCACCCAGATGCGGGTGTGATTGTAGGGTACGGAGTTCTCAACGCTGCAGGCTACCATGCAAGCCCGGCAATCGATACAGCGGCTGACGTCGATAACAAATCCATAGCGTTTTTTTGTATTGTTTGGCATGACTACACCTTCTTAACCGTCACGTACGTCTGGGTAAGCGCCTGCGAGCCGCTGACCGGGTCTGTGTAAGTGACGTGCAGCACCGAATCGCTGGCGCCAACACCGTAGCCTGTCCGCAAACCCTTGGATAGATGGCCATAGCCTGGAGTCATATAAACACAGTCTGGACGGATGCTGGCGTTGACCCAGACCGGCACATTGATTTTGCCAACCGGGCTGGTCACTTCCACCAAATCCCAATCCTTGATGCCCCGACTGGCAGCGGCATCCGGATGCATCCAGATGCGAGGGGTGTCTTCATATTTATGAAGAAGTTTATTGTTCTGAGTGCCAAACTGGGTGTGCAGAGCGACCTTGCCCGAAATCAGGAAAAATTCATCCGGCTTTGGTTCAGGTGGTTCCTGCCATTCAGGCAGCGCAGCAAAGCCGCCTTTTTCCAGCGTGGTCGAGAAGATTTCAATTTTTCCGCTCGGAGTGTTCCAGGTGAATTCACTCTTTTTCTCGGACGCAGGAAATTCAGCGTAACCTCGCATGGCGATGTCGTCAACCGTAACACCCAGCGGTTTGAGCTGTTGGTTGATGTAGTCTTTTTCATCCTTGTACTGAAAAAAGTCCGCCAGACCCAGGCGTGTGCCCAGTTCTTTGAAAATCCACAACGCAGATTTGGCATCGCCCTGCGGCTCGATCACCGGCTGCCGCAGGAATACCCTGTCACCCACTGGGTTAAGCGGGTCGTAGCGTTCCAGGTAAGATGCTTCAGGCAGGACAACATCCGAGAACCAGGAAGTGTCGTTCATGATGATATCAATCGTCGCGATGAAATCCAGTTTGCCGAAGAGTTCCAACGTTTTGGCGCGATCGGGCAAATCCAATACCGGGTTCTGGCGTGAGATCAACCAGCCTTTCGCTGGATACGGATCGCCCTGCAATGCGCCGTCGCGCATTTCCTGAAAAATTCCCAACTTGAGCGGTACAAACGGGTATTTCCACGGAACACCGTCCAGGCGTGGAGCGCTGATGCGTGGGTAGGCCGGTTGGAGCAATGAGCCAAGCCCGCCTGCACCCTCGCCGCCTGCTGGATGGAGGCTGGTGCCCCAGTTTCCGACCAACGCATTCAAAATGGTGATTGCGCGTTGAGTCTGGAACGAGTTTAAAAAGTTGGAAGTGCGCCAACCATTATGCGCCAGCGCATTGCTTCCGGCAGCTGCAAATTCATGCGCAATGCGGGTGATGCTTTCCGCAGGGATACCTGTGATTTTTTCAGCCCAGGCCGGGGTATTGGAAGTCACGGATGCAGCGAGCTGATCGAACCCGGACGTATAGCTGTCTACAAAAGTTTTGTTGTAGAGATTTTCAGTAATGATGACATTGATCATTGCCAGGTGAAAGGCGCTGTCTGTGCCAGGTTTGATCGGCAGCCACTCCGCAGATTTTGAAGCGGTCTTGGTAAAACGAGGATCGATAGAGATGACTTTTGCACCACCGGCAATAATATCCATCAGCGCACTTGTTTCAGATGTAGAGATTGCCTCAGTCAAGTTGCGCCCAGTCAGGATCAGGTATTTGATTTTGCTGTAATCGCGGGCGGGTTCTTCCAAGCCGTAGGTCATCAGGTTTGCGACGATCATGGCATTGAAACACAACGAGCGCTGTGTGCCGTAATTAGGTGAGCCGAAGCCATAAAGCAGATTTTCAAAAACTGGCTGCGAGATATTGTGCGTGGAAGAGAATAGCATGGCTTCGGGGCCATACTGTTCCTTGATTTTTTGCATATTGCTTGCCACCAGGTCGAGGGCTTCTTCCCAGGATGCCTGGCGGAATTTCCCCTCGCCGCGCTTGCCCACCCGAATGAGTGGAGTTAACACGCGGTCGGGATCATAGGTATTCATCAATCCAGACTGGCCGCGGGCGCACAATTTGCCATTGGAATTCGGGTGCTCGGGATTGCCTTCCAGCTTGACAACTTTGCCGTCTTTCACTTTGGCCAACACGCCGCAGCGCCAGACGCACATTTCGCACATGGTAGGAATGTAGCCATCGCCGTTGGGGTCGATCAACCCTGCCCCGCGAGCTGCCTTCGCAACTTGGGGCGGGATGAAACTCCCCACGGTCAGCATGGTTGCTGCCATACCGCCGAGTTTTAGAAAATCACGTCGTGACATGGATTTTGTCATGTTTTGCTCCGATTATCAGGAGAAGTTTGTAGTTGACGGCTGGTAATTTCACCAGCCATCAACCTGTAACTGGCCGTTATTTCGCTTTACGCTGCCAGCCCATGCGATCAATCAGGTAGAAAAGCAGCAGGGTGATCAGTGTGAAGAGCAGAATGAACAGGAAGGAATTGATGTTCCACAAATCTGGCATGACCACATTGCCAATCTTGGCAATCGCCGCAATCGGAGGAAATACGTATTGATAGGTGAGACCGTAAATTACTGCGCCAACAAGGAAACCGAGAAATCCAGGAATAATGTAATCCAACTTACCTTCGCCGCCACCGGCAGCGCAAGTACCCGGTCAGTATCCAGTCAGAGCCATTCCTATTCCAAATATCAGCCCGCCGATGATGTTACCGACAATATAAGTGGAAGGAACGGATGGGAAGACAATCAGTCCCAGGCCGCGCAAGCCATAAAGACCGATCATCGAAACCACCAGGGCGGTTAGCATAAACTTCAAAACCGCCAGATCGGTGAAGCGGAACACACCGACAATCTTGTTATATTTGGTCAGCCCGGCCTTGTTCAACGAAAAGCCGAAGAACACGCCCAGGATGCCAGCAATCGCATAATTTGTCATGGACTGGCTCCTAATAGCCCTTGCGATAAACGATCAGCGCCGTCACGATGCCCGAAGCGAACATCCCGGCGATGAACAAATAAGCGGCGGGTGCCAATAACATACCGCCAGAAATGGCCAGACCGCTGGTGCAGCCACCGGCGATGCCCGCGCCATACTCCAGCACAATCGCACCCAGGAAGGCCAACACCCAGCGTTTCCATACCTGCGGGCCAAAAACCTTTTTCCATTGTTCGTCACTGACCAGCCGCCACTTGAATGTGCCGCTGGAAAAGGCGCCCAACATGCCGCCGAAAAACACACCCACCAACAGCACCACACCCCAGGTGATGCCGGGCGGCATGATAAAGTTGAAATACATGTTGTCAAAGGTCTGTGGAGCAACTGCTTTGCCGATCAGCCCGGCAATGTTTTCAAATGCGCCTGAAGCGCCCAGCAGGCTGTTACTCAGCAGCACTGCCAGCACACCGACGATACCGAGTAGAATGCCAGCCACATAGGGTGACCACTCTTCCTTACGGATATAGTCCATCACAAATTTCATCAAAACCTCCAATCAGTCGCCCGCCAGGGCAATCAATAATGCCTGCGTCTCGTGGTCGAGACCTTTCATACGCTTGATCAAATATGGGTCGATGCGCGAAAGTGTAAGCAAAAGGTCAGAAGCTGCTTCTGGATCGGCCAATAGCTTACTCAGTGCTTTGCGACCAACCGGGTTTAGTTCCTTAAGTTGGGGCAGCAAGGCTACAATTTCGTCCGAATAATCTTCCATTCGGACCGGCTGTGCTTCAGTCCCGGCCCTTGGTTCGTTTGGAGTGCTGCCGCCTCGCCCCGTGCCGGAACCGGGACTACCTCGCAGTTTGCGCTCATTGAGAAACACAACAGCTCCGCCGACGATCACCATCAACACGATCATGACGGCCACAATGATGTTGCCCCAGTTGATGATTGATTGACCCAGCACCGATTCGTTATATTGTTCCACGTAATCGATCACTGGCTGATTTTCCACCACAATCGCACCGCCCGCGGATGGCGGGTTGGCTGGGGCTGTGGTGGCCTGCGCCGCTCCCGTCCCAGCTACTGGCGTGGGGGTAGTTTTGCCATCTGCCGGAGCCGCTCCTGCTCCAAGGGTGATGCCTAATTTATCGGCATACACTTTGGCGCGATCCGCGGTATCTTTGACATGGCAAGATGCGCAGGATGCCTTCACATCTTGCAGGGGTGGTTGCATCCCGGCGTGTGAAGCATCTTTATCAGTGGCCTGCTGGTTGCCGGCGTGGCATAGATAGCAAAAATCGCCAAAGGCATGCGATTGGTGCCAACCAGTGCCATCACTGTTAACCGATTTCTGTCCCTGCACTTCGTGGCAGTTTTTGCATGATGAGGCTTGTGAGCCGCATTGCGCTTTTACGGGTTGAGCAGTCGCCAACCATAGGCCAGTGGAAATAACCAGCAACATTCCACTGACGATCAGCATGAAAAAAAGATTCTTACGCTGCATGCATTCCTCCTCAGAGTCCTATTGATTTGTTTTGCAAATCGAATGGGGGACTACCTCGAAATTATGTCCCTGGTGGGACCGTACCCTAATCGTTTGTTTCAATCTCTTCCATTAAAATTGCGTTATAAGCAATCTGGTCACGCAAGACGCTGCGTAATAAATCCAGTGCCTGGATCAATCGTGGATCAGAAAGCTTATAGGTAATGGATGTCCCCTGGCGAGCGGTCTGAACCAAACATCGGTCCCGTAAAACTTTCAAGTGACGGGAGGTGGTCGGTTGGGGTATACCAAGTTCAGAAGTTAAATCATTAACACTTCGGGGCTTTTCGTCCAGCGCATACAAAATTAGAATGCGCGTCGGGTCGGCAAACGCGGAGCATAAGTTGGCTTCGAGTTGCGAGACTTCCTGGGCAAGGGTTTGCGAAATCAAGACTTATTCCTCACTATATGCGAATAAACGTATATATATCGTACGCAATAATAACATTGTGACAAATAGCGCAATAGTACAATAAGTAATGTATTTAATGTGCTATTGTAACAATTATAACTACACCAAGCTATCTTCTGGGATATGGTCCAAGCATTTGAGTCGTGTGTGCAGGTTTGCTCTGAAGAGTTTAGCAAGCAAAGGAACTTGTTTTTTTTACAAACCATCGTTTTTTTCAAACCATTTATCGCAGTCTGAACCAGGCACTCACCAGGCTGCGATGCTGACTTATTTCGGATTAGAGTTCGTCCCAGCTTAAGAATTGGATCTAGCACAGCAATGTTTCGATATGCTGGAAGAATTTCCTTCGAGTGCGCAAAGCTGCGCGAACCCAGCGATACTTTTTATCGACCAGTTCGAGCACGGCATGGTGTATTTGGTATTTTTGCCAGTGCGAACATCGCAAAAATTCTCAAAACGATGCTTGATACTGTTTATCAAATTTTCCGGACTCAATTCTTCGTACATATTCACACCAGTTGGCTCCGTTTGACAGCACATAGGATAAGATTTTCTCACCACCATAGCATTTCTTCGTCATTTTTGCATAGGGATCCCCTACCCAATTTTCATACTGAGAATTGCTGAAGTTGAATGTTTTTGGCAGTTTTTTTCAGGCATTTCTTGTATAAAGAATGTGCATTTCTATATGCGGCCTCTGCCCAAACCCGCTCCCAACAAGCCTCCAGGGAATTCGAGGGATATCCTATCCAGTTGGGAAATGATGCAATAAAAAAAAGGAGAATCAAAATGATAGTTCACGTAACAAAATACAATATCAATACCGATAAAGCGGAAGCATTCCAAAACTGGGTTAAAGTCGTTATTCCGCAAATCCTGGCAACGCCAGGCGTGACCGAGTTTCGCGGTTACCGTCCGGTCAGCGGCAGCTGGCAAGTGGTGACTACAGTCGAGTTTACAGATATGAACGCTCTGGCAAATTTTGTTGCCAGTGAAGCCGGCAACAAAATGAGTGACGAGCTCCACGCTCTGGCTTTCGATGTAAACTATGAAATATGGGGTAATTCTCCGGTCGTACCCGTAGCGCTTCACCCGGCAAAGTAACCCCCAAACGTACCACCAGATTTCAAAGGACAAGATCGCAGCTATTCGATCTTGTCCTTTTTATTGAGCCTCAACCACTGGTTTTTCCTGTGCGATATCGTCTCAGGTTTTTCCACCTGTTATTTTTCTATCTCACTCACCGGCAATCGATTAAATTCCAGATTGAGAATTGCTGCACTGAGCCGCAACTAACCGGGCAATGACGGGTTTTATTTTACAATTAAGTCATCTTACCGGGAGATTACAATGACCAGAGTCGCAATTGTCACAGATAGTACCGCTTACATCCCCAAAGATTATTTGGATCAGTATAATATTTCGGTTGTACCCCAGGTATTGATCTGGGGAGATCAGACCTACGAAGACGGCGTCAACATCCAACCCGATGAATTTTATCAACAGTTGAAAAACGCCCGGGTGATGCCCACTACTTCACAGGCTTCGATCATCAACATGCAAAACACCTTCACTAAACTGCTGGAGCAGGGCTACGATGTTCTGGGGGTATTTTTATCAGCCAAATTGTCAGGCACCTTGCAATCTGCCGCCCAGGGACGTGAAGCGCTTGCCAGTGGAAAAGACAAGGTGGAAATTATGGACAGCTATACCACCGCCATGGCAATGGGTTTTCAAGTCCTGGCAGCCGCCCGGGCAGCCGCGGATGGGGCTTCGTCCGCCGAATGTAAAGCCGTTGTGAACGCAGCCAGCACCAACTCGGGCGTTTATTTTGTGGTCGATACACTCGAATTTTTGCATCGCGGCGGTCGAATTGGGGGAGCTGCGCGCCTGCTTGGGACAGCGCTCAACCTCAAACCGATCCTCAGCATACAAGATGGCAAGGTCGAGGCAATGGAACGGATACGCACCAAAGGCAAGGCTCTCGAGCGACTCCTTGAAATTGTCGCCGAGAAAACCGCTGGAAAAAGTCAGGTTCGGCTGGCATCACTACATGCAAATGCAGCCGTGGAAGGCAAAGAAGTTCTCGATCGGGCTGTAAAATTGATCAATCCGGTCGAATCGATCTTTACCAGCGTCAGCCCGGTGGTGGGTACGCACACCGGCCCTGGCACCATCGGCCTGGCCTATATGACCGGGATTTAAATTCTTCCCTGACCTTCTTCGAATAGTCACACCAACAAAACGAGAGCACTCCGGATGGGAATGCTCTCGTTTTTCAATTGCTGATCAAGCGCGGTGCTGGGATCTCTTTCTTGGCGCACCAGCAAACTCCCACCATCAAATCAAGAACCAGCTTGTCCCGTGACACGTTTGAGCGGGTATAATCCAGGCATGCAGAACAGGAAAATTCCGCTCATCATAGGCATCGCTGGTGGCTCCGGCTCTGGCAAAACCACAGTGGCGTCAGAAATTTTGAACCGGGTTGGGCCGGAAAAAATAGCGTATTTGCCACATGATGCCTATTACAAAGATTTAAGCGGTTTGCCGCCCGCTCAAAAAGCGGAAGTAAATTTCGATCACCCCAATTCCCTGGATACTGAACTTCTGATCCAGCACGTCATCCAGCTGCGCGAAGGAAACCTCATCGAACTGCCGGTCTATGATTTTTCAATACATTCCCGTACTGAGAAAACCATCCCCATCACCCCGCATCGCGTCATTGTCGTGGAAGGAATTTTAATCTTTGCCGAACCAGGCTTGCGCCCTCTGTTCGATCTAAAAATCTTCGTGGATACCGATTCTGATTTGCGTTTCATCCGCCGTTTGCAAAGAGATATCAGCGAGCGCGGACGCACGCCCGAATCTGTCATCAAGCAATACCTTAAGACCGTCCGCCCAATGCATCTGGAGTTTGTGGAACCTTCCAAACGCTATGCAGATGTGATCATCCCGGAAGGTGGCTTCAACACCGCCGCGTTGGACATGGTAACAGCGCGGATCGAAACATTGTTATAACATCCCAATCTGAGAATAACAGGAGCGTAATACATGGAACCCAAGCAGTGGAACACCCCGCCTCAAATGGTTATTGACCCGAAGAAAAAATACAGCGCCACCATTTCAACCGATAACGGCGATATGGTGCTCGAGTTATTTGCCGATAAAACCCCCAAAACTGTAAACAATTTCGTCTTCCTGGCGCGCGAAGGTTACTACGATGGCACCATCTTCCATCGCGTAATTTCGGAATTTATGGCCCAGGGCGGCGACCCCACCGGGACTGGCCGAGGCGGGCCCGGCTATCGCTTTGGCGATGAATTTAACCCCACCCTCAAACACAACAAACCAGGGATTCTCTCCATGGCGAATGCTGGCCCAGGCACCAATGGCTCGCAGTTCTTTATCACGCATGTCCCGACCCCACATCTGGATGGCAAGCATACTGTCTTTGGTCATATCACCAATGGATTAAAGATTCTCATGTCCATCCCGGCGCGTGACCCCATGCGCCCCGAATACCCGGGCGTGAAAATTAACAGCATCACCATCACAGAAACCGAAGAATGAGTCCTGAACGCCGGGCAACATTCCTGCGGATACTGGCCCTGGCTGGCGTGGTTGTCAGCATCACATTGTTGTTCATCTTTCGCGACCAGGTCAAGAAACTGCAGGAATATGGTTATGTGGGGATTTTTCTGATCTCCATCGCTGCCAACGCCACCATTATCATCCCTCTGCCTGGCGTAGCTTTGACCACTGCCATGGGAGCGATTTTTAACCCCCTGGGTGTGGCAGTCGCGGCAGGGTTGGGCGCAGCCATTGGAGAAATGTCAGGCTACGCGGCCGGGTTTAGCGGTCAGGCCGTTATCGAAAAAGTTGATCTTTATCAACACCTGACGGGCTGGATGCGAAACCACGAAAACTTAAGCTTTGTCACGATCCTGGGGCTTGCTTTCATCCCCAACCCATTTTTTGATCTGGCCGGGATGGCAGCAGGAGCGCTCAAGATACCCATCTGGAAGTTCCTGCTGCCCTGCGCCATTGGCAAAATCCTAAAAATGAGCATGTTCGCTTACGCCGGAGCATATTCGGTGGATTGGCTTCTAAAATTCTTTCAATAATGGAGTTTCACTTGAGTGACTATTCAAAGATTGACTCTTATTTAATCGCACACCTGGATGAAAGCATCGCCGAACTCTCCAGGCTGGTCGCCCAGCCAAGCGTGGGGGCACAAAATTGGGGCATGCAAGCATGCGCCGAAATGGTGGGCGAAATGCTCCAGAAGCGCGGTTTTACGGTTGAAATCCTGCCCACGGGCGGAGCGCCGGTCGTTCTTGGTGAACGCAAGGGCAAAAGCGACAAAACCCTGATGTTTTATAACCATTACGATGTTCAACCGGCCGAGCCATTGGATCTTTGGGAAACTCCGCCATTTGAGCCATCCCAGCGCGATGGAAAGCTTTATGGACGCGGCGTCAGTGACGACAAGGGTCATCTCACCAGCCGGCTGCACACCATCGATGCCCTGCTGGCCGAAGACGGCGAGCTGCCCTGCAATGTAAAATTTATCGTTGAGGGCGAAGAAGAGACCGGCAGCATGCATCTGCCCAAATTTATCACCGCCAACAAAGAAAAACTTGCCGCCGATGCCTGCATCTGGGAATTTGGCGGGGTCGACCACCGCGAAGTCCCCATGCAGTACCTCGGTCTGCGAGGCATCTGTTACGTTGAACTGTCAATCGAAACCGCCGCCATCGACGTTCATTCCGGGTTGGGCGGGTCGATCTTTGCCAATGCAGCCTGGCGCCTGGTTTGGGCGCTCAACACCCTCAAATCTCCGGACGAAAAGATCCTCATCCCGGGATGGTACGAGGGGATCATCCCGCCCACAGCCCGCGACCGTGAATTATTCGCGGCTCAGCCGGACGTGGCCGATGAGTACAAGACACAATTTGGAGTTAAGGGCTTTCTCAAGGGCCTAACCGGTGGGGTTGACCTGCAAATTGCCGAAGTTTTTGAACCCACCTGCACGATCTGTGGGTTGACCAGCGGCTACCAGGGGCTCGGCTCCAAAACAGTCCTGCCTGCCAGGGCATCCGCCAAGGTGGATTTCCGTATTGCGCTGGGCCAGACGATTGAAAGATGCCTGGTCTTGCTCAGGCAGCACCTGGATGCCCAGGGATTTTCGGACATCGAGATCAAATTCATGGGCGGCGGTCCAGCGGCCAGAACCGACCCGGACCATCCCTTCATTAAGTTGGTAGTCGATAGCGCTGAAGAAATCTTTGAATCAAAAATGGAATTGATCCCGATGGTGGGCGGCAGCGGCCCCAACTACCCCTTTGTCCACGAACTGAACATGCCAGTGGCTACGGCAGGATTGGGGCACCCGGATTCGCGCGCCCATGCCCCCAATGAGAATATCCGCATTGACCTGTATCTCAAGCATGCCCGCCACATGGCCCGTGTTTTAAAAGGATTTGCCCAGTAACATTGGGATAATTTATTCGTCGACAAATGTGACAAACATCACAAAAACAACAATAAACGCTCATATTATGTCATAAATAGGTGTTTTCGCGTCAAAATGGCGATATAATTTAAATATTGATTTTTCTTGTTCAAGGAGGCTCCTATGCTTGTCGGCGAAAGAATGTCGAAACCCGTAATTACCATTTCTCCAAATATGCCCATCACTGAGGCACTCAACTTAATGAAAAAAGAGCGCATCCGCCGCGCGCCAATCGTAAAAGATGGCAAACTGGTTGGGATCGTCTCTGATAAGGATTTGCTAAACGCATCGCCTTCACCGGTCACCACATTAAGCATCTGGGAGATGAATTATCTACTCAGCAAAGTGACCGTTTCAGAAGTTATGACAAGCAATGTGATGACTGTCAGCGAAGATACCCCGATCGAACAGGCCGCCCGTATTATGGCGGACAATAAGATCGGTGGTTTGCCCGTTTTACGAGACGCACACGTAGTTGGGATCATCACCGAAACCGATCTCTTCAAGGTTTTCCTTGAGCTGCTCGGTGCGCGTGAAGCAGGTGTGCGCGTGACCGCGCTGGTCGAAGACAAGCTCGGCGAACTGGCGCTCATCACCGAAGCCATCGCTGCCAAAAAAGGCAACTTCATTTCCTTTGGCCAGTTTACGGGCGAGAACTCCACCAATAAGATCGTAACCTTCAAAGTCAAGGGCTTAACGATGGAAGAAGTGAAAGCAGCCATCACCCCGGTGGTAAAAGAAATTCAGGACATCCGCTCCTGATTGGTACTAAAACAAAAAGAACCGGCGCTCATCTTGAGGCCGGTTCTTTTTGTTTACCCAGATTTTTTATTCGCAGGTTTGCGATCACTGACAGGTCTGGATCTCTCTCGAGATGGTGACGCAGGTGGAGGCATGCGCCCAGGTGGAGGCGTGCGCCCAGGTTTTTTGCGTGTCTCACCCTGAGGCCGTTTGCCGCCCGGCGCCCGGCCGGGTTCTGAAGGCGGCCTGGTGCGTCCAGGGGATTTTTCTGGTTCGCCGGGTGAATGTGAACGACCTGGCGCTCTTCGCATGGATTTTGGATGCGGTTTGACTGATGGTTTTCTGGTCATATCCGGGAAGGGCGCCAGGCCTGGACGGTCTTCCTTGATGGCTATAATTTCTGCCGGGGTAAGGTAACGCCATTCACCTGGTTTGAGATTACCCAATAACAAATTCCCGATCCGGACGCGCAGGATGCGCACGACGGGCAGCCCGAGGATCGCGCCAATTTCACGGATCTGGCGCTTGCGTCCTTCGCGCATAATAATGCGCAGCCAGGCACCCTTGCCCGCCAGTGATTCGGTGCGCACATCGGCGCGCTGTGTTTTATAACCATCTTCCAACACAACGCCGCGCTGCCAGGTTGCCAACTGTTCCACATCGGGCTGCCGTGCCAGTAAGACCCGGTATTCCTTGGAATGACCGTGCGACGGGTGGGTCAGCTTTTGAGCCAACTCACCATCGTTGGTCATCAAGACCAGCCCTTCGCTTTCAAAATCCAGCCTGCCCACCGGGTAGAGTCGCTCGGTGACAGCCACCAGGTCACGTACAGTCTGACGAGAATCGCCCTGTTCTGCATCCACCGTGGAAAGCACGTAACGCGGTTTGTGCAAGGCGATATACACCTTCTCTTCTGCCGGTTTAATGGCGCGTCCATCCAGCGTAATTTTATCCGTAACAGGATCGGCCTTCTGACCAATGACAGCCAGTATGCCGTTAACACGAACACGACCTGCGACGATATGTTCTTCGCAATCGCGCCGGGAACCAAGCCCGGCTTGAGCCATAATTTTCTGTAAGCGTTCTTCCATACCTTCATTATAACCGACGGCATGACCGAAAGTTGATTGACAATAAACCATTTTTATCCAACCAGGGCCAGTCTTTTCACCCAATCTCCGGATTCCTGGCCAAACAGCCCGATAATCGCCGCTACTGGTCACAACACCTCGTTTACCTGTCATTCCCGAAGAACATCGGGAATGACAGGTGTGCGAAACCGGCGCCCTTGCCCTATGCCGGTCGCCTGTCATTGCGAAACCGGCGCTCTTGCTCTATGCCGGTTGTGGCAATCTCGGTTTTGACGGGATAAATCCGAAGCAAAAGGGTTTTGCCGATTAAACGGAGATTGCCACGTCGGGAAGAGCACCCTCCTCGCAATGACAGGAAAACCGGCGCCCTTGCCCTATGCCGGTTGTGGCAATCTCGGTTTTGACGGGATAAATCCGAAGCAAAAGGGTCTTGCCGATTAAACGGAGATTGC
>CAIMZS010000089.1 GCA_903846015.1 uncultured Anaerolineae bacterium | reverse complement strand
TTTCCACGCTGTGAGCAAGGGAAATCTTTACTCAAAAATAGCGACTCCCCGCACGCCTTGCCGCCGTGCTTCGGCATTGCTTGACGTTGCGCTTCTGCTTGGCTGGCCATGATGGCTTCAATATGCTGAACTACTTCTTCACGCTTTTGTTTTAAATCCAGTTTAAAATTAGCGGTGTAGGTATCAGTTCCGGACAATTGCATTGCTGTAGATCGCAGTCCATTTAAAAAAGACCGGGCATCGGCAACAGCCTGCTTGACGAGCGGGGAGATGGCGTTTTGGGCTTGAGCTATGGTTTGCTCCAAGGTCTTTAGATAGCGAACATCGTCGATAGCTTCGCGGTAACCTTCCCAAGCGAGGGTGTCAATAACGCCATTGGCCGTGGAATAAGTGAACATTTCATCGCGGAATAAAGTTGTTTCTCCCTTTCTAGGTGGCAGGCTGGCATCCATATCATTCCACTGGTTGCCTCTTACGCCCTGATAAACCCAGGTATAGGCCTTGTCATAACCTGTGGCCCATAGCACCAAACCATAATTGCGGCGGAAAGGATAGGGATTTTCTGCTCCGGATTGCGGATTGGCGTAACTGTAAATGTTATGTCCAACTCCGTGCCATTTCACGGCGTATTCCGGGAACGGCCGCCTCGCATGCACTAGTACATCCAACAAATCTCCCACCAAATCAAAAGCATCATTATAGCCGGCAACAAATATTTTTCCGCCGAGTTCATGCACCCGCTGCCAGGAAGGTTTTTGCGCTGTCAAAGCCGATCCGGAGGCTTCATCAGCCCCATAAAAAAATGCATCGCTAAAGCCATAGTCATGCGCCAGCTTCACCAGTTGTGGCACTGTGTTATTGAGTGTGGTGATGGGACTGCTGGCCGATACGACGGTATAAAGCGCACCGTGAGTCATGCCCATGTCCTGCCGCAGCTTCAAGACGCTTTCCATTTGACTGAGCGATTGATAAAGCGTGAAATACTTTACCCCGTGCTCCCACATATTTCGCATTTCAGCCCGTATCTGGACTTCGGTTTTAGCATGGCTACCCAACATCGCATTAGCAGGATCCAGAACGCTGGTGTAATAAACACCTGCTGCATAATCCGCCAATGCAAAAGCCGGGGCTTTGACCCGCAAGGTGAGCCTGCTCAGTTCAATCCCGCCGGCCCGGATGGTTATTTTGCCGGTATAGATGCCGGGTTTGATCTGCCCAGGTGCATGGATCGTGAGCCATACTTGCTGAGAATAGTGTCTGGGCAGGCGGAAAGGAAGCAAGGTACTGCTGTCCTTAAAAGGGAAGTCCGCTACTTTAAAACAAACTGCATTCATTTGATTCGGGATATTGACCCAGACCAATTCATTGCCTGCCCTGCGGTTGACTTTAAGATAATTTTTATGTGCCACTCGATCCACTTGCACCAGACTTTCATCTTTAAGCAACAGTTCCGGGACCAATTTCTGTGAATAATCCCCGACTGTAAACCCCCCTTCGGTCCAACCCAATGACGCCTGATACCAGGCCTTCACCAGCCGAATATCCACTTGTTCTTTGGACAGTCTGCCGCCTGGCCCAGAGAGATCCGAGACCTCCACGTTAACATCATTATAATCCCGGAATTCGCTGTGTAACACAAAACTCGCAGCTTCATATTGATCAGTTGCAGCGGTTATCTGTATTTCATTGCCGGCTAGTCCTGGCAGGGGCCAAGTGTCAGGTAAAATGGGGATCGGCGAAATCGGCTCCACGGGTTGCGCGACCAAGCCAGTATTGCCCAGCAAAATCATCTCTACTGGAGAAGATGTAGTAATATTGCCTGATATATTTCTGGCTACTGCCGTGAAATTATGGTTACCGTTAACCAACTGGTTGGGTAACGTAATTTCATAGGGCGCGGTTTTATCCTCAGTCGCGAGCGCATGTCCATCCACCTGTAACGTCACTCCGGCGATCCCCATCCCATCCTGGGCTTCGGCCCGCAGCTGAATTTGGCTGGTAATGGTATCCGTGGATATGGGAGTCAGCAAAGTGACGGTAGGGAATCCGGCGGAGGATTTACCGCGATCGTATGATTGGCGGATTTCATCAGCCAGAAATGCGCGGGAATAAACGCGCAGGTCATCCAGTTTGCCTTGCCAAGAGAAGGTTGATACTCCATTCCAGCCGGCTCCATATGGATATAAAGAACCGATGCACAAAGGCACATTCCGATCGCCTCCACCATTGGCGCTCCATGTGTAGGCAAATTGGCCTGACGCAGCAAGTTGACCATCGAGATACATAGACATGTCACCAGTGCTTTTGATTGTAATCACAACCTGATGCCATTGATCTGGCGCCAATGCCACGGGGGTTTTCAGGCTGAAGCCTTGCGCTTGCCATTGTAACCTGCCATCAGCAAGTTGGTTAAGGCTGTAGTTATAAGCGCCGTTACCATTCCAAGGCTTGCTGAAAATAAATCCGCCAT
>CAIMZS010000088.1 GCA_903846015.1 uncultured Anaerolineae bacterium | reverse complement strand
GCCTTTTCGGGATCAAGGCCAATATTGAACTGATCTTCCCAACGAAATTCAAAACGGGCTTTGGACATCGCATTGTCCCGAGCTTGTGCGCCGGGATGGCCTTTTGCCAAGTCGGCAGCATGAGCGGCAATTTTGTAAGTGACAATACCTTCTCGTACATCTTGCTTGTTCGGCAAACCCAAATGCTCTTTTTGGGTGACGTAACAGAGCATCGCGCAACCGTACCAACCAATATTCGCAGCACCAATAGCAGACGTGATATGGTCATAACCGGGAGCAATATCGGTAGTCAGAGGCCCCAAGGTATAGAAAGGGGCTTCTCCACATTCTTCCAGTTGCTTTTCCATGTTGACTTTAATCATGTGCAAAGGAACGTGTCCAGGCCCTTCAATCATGGTTTGCACATCGTGCTTCCAGGCAATTTTTGTCAGCTCACCCAGCGTTTCCAATTCACCAAATTGTGCCTCGTCATTGGCGTCGTAAATTGAACCGGGACGTAAACCGTCACCCAAGGAAAAAGAGACGTCATAAGCTTTCATGATTTCGCAGATTTCTTCAAAATGCGTATACAAAAAGCTTTCTGTATGATGCGCCAAGCACCATTTAGCCATGATGGAGCCGCCGCGTGAAACAATACCCGTCATGCGTTTTGCGGTTAAAGGTACATGGTGCAAACGCACTCCCGCATGGATAGTAAAATAATCTACGCCCTGCTCTGCCTGCTCAATCAAGGTGTCGCGGAAGATTTCCCAGGTCAGGTCTTCAGCCTTGCCATTTACTTTTTCCAATGCTTGGTAGATAGGCACGGTACCGATAGGTACGGGAGAATTACGCAGAATCCATTCACGGGTTTCATGAATATTTTTACCCGTTGATAAATCCATAATGGTATCGCCGCCCCAACGTATGCCCCAGAGCATTTTTTCCACTTCTTCATCAATGGATGACGTTACAGCAGAGTTGCCTAAATTACCATTAATTTTTACCAGAAAGTTACGACCTATAATCATCGGTTCCAATTCCGGATGATTGATGTTGGCGGGAATGATGGCACGACCTCTGGCCACTTCGTCACGGACAAATTCAGCAGTAATGGCTTCAGGTATCGAGGCACCGAAAGAATCTCCAGGGTGCTGGCCTTTCCACAAATCGCGCATTTCTTCCATTTTCTGGTTTTCACGAATCGCGATAAACTCCATTTCCGGAGTAATAATACCCTGGCGGGCATAATGCATTTGCGATACATTGGCACCGGCTTTGGCACGACGTGGCTTACGAATATGTTCGAAACGCAAATCAGCGGTAGCGGGGTCTTCAAGACGCTGACGACCAAAATCCGAGCTGGGGCCGGTCAATTCTTCAGTATCATTTCTTTCTTCAATCCAGGCTGACCGGATTGAACCCAAGCCTTTTTTTAAATCAACCTCAACATTAGGGTCGGTATAAACGCCTGAGGTATCGTAAACATAGAGCGGGCCGTTTTTTTCTACCGCGCCAAAGTGAACCGGCGTATCAGACAAGTTAATTTTACGCATAGGCACTTGTATGTCAGGCCGACTGCCTTGCACATAGATTTTTTCCGATGCGGGGTAAGAATCAATTTTTACATTACTCGTGGTGGTAGTCTCGGTAACGTCTTTCAGAACAGCGTTCATGCTTATCTCCAATAACAATAAAACAAGACGCAGGGAAGTGGGGGCTTTCCTACGCCGGTATTAACCGGGGTCAGGTTCAAAGGGTTTCTCTCAGCCTTCCGTTTCTGCGCAATGCGCAGAAACGAAAAAGCACCCCTAGCCTTTACGGATGTG
>CAIMZS010000087.1 GCA_903846015.1 uncultured Anaerolineae bacterium | reverse complement strand
TAACTCGTGAGTTGTGTTTTGAAATAATGGCAGGTTAAGTAGCAGGACAGGCAAACTGCTTGGCAAATAAAGAATCAAATAAAGATTTTACGCTTTCACCATTCTGAAGTATTTTGTGAGCGTGGATAACGAGTAACTCGATCAGAGCGCGTGCTTGCTGGCGACAGGTTTCGCCAATGGATTTGGTTGGCACTTGTTCTTTGGCCAGTGGTGAAGGTAAGCAATCCAGGTGTAACATCGAATAAGCCACGAACACCAGACACCAATGTTTTCCAATGGCTTTAGCGCTTCGCATGAGATATTCATCTAAACCCAACTGCTCTTTTCCATCCTGGTAAAAGGTTTCAATCGGCCAGCGCAGCAAATACGTTGAAATGATCCGTTTGGCTTCCCATTCCAACGCATTGGTCACCAAAACGACATAGGTATCCGTCAGTTTACTATTTTCATAACTGATTACCAGACGCACTTTTCCCAAAGAAGGGATGCGTACATTGAGACTAAAGGTCCAGTAGGTTTTTTCATTGACCACTACCATCTTGAAGGCCCTGGTTGGGATCTGTTTGACAAATTCGGCTACCGAAACGTGCTCGCCTTCAAATTTGATGGGCCGCCCCTCAGCATCTTTCAATTGAAAGCTGCCGGTTTCCAAGTTGCGGTTTTTCTTGAGAATGCTGATCCATTTTTTGTGACGACGCGCGGCTTCGTTTACCAAGGCTTCTGATAGATACCAGCCATCGAACAATAAAATGTCAAAACGCAGCCGATGCCGAATGGCCGAGCGCACCAAATCAATTGCCAAGTCAATTTTTGTCTGGAATTTGTGGTGCAGTTCAAGGAAGTCAGGATCTTTCAGCAAGGTTTCATCCACTTGTTTGTGCAGTTTTTGACGCTCTTTCTTTTTCTTCGGGATCGTTGTGTCAGGAAAATGTTTCAACACAAATTTTTCCCATTGCGTGAGCTCTTCATATCGCCGGTACAAGCGCAAATCGACCGGAAAGCGCACAGCGCCACTGACATAATGGCTCGTCACCGGATTGTGTGCGATAGGGTAGCCATCATCGGCATGGTCGTAATGCCGGTCGACATATTCAAATAAGCTGCCAAAGTGCTCACACAGACTATCATCGATGGCTAACACCGATTCGGATTTTGGCTTGCGAACCAATTTCGTCTCTTGATGCAAATAGGTCAGCCGCCGATCATTGACTTGCTCTTGGAGCCAGGGCGACTCGGACATGAAACGCGAAAGATTGGTCTTGTCCGCACTATCCACAATACAACGGCTGATATTTGCCATGCTTTTATTTGGCAACACCATCAGCCCGGTTAAGTAGTTTTGAAAATGTCGGTATTGTTTCTGGTTCTCAAATAAATCTTTGAAGGCCTCAGCATGTTGGCTGACCAGTGGCGCAGGTGCTAAAATTGGCAATTGCATGTCTTTTACCAGTCCGGAGCAAAGGATATTTTCTGGTAAGTTAGCATTCTTTGGCTATTTTGTCAAAACACAACACTCGAGTTATTGAGATAGGCTAGAAGAGCAAAGCTATCCAGTAGATATACTGGCCGGGCTTCACTCACGCTCACGTTCCTTGCGATGCTCTTCCACAATCTCAGCCGTCAGGGAATCTTCGCCCTGCAGCATCCCAGCACCCTCATGAACTGGATCCTGGAAGCCGGGTACCAGAGCCAATACCCCACCGTAATCCACCACGTGCAAATGGGCACCAGGTTTTAACCCATACTTCTTTCGTAAAATCGCTGGGATTACCACCCAACCTTTTTGAGAGACGGTTACATTCATTTTTAGCACTCCGTTATACAATTCTCTTGTTTAGCATAACACTTTTGTTAAAACATGGCAGTGGTGAGTTAGAAGGTAGGTCGAACACTACAATCGTCAGTTATTCGCTGACTCTACCCGGTGTTTCCCGTCACGCGCGTGATTTTGCAAAATAACGTGCTAAAATCGGCATGTTTCAGTAATCCAGCATGGATTGTGGCTGTACCGATTCCTGAGCAAAACGGGTGATGATCCCCACCGAAAATCGCCGGGATTTTGTCGATTTGCCTGCGGATGCCATCGACAAAATTCAAATCGATTTTTACAGCGATCCCGCGCAGGCAGCGTTTAAGGCTTTGACGGATTAGAGAAAAAACAAAAGGATATTCACATGACTGAAAATTATACTGAGCCTGTAGTTCAATTGCTATCCCTGGGCGAGACTGACTTCAACGATGATCAGGATTATTTGGAAATGGGATTTACACGCGAACACATCCCCGAACTGATTCGCCTGGCGGAAGATGAAACTTTGCGCAGCTTGCCTGTGGAAAATGGCGATGCACAGCCGCAGACCTACGCCCAGATCCATGCCTGGCGCGCGCTGGCACAACTGGAGGCCGTCGAAGCCATTCCAACTTTTCTGGAGCTGCTGCACTTTCTCGATGACGAGCTGGACGATTTTGTCGATGAAGAAATCCCTGAGATTTTGGGAAAATTGGGCCAGGCAGCCATCGAACCCTGCCGTGCCTTTCTGGCGGATCAGGAAAATGGTCATTTTGCGCGTTTATCGGCAGCCCTGGCCCTGTTCAAAATTGGGTTTAATCACCCAGAAAGCAGGGATGCCTGTGTGCAGGCGCTCATGTCAACCCTGGAAGACTATGCAAACAATGACAAAATCGTCAACTCTTTTACGCTTTCCTATTTGAGTGAATTAAAAGCCGTGGAAGCCGCGCCGTTGGCCGAGGAAATGTTCGCGGCCGGGTGTGTCGATAAGAGCATTGCCGGAGATTTTGAAGATTATCAAGTCCGGGCGGGATTGATTGAAGAACGTATCACTCCGCGGTTTCCCGTGACCAAAGTCAATTCGCCAGCCTGGAGCAGCGACTGGAATGAAACCGGAGGGCTGCGCAAACCCCAACTTTCGCCCGAGAAGGCGAAAAAAGAAAAGGCCAAAGCCAAGCAAGCCAAGAAAACCCGGAAGAAAAACAAAATGCACTGATCTTATGGTAAACAATCGTCGCACAGAATGAATTCGCAATTGCCCTACCTGGCACAAAATCAAAAGAGCCAACCTGGATATAGATTATCATAGGTATTCCCCATGCGTAAAAAGAAGCCAACCAGCAAACCCACACAAGATTATCGCGATCTCGACCCCAATGGCGGATACCTGTGTATAACGGTCCACTGGAAACCGGATCCAAGCTAACCGACATCTCAGATGCCGGGTCAGAAACAGAATCTCTTTGCCTATATCCCAGCCAAACCACAAGGCCGTTGTCTGTGTGGTAGTGGGAAATCTTACTGCCGACTGCTGCCGTGCCAGACCGTATTGGTATCCGATTTGTCCAGACCCAGACTGGGATGGCACTAATTACAGCCTCGTCTCCACGGAATTGGCCACCTTTCAGAGCGTTAATGGTCCGGTTTTGCATGAACGCCTGATGCAATCGGCGCACTTACATTGCACGGAGAATATTCCCAATCGTGGTTTTGGGTCTATTGGGGCAACCCGGCTCTCAAGGATTCCTGGGGCATCCTCTGTTTTGGCGATTTTGAATTATTGAACAGGTCCCGCACCCACAGGATTGCACGTTAGTGGTCACTGCTTTGAGTGAACTACGTCTGGAATACCTGCTCTCTTTCTTGCGCGAAGTGGTCGGAGATTTGTTAATTTTCCCCGTCATCAAAAGCAAGCCGATCGAAGTATTTGATAAAAACGGCATGGAAAAGCGCAGTGCCCTCGCTCCACGGAGAAACTGAGTGCAGCCCAATCTCAAGAATAAGTTGCTCAAAATTCGCCAGGGGAGAAGACGGCCAAGCGCACGGTGAATTGGCCGAGAAATTGCAGATTACGCCCGCCACCATCACCCGCATGATCCAATGCATGGAAAAGTCCGGGTTTGTGCAGCGCCAGTCGGATGCCAATGATCAGTGTATCGCGCGCGTTTACCTGACCGAGGCTGGGAACGCCATCCGCGCGGAGTTGGAAGCAGTTTGGGATCGGATGGAAGTGGACTGTTTTGCCGGGTTCAGCCGCGAGCGAACTGGCCGTCTTACGCAGCTCCCTGCAAAAATCCGTGAAAACTTGACTTTCCCAAAAACTGGAAAATCAAAACCCTAACGCGAAGATGCCAGGACGCAAAAGAGATGCATGCTTTTCGCAAAAAGGATTTCAAATCCCAAGAAACCCCGGCAGCTTGGCATCAAAAACGAGAGAAGGAAACAGATTCAGAATGTCCGCAGCCTTAAAACTAGCAAAATTCTTAAAACCCTACTGGCGCTGGGTCCTGATCGCGCCATTGTTGATGACCATCGAAGTGGCGATGGACTTGATGCAGCCACGGATGGTTGAACGGATCATCGACGAGGGCATTGCCCGTCTGGATTTGAACCTGGTGCTCCAAACCGGGCTGCTGATGTTCGGGCTGGCCGTGATTGGTGCGCTGGGCGGGAGCAGCAATGGTTTTTTTGCCGAATCGGCCGTCCAGGCCTTTGGCGCAGATCTGCGCGAGGCGCTCTTCCGCCGGGTACAAATCTTTTCGTTTGGCAACCTCGACGAGCTGGAAACCGGTCAACTGATCACCCGCCTGACGAACGACGTGACCCAGGTGCAGGAAGCGCTCTTGATGATTTTACGCATCCTGGTCCGCGCGCCGCTCTTGTTGATTGGCAGCCTGATCATGACGATTGTCACCAGCCCACAACTGGCTTTCCTCCCCTTGACCTTAATGCCGATCGAACTGGTCGCTGTGGTCTGGATCGTCAACCGGGCCACGCCGCTGTATTCCATCGTCCAACAAAAGCTGGATACGCTCAATGAGGTCATGCAGGAAAACCTGGCAGGGGTGCGCGTGGTCAAAGCTTTTGTCCGCGCCCGGCACGAAGAAAAACGTTTTGGACAGGCCAACACCAATTTGACGGAAAAATCCATCGGCGCGGCGCGGATGGTGGCAATCATGCCCGCCTTCATGATGCTGACGATGAACCTGGGGATTCTCGGTGTGCTCTGGTTTGGCGGAAGCCAGTTCACGGTCGGGAAAATGCAGCTCGGACAAATCATCGCCTTCGTCAACTATCTGATGATGACGCTTTTCTCACTGATGATGGTCAGCCAACTGGTGATCCAACTGGCGCGGGCCGAAGCTTCAGCCAAGCGCATCCAGGAAGTCTTGGAGACCCAGCCGAAGGTTCAGAATCGACCTGGAGCGCTGGCAGACTTCCAGCTGCAGGGGAGAGTCGTTTTCGAGAATGTCACTTTCAGTTACGAGGGGCAGGGTGCAGATCCCGTATTGAAAGGCATCAGCTTCACCGCCGAGCCGGGGCAGACCGTCGCCCTGCTCGGCACGACCGGAGCCGGGAAATCCAGCCTGATACATCTCATTCCCCGCTTTTACGAGGTCAGCTCCGGACGTGTGACCGTCGACGGGCAGGATGTCCGCGACCTCGACCAGGTCGCTCTGCGCCGCAACATCGGGATAGCCTTGCAGGAAACGGTGCTGTTCAGTGGCACTATCCGCGACAATATCCGTTATGGGCACCCAGATGCGCCGGACGATGAGGTCATCGCCGCAGCCAAGGCGGCCCAGGCGGATGAGTTTATCCAGTCGCTGCCCGAAGGTTACGAGACTCAGCTTGGGCAGCGCGGGGTCAACCTTTCGGGCGGGCAGAAACAGCGACTCGCCATCGCCCGCGCCCTGCTGCTCAAACCGGCGATTCTGATCCTGGATGACAGCACCAGCGCCGTGGATGTGGAGACCGAAACTAAGATCCAGGCAGCGCTCGATGGCATTATGCACAACCGGACCAGCTTTGTGATCGCCCAGCGGATCAGCACAGTGCTCAACGCCGATAAAATCCTGGTGCTGGATGATGGCCAGATTGCCGCCGAGGGGACACACCGCGAACTGCTCGCCACCAGCCCGATCTACCGCGAAATTTACGACTCCCAACTTGGAGACGGAGGCCGCCATGACTGAGCAGCGCCGGGCTACATCTGCTCCGCCTCTGGCGCTTCGGCCGGGCGGTGGCGGCCCTCCGATGGCCTTCTTACAGGATGCCCCCAAATCGAAAGACCCGCGCGGCACACTGCGCCGCCTGTGGACTTACCTGGAACGCCAGCGCTGGATGCTGATTGGCGTGGCCTTAATCGTGATCCTCACCTCAATCCTCGACTTGCTCGGCCCCTTTTTGATGGGCCTGGCGATTGACACTTACATCAGCAAAGCTGACCTGCCCGGTTTGGCGCGTTTGCTGGGCTGGATGGCGGGCTCTTATGTTTTGGCCGCCGCCGGGACCTGGTTGCAAACCTATCTAATGGCCGGGGTGGCCCAACACGCCGTGCGCGATATGCGTACCGACCTGTTTGCCCGCCTTCAAACCCTGCCGCTGCGCTTTTTCGACCAGCGCGCCCACGGCGAAATCATGAGCCGCCTGACCAACGATGTTGAAAGCATCAGCAACATCCTCGCCACCAATGCCAGCCAGTTGATCGCCAATGTCTTGGGTCTGATCGGCGTGATCATCATCATGTTCATCATGAACATCCCGCTGGCGTTGGTCAGCCTGGTGGTGATGCCGCTCACCTTTTTCATCACCCGCGCCATCGCCAAACGCACTCGCGCTGGTTTCCGCCAGACCCAAAAGACCCTCGGCGAGTTGAACGGGATCATCGAAGAAACCAT
Organism: uncultured Anaerolineae bacterium; assembly: GCA_903846015.1. Lineage (GTDB taxonomy): Bacteria > Chloroflexota > Anaerolineae > Anaerolineales > Villigracilaceae > UBA5195. Next base: position 1,588 of record CAIMZS010000087.1, on the reverse strand, counting down.
CACCGGTGAGCGCGTCGTCCAGGCCTTTGTCCACGAAGCTGCCACCATGGAACAGTTTTCAACCATCAACCGTCGCCTGCAAAAAGTGGCCTTACGCGCCAGGGTCTTTACCAGTTTCATGGGGCCGTTGATGAATATGGTTAACAACCTTGGGCTGGCTGTGGTCGCCTGTTCTGGAGGCTGGCTGGCAGTTCAAGGGCTGGCAACCATCGGCGAAATCGCTTCCTTCATCAATTATGCCGGACGCCTGGGCCGTCCGTTAAACATGATTGCCCAGCTTTTTACCTCGATCCAATCGGCGCTGGCCGGGGCTGAGCGTTTCTTTGAGCTTTTGGATGAAACCCCTGAAAGTGATTCCCCCTCAGCCTTATCTCTGGAACACATTAGCGGCCACGTCCGCCTGCAGGCGGTCTCGTTCGGTTATGACGCCGGGGTGCCGATCTTGAAAAATGTCAGTCTGGAGGCCGCGCCCGGCGAAACGATTGCCCTCGTTGGTCCGACCGGGGCTGGAAAAACGACGATTGCCAACCTGTTGACGCGCTTCTACGACATCCAGGCTGGCTGCATCGAAATCGACGGGCGGGATGTGGTCAGCGTCAAAAAAGATGACCTGCGCCGGAAGATTGGTCTTGTTTTGCAGGATAATTTCCTGTTTGCTGCTACCGTCATGGAAAATATCCGCTACGGACGCCTGGATGCATCTGACGAGGAAGTCCGCGCAGTTGCCAAGCTCGCCAATGCGGAAGTCTTCATCCATCGCTTGCCGCATGGTTACCAAACGGTGCTGAGCGAACGTGGCAGCAATCTGAGCCAGGGACAGCGCCAACTGCTGGCCATCGCCCGCGCCATTCTCTCCGACCCGGAGATTCTCATCCTCGACGAAGCCACCAGCAACGTCGATACCCGCACCGAAAAGCATTTGCAGGCAGCTTTGCTGAACCTGATGAAGGGCCGGACCAGCTTTGTCATTGCCCACCGCCTCTCCACCATCCGCGATGCCGACCAGGTTCTGGTCATTCATGGAGGCGAGATCATCGAACGCGGCAGCCATGAAAGCCTGTTGGAGCAAAAAGGTTTTTATCATCACCTCTATCTGAGCCAGTTCAAGGGTAAGACGATTTAACCGGTTTTCATTAGGGGGTGCAAGGTTTAAAACACAGTAACTCTGCGGATCTCGCCTAGCGTTGCAGCGTGGGGGTTGGGGTTGGATAACTGGTTGATGGGGAAATCCTGTCTCGACTTTACCAGGTTAAGCCCAGCCTCGCCCATCTTTACCCGAAAACCGCGCCAAATCGGCGCGGTTTAGTTATCAACCACGGAGAATGGCGGTACCAAACTTGTATAAAAAGCAGAACTTCCGAGAGAGTCAGGTTCTCTCAGAAGTTCTGTGCTAGCAGAATTACGTCTGGTGGCCCCGACGGGCATGGCGGTGGGACCGAAGTAATTTAAGGGGACAGGATTGGCCCTGGAATTCAATTTTTAATGTAAAAACCTTACCTACGCCCGTCATTTTATTTCACGATGCGTAATTCTACAACCCTGGAACCTTCTTTACAACCAATCGCAATCTTCGATTCAATTTATGTGG
>CAIMZS010000086.1 GCA_903846015.1 uncultured Anaerolineae bacterium | reverse complement strand
TGGAATTGGAATTTGTGTACGGTGACGCCATTCTGCCCACAGGACAAGCGCATCTGATTTGCCGAGTACGCCCAGGGCTATGAGCAGCGCACCCCCATGCGGGAACCGGGACTAGCGCTTAGGCCGGGAGCAGCAACGCTAGCCAGCCAACATCAACCAGAAGGTCAGCGTAAAAACCACTATCCCACCCGCAACGCCAGCTAACACATCCAAAATAGTGTGCTGCTTGGTAAAGAGGGTGGAAAGTGCGATCAAAACCGCCCACACCAGTGCAACACTCCCTGCCACCGGCCCTGCAACCATGAAATTCGCAGCCACCACAGGGACCGACAAACCAACATGCATGCTGGGAAAATTGCCATAAGGCTTACAGGTTTTTTGGAACAAATCGAGCATCCAGCCCACAACACCGCCCATGCTGACCTGTTCCACCCGTTCAATCTTGGACGGAATAATGGCATGTATCAGGCTGGCAAACACACTGATGGATAAAAAACTCACCACCATCCAGGTAAACAATCGCGCCTGCGCCAGAATGAAAAAAGGTTGTACTACAAAAATATAAGTGGAAAAATAAACCAGCGCAAATTTTGGCCAGTACGGGATTTTTTGATCCAGGGCTATGCCGAAATTAATGCGGCGACCAGGTTTCACCTGCAGCCGATTAACAAAGAAATAAAGGATCAACCAGCCGACGAGCGTCACTGCCAGGATTTCCATCCGAAAGGAAAGCGGTAGAATCGTATCCAAATTCACATCCTTTGTTACTCAGGGTTTTTATATTTATCTTTCAATAGACCCAATCTCTAACCGGCGCCCGTGCAGGAACCGGGGCTATCGTCATCATCACACTCAGCGTCAATCTGCGATAATGCCCGTTCCAGTAGGGCCGGTGCGGGCATGGTTGACAAAGAAGTGCATGCGGTTAAAGAAGTTCACTTCGCTCACGCCGGCATCTGCATCCAGGAATAAGAGATTGAGGTAAGGGTATTTTTCCTGCAAACGCTTCTGGACGCCCTTGGCGATAACATGATTGGCAATGCAACCAAAGGGCTGTAAACATAACACATTTTGAACACCATCCCGCGCCAGCGAAGCAACTTCACCGGCAATCAGCCAACCTTCGCCGTATTGATGGTTCAGGCTCAAGATTTCCTGTGCCAATTTGGCAACATCCTGAATGCTGTGATGCGAACGGTAACGGTTGAAACCCTGCATGACCTCATCAAATTGATGCAGGAAACTGCTCGCCAGTTTTTGCCCCAATACATTTAAGAGCCAATTAACATCGCGTTTTTGAATGTGCGTTCTGACTGCATGATCAGTACTCACAAAACCTCCATCAAAGAACTCGAAGAAACTGGGCATAACCACTTCGAGACCTTGATCCATCAGCCACTGCGCCACATGGTTATTGGAGAAAGAATTGTACTTTACATAAATCTCCCCAACAATCCCCACACGGGGATGATAGCCTTGATTTATTTCAATGGCGTTGAATTCCTGAACAGCGCGCCCCAACCACTCCAGTAGAGCGGTCTGTGTCACGGGTATCGTTCCATCCATATACCAATTCAAATATTTATCAGCAATCGCCTGCGTATCCCCTTTATTCTTTTCCCGGACGATGGTGGTATGGTACATTTCTGAAAGTGCATCGTTGAACATCATGCCAAGCGCGGCTTTGTAAGTGTAATCCCAGATATTGAACTTGAACCCAGGCTGATCGTTCAAAACGCTGAAACTGGTTGAGAGGGTCACGACCGGCACCTGCTCAAACCCCGCCGCCACCAACGCTTTTTTGATCATGGACGGGTAACTGGTGGCCCGGCATTGCCCACCCGTTTGTGAAAACCCAATTGCCGTTCGCGACAAATCATAATTCCCAGATTGCAGGGCCTTTACTAAATCACCGAGTGTGATAATGCCCGGGTAGCAAATTTCGTTGTTGGTATATTTGAGCCCCACGTCTACCGTTTGATGGTCAGGCGAGGGTAACTGCACGATCTTGTAGCCAAGGTCTATAAAGGGGCGCACGATCGCTGGTGAACAAAACGGGGAAAAATCTGGCACGATCAAGGTACGAAGGCGATCTGCCGGTTGGTAAGATTTGGTGGTCGTTCTTGAAATCCGTATGCGGTTGGCATGACCGTGATTTAACGATTCCAACATCGAACGCAGGCGCAATTTCGTCGAACCGGGACTTTCGATCTCGTCAATGCGGATAACAGTTGGTCTTTTACCATCTTCGGCCAGAATAGCCCGCACTTCATCCAAAATAAACGGATCCGGCCCACAGCCAAAGGAATTTAGCTGTACAAGTTCGACGTTTTCATGCTTTCCGACCCAATGTGCGGCGTGGAAATAACGATTGAGATACTCCCATTGTGTCATGACATGGCGATTGGCCAGCGTCTGCCCTGTCATCGGGATGCAGTCTTCAGTGATTACATCCACCCCAAAATCGGTCAACAGTTCCGGAATGTTGTGGTTAATCAATGGGTCGATGTGATAAGGCCTACCCATCAGCAAAATCAGCGGGCGCCCGTTCAATTCGGAATCACGGATGACTTGCGCGCCAATTTCAATAAGTTGCCGTTTGAACTCGTCCTGCGCCTGGTGTGCTTTTTTTAGTGCCCTTTTAATGACGCTGGATCGAATGCCAAGTTTGTCGAGGTATTCCATACAGGCCTTCGCCAGCAAGTCATCGTCACGGAAGCTAATAGCGGGCATATCCAGCGGGATGGCAGTATTGCGCTGTGGATCAATCGCCGAACGGATCACATCCGGATAACCTGAAACCACCGGGCAATTATAAGTATTGCGGGCATCGGTAAATTCGTTTTTCTCGTAGAACACCATTGGGTAGAAAATACGGTCAACGCCCGCCTTAATCAAGTCCATAATATGACCACTGACGAGCTTCCCCGGGAAACACAAGTTCTCAGACATGATGTGCCCGGCACCATCCTGGTAGAGCGCATTGCTCGAGGCTGAAGAGAGATGCACCCTGAGGCCGCATTCCGTGAAAAGCGCGTGCCAGAACGGATAATTCTCGAACAGGTTGAGCACCCGCGGGATGCCAATCGTTAAACCCACAGATTTTGCAGGTTTTTTGCTCGAATCTATGCTGTTTGCGTCATCGATGGATGGATTTTTTCGGTCAAAAAGAAGGGCAACCTTCAGTGCGGGAACATTCACACCCTTCCGTTCCGCCTTGCCAGCATTCGAGTAGATTTTCTCGCAGCGGTTTCCCGAAAAGAAGCTGTTGCCATTCGGAAAGCCGAGTTTCGTGACGGTACACTTATTTTCGCAGCCCTTGCAGCGGATGTCGCGGCGTTGGTAAGATTTCCCTGGCAAATCGGCGGATATATCCATGCCCCCCAGCCCGATAAAGGTACTCGGTTCGTCCTGACCCGCCAACCAGGCATCACGCGCTGTCAACGCCGCGCCATACCCGCCCATCAACTCCGCCAAATCCGGGCAAACCACCGGGCGCCCGATCAGCTTCTCCAGCGCCATCTGCACCGCCGGATTGCGAAAGGTGCCGCCCTGTACCACGATATGTTCACCCAGAATATCCGTATTGGTGATTTTCAAAACCTTGTGAAGGGCATTTTTAATGACTGAATAAGCCAGCCCAGCCGAAATATCGGAAATTTTCGCGCCTTCGCGGAGGGCCTGCTTCACACGTGAATTCATAAAGACAGTGCAGCGTGTCCCCAGGTTGTACGGTGCCCCGGCCTGACAGGCAAGCTGCGCAAATTTCGCCACCCCATAGCCCATGTTACGCGCAAACGACTCGATGAACGAGCCGCAGCCCGACGAACAAGCCTCATTAATCTCAATGTTTTGGATCTGGCCATCTTTGATAAAGATGGCCTTCATATCCTGCCCGCCAATGTCTAAAATAAAGGTGGCATCCGGATCGAAAGCCTTCGCTGCCCGAAAATGCGCCAGCGTCTCAACAATACCAGCATCCAACCCAAAGCCGGCGCGGATCAAATCCTCTCCGTAGCCTGTCACGACACTGCGAGCGATGCGCGGCAAAAATCCTTTCCCGGCAAAGGCCTTGCGGATGTTGCCCAGCCCGGTCTGAACCGCATCGATGGAGTTTCCAGCGTTGTTGGCATAATGACTGAATGCCACCCGGCCCTGCACATCGATCAAGACCACTTTTGTGGTTGTCGAACCCGAGTCGATTCCCAGGAAATACTCCCCATCGACACAATCCGCCAGTGCCACTTTTTCAATGCGATGGTCTTTATGATTCTCCACCCAATCACGCTGCTGCTCCGGTGACTCGAATAAAGCCGGATGGCGATTTACCTGGGCCTGGGCATGAAGCTTTTCCTGCGCTAAAATGTCGATCAACCCCTGTAAAGATTCTATCCTGCGCGCCGAATTCTCTATCGACCCTGCTAGAACGGGCACTGACGGGGACAGGGCCGCGCCTAACGCTGGAAGTAACTCTGGCGCTTCGGCATCGACAACCTGTTCATCGGTCAGGTTCAATACTTTGAGAAATGCCCTTTTCAGGGATGGCATGAACGTAAACGGCCCTCCGCTAAAAAGCAAAGTGGGACGGACTTTCCGCCCGCGTGCCAGGGTAGCCAGAGTTTGCAGCACAACCGCATGAAAGACCGAGGCGGCGATATCTTCTTTGGGGACTTGCCTGCTCAACAGGTTCTGCAAATCGGTCTTGGCGAAAACCCCGCAGCGCGAAGCCATCGGATAGATGGTGGTATAGCGGCTGGCGAGATTATCCAGGTCTGATACGGGCACGCCCAGCAGCGTTGCCATCTCATCGATAAATGCACCTGTTCCCCCAGCGCAAGAACCATTCATGCGCATATCGGGACGATACTGCTCATCAAAAAAAATGATCTTGGCATCCTCGCCGCCGATATCAATCAACGTCCGCACATCAGGATATTGCTGGTGAATCACCTCGGCAGAGGCTACGACTTCCTGGATAAACGGCAGCGCATATGTTTCCGCGATCCCCATACCGGCAGAACCAGTAACAAGAAATTCAACCCGGACATCCCCCAATTTTTCCTTCGCATCACGAAGTAGGGATAACAGGGTGGCGATGGTTTCCGCGTTGTGCCGCCGGTAGCCAGAAAATAGCACTGCTCCATCGGAATTCAGCAAAACGATTTTTGCTGTCGTTGAACCAATATCAATTCCCAGTCGATAAGGATTTATGCTCATAAGGATCCCGGATTGTTTTTCCAACCAAAGAGTTTTCTGCATTATACTGTGCAGCATCGCTGATAGGGTATGATTTTTGGAAATGGGTTCTGAACCATCCTGGATGATTGCAGATTAAATATGGAATTTAAAATCAACAAAGCTCGTTTCGATCAACGGCTGGCTGAGCTTGCAAAAATTGGCGCGCGCCAGGATGGCGGGGTTTCCCGATTGGCATTAACAGATGAAGATAAAGCAGCCCGTGATCTGGTTGTTGGCTGGATGAAAGAATTGAATTTGCAAGTCCATATCGACCAGGTTGGCAACCTGATCGGCATTCTACCTGGAAAAACCGCGGAGGAGCCGGTTGTGATGGGCTCACACATTGACACTGTCCCAGCGGGCGGACGTTTCGATGGGGCCGCGGGGGTGTTGGCCGGGCTTGAAGTCCTGGAAACCATCCAGGAACAGAAAATCCAAACCAGGCGACCTATCGCCGTCATCGCTTTCACAAATGAAGAAGGTGTTCGCTACCGCACCGATATGATCGGCAGCCGCGCCTTTTGTGGATTTTTGTCGCCCAAGCAGGCTTACGCCGCCCGCGGCACGGATGGCAGCAACTTTGGCGAAGAGCTCAAACGTATCGGCTATGCGGGCGAATTCCTGTGCGGCAGCCTCCACCCGCATGCTTATGTGGAATACCATATCGAGCAGGGTCCCGTCCTGGATCAGCAGCAGATTACCGTTGGCGTAGTGACTGGGATAACCGGTATCTCCTGGCAGGAAGTGACTATTGAAGGACAGGCCAACCATGCCGGAACAACGCCCACAGCCATGCGCCATGATGCTGGTTTGGCAGCAGCGCGCGTCATTGTTTATCTGAGAGAGCTTGCCAATTCGCTCGGCGAAAACCAGCGTGCCACCTGCGGAACGATTGCTTTCTTGCCGAATGCCATCAACGTGATTCCTGCCAAGGCTGTTTTCAGCGTTGACCTGCGAAATTCGGATGAATCCGTTTTAATGGAAGCCGAACTGCGCCTGGGAGATTTCTTGAAAAGGGTCGAAGGCGAGGATGGTGTCAGTATCAATACAGTGCAGTTGGCACGTATCCAGCCGGAAGCCTGTCATCCGGACATTATCACCGCCATCACACAATCCGCCCAGGATTTCGATTACCGTCATCGCGTGATGATGTCCGGCGCGGTTCACGATGCCCTCATCATGGCAAGGTACTGTCCCACTGGTATGATTTTCGTACCCAGCAAAAACGGCATCAGCCACAGCCCGGCTGAATATACTTCGCTGGACGATCTGGAAGCGGGAGCAAATGTGCTTTGCCATACAGTTCTCAATTTATCAAAAAGATAATACCGGACGAGTACAATAGCCATATTAAATTAATCCGGTGCCCCGTGCCGGCGCCATTAATCCCACCTGGAGGTTTACCCATGCAAGATGCAGACTATATCATCATCGGAGCCGGCGCTGCCGGCCTGACCACTGCCTACGAACTCAAGAAACAAGGCTCGTCCGTTCTGGTATTGGAAGCCCGGGAGCGAGTGGGTGGGCGCACCTGGAGCGGTATGTTGGATGGCGCCGAAGTTGATTGGGGTGGCGAATGGATCGGCTCAAGCCAGCATCGCGTTTACGCGCTGGTAAAAGAATTGGGACTGCACACCTTTCCAACCTATGACACTGGTCTCAAAGTGCTGGAACTGCGCGGTCGCACCTCCACTTATCGTGGCACAATCCCTTCCATGGCCCCCTGGAAGCTCCTCCAAATCCAGCTTGCCATCTGGATCATCGATGCATGGGCAAATCGGGTCGACATCGCCACACCCTGGAACCATGCCCAGGCATCAGAATGGGATGCCACCACATTGGATGCGGTACGCAGAAAATTCATGTGGAGTGCCGATGCGCGCGCGACCATGGATGCGGCCATACGGACCATTTTCGGAGCAGAATCCGGCGAACTTTCCATGCTGCACATGCTTGCCTATGTTAAATCTGCAGGCAGCATGAACAACCTGATATCCACCGAAGGTGGTTTTCAACACGACCGCATCTCTGGTGGGGCTCAATCCATTTCGCTGGCATTAATGAATTCTGTCGGCACTGAGAATGTACTGCTTGGACAACCCGTTACCGCCATTGCCCAGGATGAATCCGGCGTAACGGTTACCTGCGCGTCCGGTAAGACGTTCCGCGCCGGTCGAGTGATTGTTGCCGTTCCCGTTCCGCTCGGCGACCAAATCAGCTTTACCCCGCCGCTGCCGGCTTTGCGTCAACAGTTGATGAACCGTGCCCCGATGGGCGCTGCTGTGAAAATTTTCGTCCGCTATGAACGCGCCTTCTGGCGTGAGCGTGGATTCTCGGGTGAGGCCGCCAGCGGCGATGGGCCCGTATCTGTAACCTATGATCAATGCAGCGAAGACGGAAAAACAGCCTGCCTGATGGCATTTGTGGGTGGGAAATTCGCGCGCACCTGGCATCGCCGCGATCCACTTGAACGCAAAAAACTCATTCTGGATCGCCTGGCATCTTACTTTGGCAGCGAAGCCAAACAACCCGTAGCTTACCAGGAGATGGACTGGTGTGGTGAAGCTTGGAGCGGGGGCGCGCCGATCGCGTTATTTCCAACCGGGACTCTCAGCACGCATGGCCCAGCCTTACGCGAACCGATCGGGCGCATCCACTGGGCCGGGTCAGAGACTGCCCGCCAATGCATGGGCTTCATCGAAGGCGCAATCGAATCAGGTCAACGCGCAGCCGAGGAAGTTTTAGCTTTGGGATAGATAGCGCTAGTCTGAACCGCAGATTTACGCAGATTTAGATGATTACGCAGATTAGAGCAAGTCCGAGTGTCTGAACCGAGACTACCGCCTCGTGTGGGAACCGGGACTATCGCATTTTAAAGCAAGATCAAGAGACAGGCAGCTTTACTGGCTGTCCAATGCGAGCTGACTCATAGGCTGCGAGTGTAACCTGCACAGCTCTCAGGCCGTCGATGCCTGTAACACCGGGTTCACGATCAGCTTTTATAGCAGATACGAATTCGCTGACCATCGCCTGGTTCATATCCGAACCCCAATATTGCCAAACCGGGCGTTGGTTGGCGTGGCTGTAGACCGTGATGTTTTGCTTGAAGCCATCAACGATCACAGCGCCTCGTTCGGTCACCATTTCAAAGGTCAGTCCGCCCCAGGTGGGCCAATAAGGCGGGCGGCACCAGGATGCGTCAATACTGGCAAACACACCATTCTGGAAGGTGATCATCTCCAACCCGCCCGTTTCCACTTCCACTTCATCCGCGTGAAAAATTTTATTCGTTTGAGCGTAAACTTCAACAGCCTCGCTGCCCAGGTACCAGCGCATAATATCCACCAGGTGAACCGTGTGATCCATCAAGGCTCCACCACCCGCCAGGATGGGGTCAACAAACCAGGCCCGGTGCTTGGTGGGAAGTTCGCCCTGGTTGGTGGCATTAAAACAATAGACCTGGCCGAATTCCCCAGAGTCCAACCGGGCCTTGACCTCCATTAACGGAGCACTGAAGCGCATCGGGAAAGCCGTCATCAGGTGCACCCCGGCATTTAAGCAGCTATCCACCACCGCTTTTGCATCTGCAAGATTGGTAGCGATAGGTTTTTCACACAGCACATTGACTTTATAGGAGGCAGCCATCTGCACCAACGGAAGATGCCTGACATTTTCGGAGCAGATAATCACACCGTCGGGTTTGCTGGCAAGCAAGGCCTCATAACTGGGATAAAACGGGACGCTGTTAACCTGCGCATAACGCTGCCCGCGCACCGCGTCGATATCAGCCACACCGCACACTTCTACCCCAGGGATAGCCCGCAAATTGGCAATATAAGCATCGGCATGATGATGAGCAAAACTCAGAATGCCTATTTTCATGATAACACCTCCCCAGCTTGCCGGCTGACATCATTCGGTTTGCCAGACAAATCAAGCAATGTCAGCATAACTGCTTTTCCATTGGCAGCAGATTGGAGCGCCGCTTCTGCGATCTGCACCGCTGCCATGCCATCCTCAGCAAGAATGCGCGGCTCTTTTTCACCCAACAACACCGCATGAAACTCTTTAAGCTGGGTAGCATAAGGACTTTCGGAAACCGGGCTGGAGGGCAAACCTACATCCGGCGAATCACTGCCTTGTTGAGCAATAAGATTCAGGATTGGCGCAGTATCTGAAGAATCAAACTCAATCAACCCGCCATCACCGAATATTTCCAAACGCGTGCGAAAAGTGGGTGGAGGATAAGCCCAGGCACCGGCAATGTGCGAAATCGCCCCACTGCGGTGTTTTAGAATCACCAACCCATAATCGACCGGGGCATCCGGGCGTCCAGTGGTAACTTTTTTAGCAAAAACGCTCTCGACATCCCCGCCAATCCAACGCGCATAATCATAATCATGGATCATCAAATCCATTAAGATGCCGCCCGATTTGGTTTCGTCCAGGAGCCAATTCCCGACTGCTTTCTTTGGCCGAAAACTACCCCGACTGAGTCGGATAACGCCTGGTTTGCCGATTTCGCCACGCGCCACGCTGGATTTTGCCAATGAATATTGGCTGAAGAAGCGCACAACATGCGCAACCAACAGCTTAACACCCGCTTTTCGGCAGGCAGTTATCATTTCCAGAGCCTCAACAGTGGTGCGTGCCAGTGGTTTTTCGCACACCACATGTTTACCAGCTGCAGCCGCCTGCAAGGTCATGGCATGGTGCAGGTGTGTGGGCGTGCAAATATCGACCACATCTACATCCGGCAGCATGGAGACCAGATCTGGATATATTTTCACCTGGTACTGTTTCGCCAGCCCTTCGGCCTCTTGGACTGTTTCAGCCACAAAGCCAACGATTTCAGCGCCAGTCTCGGCCCAGCCAGCCGCGTGGATGGAGCCCATAAAGCCTACGCCAGCAATTCCAACTTTCACACCAGCCTCCTATCAAGCAACAAACAGGGAGCATGTACGGGGTAGACTCGCCCCTACTTGAGAGCTCCCGCGGTGATACTGCGAATCATCTGTCGAGAGAAGATCAGATAAATGATCAAAATCGGCACCATCGCCAGGGTCAGAGATGCCAGCACAGCATTCCAATCGCTGACGAATTGACCCAGGAATTGCTGCACCCCCAGTGTAACCGTGGCAGTTTGGGCACTGGGGGCCAGAATCAAGGGGAACCAGAGATCGTTCCATATCGGGATCATGGTAAAAATACCAATCGCTCCGATTGCCGGGCGCACAAGCGGGATGACCAATCCGAAAATGCGATATTCGTTGGCACCATCGATGCGCGCCGCATCTTTGAGTTCTTTTGGCACCTGGCGCATAAAGGAACTGAGAATAAAAATGGTCATCGGCAGCGATTGGGCAATGTAGACCAGGATCAACCCAAGCAATGTATTGACCAGTTGGAAACTCACCATTAAGTTCAGAATACCCACTGTACCCAGGCGAATAGGGATCATAATACCCAGAGACAAGTACAGCGCCAGAAGGGTATTCCCTTTGAATTTATACTCTGATAACGCAAAAGCCGCCATCGCGCCAATCAGCAAGGTCAATAACAACGAAGTGATCGTCACAATCAAACTGTTGGAGAAATACGTTCCAAAATGGGAACGTTCAATCACCGTTTTATATCCAATCAAATCGAAAGTGGTTGGGGTTGGCAGAGAAAACGGTGAACCAAAAATATATTTTTTTGCTTTAAATGAGTTGATCACGATCATAAAGATGGGAAACAGCGCGATGATCGTGTAAACCATTAAAATTAACTGTGGAATAGCTACTCCAAGGAATTTGCGCAGCTTATATGCGGTCGATTCTGTCCTAACGGATTGGGCTGTGGTTTTCATGGCGGGCCTCACATTTCTATGTTCTGAACGCGTCGCTGCCAAACAAAAGTATACAGCATTACGCCGGTCAGAATGATCAAAAACATCATGGCTGCAACGGTTGCACCCATGGATGGGTCACCAAGTTGAAGCTGCTGCCCAAAAAACGTCCGGTAAAAGAGCGTACCCATAATATCCGTGGAAAAATCAGGCCCGGCATTGGCACCCTTCATTGTATAGATCAGATCAAAAGCATTGAAATTCCCGACGAAGGTCAAAATGGACACAATGCCAACGGTGGGCATGATCAACGGGAATTTAATCTTCCAGAATACATCCCAACTTGTCGCACCATCCACAGTGGCGGCTTCCATTAATTCTTCTGGGATGGCGATCAATGCCGCGTAAAATAATATCATCGGGATGCCGATAAACTGCCAGACCGATATTAACGCAACCGTTGGCAAGGCCGTTGAAGCGAGTCCCAGCCAGGGCTTGAACAGAAAACCCAGTTGAAAAAAACCCAGGATGGTTTTACTAACGCCCCACAGCGGATTCAGGATCAGGTTCCAAATAAAACCGATGATCACCACGGAGAGGACAGTCGGCATGAAATAAATCGTTCGGTAAAAATTTGCGCCACGCCTTTTTTCGTTTGAAATCAGCGCCGCCAGCAACAGCGCAATTGAATTCTGTACAACCATATGGATGGCAAAAAAGATGAAATTATTCTGAAGCGCACCAGAAAAACGCGGCGCAAAGTTGGAGTTGGTAAATAATTTAATATAATTATCCAACCCAGCGAAAACTTCCCGATTATCAGTTGAAATTGTGTAAAAACTCATCCTGAGCGAATTTAGCAAAGGATAAACCATAAAAATGGTATAGATGATAACAGCGGGGGCCAGAAAGACTAAAATATAACTGGGAAATTTTTTTCGCTCGTACATGGCTGACTCCAATTCCATTCCAGACCACAGGATTACGCAAGAACAAGAGCGTCGAACCGCGGGCCTGGTGGTCTGCAGATTACGCTGCAAACCACCAGGGAATTTATTCATTCAAAACGGTTTAAGGCTTGTACCATTTATCCAGGCCGTCCTGGATTTCCTTGGCAGCCTGTTCGGGTGTCAAGATGCCGTTCATCACAGCCGCGCTAACGCGCCACAGTTCATTCTCGAGATTGGGTGTACCGCGAGAAAGGATCTGATACGAGTTGCGAATGGTGGATTTGCAAGTCTGGCGCCAGCTCAGGAACTCATTTGCCAACGGATCCTTAAGGGTGATCTTGTAGTTGGAGAGCGTGAAGAAACCGGGCAGAGCATTGCTATAGAGTTCAGCAAATTCCTGGGATGTCATCCAGGTCAAAAAGACCTTAGCTTCAGCGGGGTGCTTTGATGCAGCATTCATACCCATCGCTATATCGGTGTGGTCGCTGATATAGCAGGTATCACCGGCTTTTTCAACATAGGACGGGAAAATACCCAGCTTGAAAGATGCATCTTTTTCGAACTGGCTGATTTCCCAAGACCCGGTCGGGTAGATTGCGCCCTTGCCGAGGGTGAACAGGCTCTGCGAATCCGGATATTTTACAGCCTGGTAACCTTCTGGCAGGTATGGGGTCCAATCTTTGAGGTCGGTCCAGGTCTGGATGTAAGCGGGATCGGTGTACTTACCAGTACCAGCGATGAGAGCCTTGCGACCATCCTCGCCCTTCCAGTAATTCGGTCCGATGTTCTGGAAACCCATCGTAGCAGATTCCCACTGGTCAGCAGTGCCCATCACCAGCGCAGTTTCGCCGTTGTCTTTTAGAGTTTTGAGAGCCGCAAAGAACTCTTCACGCGTTGTGGGTTCTTTGATGCTGTACTTATCAAACATATCCTTGTTATAGAAAAAGCCATGAATCACAGATGCCATCGGAACGCAGAAGGCATCCTTACCATCATCAGTAATCCAGGCCGACTTGGCAACATCACCAAAGTTTTCCATCCCAGCCAGGCCAGTCAGAGAGGCCAGGTAGCCCTTCTGAAACAGGCTGAGTGAAGCGTCAAAGGGACGGCAAGTGATCAAATCGCCAGCGGTACCACCTTCAAGCTTGGTATTCAAGACACCGTTATATTCAGCCGGGGCGCTCGGTGCAAACACAACATGAATGTTGGGGTTCTTGGCTTCAAAAGCAGGGATGATGGAATCCTGCCAGATCGACAGATCATCATTACGCCAGCTTTCAATGGTAAGGGTTACTTTTTCGGCAACAGGTGCAACAGTAGCTGCAGGAACATCCGTAGCAGCGGGTGCAGCTGTGGCAGCGGGGACTTCAGTTGCGGCAGGTTGTGCCGGAGCCGCAGTTGCTGCCGGGGCGGGCGTACCGCAGCTGGCTAGCAGCATGGAAAGAACGACGAGCAGACTTACAAAAATCATTGACTTGCGCATATTCTTCTCCTTCTTACAGGGTGATAATGGGTTCATCTTTCAGTTTTGCATTTATTTCACACCGGTTTTTAACTTTCGTGCTGGAACCTGGGTACCTGTTGTTTCTCTTTCATCCCGGGTAAAGACCGGGGCCATCACCTCCTTTCAGAATAATACCACGCCAGGCTGGCCGCGCCAACTGCGCTCGATTTTTGCTGCGATGGGATAATTTGCAAATTTTCCCAGCTAGCCGGTAAAACGCGTGTTTTAAGTTCCATTCTGGTGCGCGGAATGACCAGATCAAAAACGGCCATTCCCAAACCACCGCCTATGACCACCAGCGACGGGTTGGTTACCGCCGCACAGAATGCAATCACAATTCCAAGCTGGCGCCCCATTTCAGCTAGTGTCGCCAGTGCCAGCGGATCATTTTTTCTAGCATCCAGAATGATGCTGGCCGGGGTAATACCGGGCGTAACGGAGTTGGCTCCGCTCCTACCCAATGTTTTGAAGAGCGCCACCAACCCATCTCCAGATAAAACCGTCTCTGCGCAGCCTTTCAGCCCACAGACACAAGCACGTCCAAGCGGATCCAGCGAGATATGCCCGAGTTCGGTGGCATTCCAATTTGCACCAGTAATGAGCTGACCACCAGCGAACAAACCGCCACCTAGCCCGGTTCCGATCGAGAGATAGAGAAAATCAGAACAACCCTGTGCCGCTCCAAAGATATACTCGCCGATGGCACTGGCATTTCCATCTTTTTGCACCCACACCGGCAGAGGTTGCCTCAAACGACTTTTTAGTTCTTCTGCCAGACAGACATCCTGCCATCCCAGGTTAACCGCGTTATGAACCGTTCCCGCCACAGGATCGATCATGCCAGGCGAGCCAATCCCAATTCCAAGCAAATTCTGCGAAAGCTGCTGTGCTTCCTGGCTCAACTCATTTGCCAGGGTGGCGATGCGATCCAACACTGGGGCAGCGCCTTCTTCAGGAATGGTGGCAAGGGTACGGCTGAAAAGCACATCGCCAGTTTCATCTACCAGTGCAGCGGCAATTTTCGTTGCTCCGAGATCAATTCCAATCGCAATTGTTTTCATCAAAAATTCCATCCACGTTCCAAATAAACAACACTTGATCGAAATTAGCGGGGCAAATGTGGGTTTACTTTGCGCCACTCATCCAAAAGCACCTGGTTATGCTCTGCCGCGCCTTTCATATTCAAGCTGGCAAAAACGGGCAGTTTGTCGCAGCTTACCCCGCGCGCTTGTAAAATGGAGAAACACTCAACCACAAGGCTGTTCCAAATCAGCGCGCCTACAATAGTGGAACTTGGACCCACCCGCCATTCGCAATTTTCAAGCTGGTAGATCGCATCCCCGGGAACCCCACCATTATCAAGGGCCAGATCAGCCACCTGATCCAGACGCATTCCCAAAGCTGATTGCGGCGCTATTTTTGCATATTCGAGGGCGCTGACCGAAACCACATAAAGATCGAGTTTTTTGGCTTCGAGCGCCACTTCCACCGGCAAACAATTCACGCCACTATTAGAGAAAACAAATAGCATCTCGCCTGTCAGAGGGCGGTATCGTTCCAATAAAATGGCTGCCACGCCAGGGGTGCGCTCCAGTCTACTGCTGATCTGCGCATCTTCGTGCAGCATCAGCGCCGAGGAGAATATCGGGGTTGCCGCAGCAATTCCTCCTGCGCGGTAAAAGGCTTCTTCAACCATCAAATGAGAGTGTCCAGTTCCAAACAGAAGAATTCGCTTGCCCGCCTGAACAGTATCCGCCATATGGCGGGCTACCAGGCACAGGTTTTCACGCTGGCTTTCCAAAACATTCGTTTGAATGCTTTGGATGGCCTGAAAAAAGTTTTGAATAGCAGATCCTTGAATATATTCCATCGCAATAACATCCTTTGGGTTAGACAAGCCCTACCTCATTGGTAAGCAGCAATGCCGCCGCCCCTTTGATAACAATATCCTTGCCAAGACTGCACATTTCGATAATAACCTGGGAGGGCAGGTTGGGATTGAGTCGCTGGTAAACCTCATGCCGGATGATTTCGAGAAAGGGCTCGCCCAGTTGCGAAAGACTACCGCCAATCAGGATGCTTTCTATATTCATCAATCCAACAATATTAGCAATCGCGATTCCCAAGTAATGCCCCATTTCAACCATTGTTTGATAGAGATCCCTATCGCCAGCTTTGTAAGCCTGATAAGCAATATCTGTTGTAATCGCTGCCGAGTTATCAACATATTGGTGGAGAGGAGAATCTGGATTATCCCAGGAAATTTCACGCGCAGTAGACACTAAAACGCGCGTGCTAACCACTGTCTCCAAACAACCGGTGTTGCCACACGCACAAAGCTCGCCGTTTTCGATCATGGTAATATGGCCAATTTCACCAGCGATGGAACTTTCACCAACGTACAGCTGCCCATCCAGCATTATTCCAGCACTGATACCCCGCCCGGCCTTGACAATAACCTGGTGTCTTTTGCCCCTTTTGGAGCTTCCAAAAATATACTCGCCCACCGCAGCGGCATGAGAATCATTTGATAAATAACATGGCAAGTTATAGCGATTCATGAGGAGATCTCTTAACGGCAAGTCACGCCAACGCAGGTTGACAGCCTGGCGGATAATGCCGTTGCGCGCATCGATCAATCCCGGTGTGCCGATGCCGATACCGAGAATCGGCTGGTCGGTTGCGGCTAAAAGCATTTCCACCAGATCATACACCAACGCCAGGGCAGCTTCGCCATCCTGATCTTGCATCGGCAATTCACAACGATAAAGGATATTGCCGCGCAAATCCGTCACCCCACCAAGAAGATGATTGCTGCCCAAGTCGATACCGATCAAATGTCGGCCATGATCATCAATCTGGAGAATAACAGGCGGTTTTCCGCCATCAGATACCCCCATGCCAACTTCTTTAACCAAGCCATCTTTGATTAATTCCGAAACAATACTCGAAACCGTGGTGCGGGTTAAATCGGTATGACGAGCCAAATCTGCCCGACTGATTTCTCCCCCAGCATAAATCGTCTTCAGAATGTAGCGCTTGTTGCGATCTTTTGAGAATTGCCGTGTTGCTTTTTCCATTGCATCGGCTCTCTTCTTAAACTTAACTTTGTTTGTCCATTATACTTACAAAGTTAGTTTACATCAAAGGAAGCCCCATGTCAATATATATTCTTCAAATTTAACCAAGATTTACCTTACCCTACCTGGGCAAGCCCGGACCAAAGACTATTGGCAAGGCCTTTCTAATAAGACAGAAGTGGAGACGAGTTGTGAACATGGTTACCATCAGGGTATATAATCCAACCTACCAGACCATGATCCAATCCACCCGTTCTCATCGTTTTGATTTCGTCAGCCTGGGTGAATCCATGCTGCGGCTCAGTGTTCCAACCGGTCGAAGGCTGGATGATACCCGTTCCCTGGACCTGGAATTTGCCGGCGCCGAAAGCAACGTCAGTGTGGCCCTGGCGCGGCTGGGCTGGCGCACGGCCTGGGTCAGCCGACTCCCCGATCACGCGCTGGCCCAAAGCCTTCTCCGCGCTCTGCGCGCCGATGGTGTCGACATATCTGCTGTCAAAACAGTTCCAGGCGAACGGATTGGCACCTACTTCATCGAATACGCCACGCCGCCCCGTGCCACCCAGGTTATCTATGACCGCGCCAACTCGGCTGCAGCCCACATGACTTCAGCCGATATCGACTGGGACTATTTACTGGATACGCGCGTACTGCACCTGACCGGTATCACTGCCGCCCTGAGCGATACCTGCTACAGTTTGCTGATCGAAGCCATGGAGCGCGCCCATTCTGGCGGGGTCATCGTCAGTTTCGATGTAAACTTTCGGGCCAAATTATGGACAGCATCCAGTGCAGGTGAAAAACTGCGCCCGTTAATCGCCGAGGCTGATCTACTGCTATGCAAAGCCGCTGACGCGGCCGCATTATTTGGCTGTCAGGGAGAAGCCCCCCAACTTATGGCCGAATTACAAACCCTCACCCGCGCCCAAGCCATATACTGTACCTTTGGCGAACACGGCGCTGCCCTGCTTAGCGGCAACGAATTCATGACACAGCCCGCCATCCCTGTTCAAATTGTAGACCGCATCGGCAGTGGGGATGCCTTCGCCGCCGGGGTCATCGATGCATGCTTGTCAAGCAGCACGCCGGCTTTGCGGGATAGCTTGCGCCACGGCGTTGCCCTTGCCGCAATCGCCCTATCTCAATTTGGCGACCGCGTACTTACCTCACGCTCCGAACTAAACGCCATATTAGCATCGGAGCAAAGCGATATATCACGGTAAAAAATCACATGACCATTCTGCAAAAAATCCTCGCTCTAAAGATTGTTGCTGTCGTCCGCCTGGATGACTACACCCACGCAGTGGATGTTGCCCGCGCATTGGTGGCAGGTGGCATCACCGTGATGGAATTTACTCTCACCAGCCCGGGCGCCCTGGCTGCCATCACAGCAGCCCGCCAGGCTCTGGGGGATTCCGCCTGTGTCGGCGTTGGGACGGTGCTCAACACCAAAGACGCAGATGCAGCCATCGAGGCCGGCGCGCAATTTGCTGTAACACCTGCTCTGCGCCACCAGGTTATCGCTACCTGCGTCAGGCACCAGCTATTGATTATCAGCGGCGGCTTTACTCCCACCGAATTACTAGAAGCCTACGAAGCTGGCGCAGAACTGGGTAAAGTATTCCCGGCACAATTGGGCGGGCCTAAATTTATTAAAGATGTGCTCACACCCATGCCATTCCTGAAATTAGTCCCCACCGGTGGCGTAAGCCCCGAAAATGCCCACGAATATCTCGCTGCTGGCGCGGTGGCCGTCGGCATCGGCGGCAACCTGGTCTCAAACAAACTCGTTGCAGCTGGGGCATTTGACCAGATCACTGCATCAGCCCGCGCCTGCCTTGCCGCCATTAAATGAGATTGAAGACCACGAACGGACGGTAGATTGACGCTGATCAGATCAAGATTAAGAACCATCCCAGGGCAGGCTTACTGTAAAGCAGCTGCCGCTGCCAAAGCTGCTTTCGACCTCCACGCTGCCGCCGTGCATTTCAGTCAGGGTTTTGACAATCGCTAAACCCAGGCCTGTGCCAGCATACGCACGCGAAAGGCGCGCATCCAGTTGGTGAAAAGGCTGGAACAGCCCTTGAAATTCATCCGGCTGAATACCGATACCGGTATCACTGACACTGATCCTCACTAGGTGAGATTTCGCGTTGCCAGTAACCTGGATCTCAATGCTGCCGCCATTCGGTGTGAATTTGATGGCATTGCTGAGCAAATTGCTGAGAATTTGGCGAATACGGCGCTCATCGGCATTAATAATGATGCTGTCCGGTGAAATACTAAAGCGCAGGATCTGGTTCTTTTGCTCTGCAAGGCTGCTGACTGCCAGCAAGCTGGCAGAGCAGACGCTTCCAAGCGAACAGGGAAGGTGCTGCAGACTCGATTTTCCGGTTTGCAAAATCGAATAGTCCAGGATCTCGTTGATCAGTTCCAACAGGCGATGCCCGCTTTTTTCAATATTCTCGGTGGCAGCCAATTGTTTCTGGTTCAGCTCACCATAACTTTTTAACATCAGCACCTGCGCAAGACCCAGAATACCCGTCAAAGGGGTACGGAGCTCGTGGCTCATCATTGCCAGGAACTCATCCTTGGCGTGCAAAGCTTTTTCGAGGGCGCTGTTGGCAGACTGCAAATCGAAAGTGCGTTCTTCAATACGTTTCTCCAGGGTGGCGTTCAGTTGAATGATTTCATTTTCCACTTGCTTGCGCTCCGAAATATCCTGGAAAAAGCCATAAACTCTATGATGTTGTGCATCCACCTTTCCAATGACATTAACCCAGCGATGATTTCCTTTTGCGGTGGTAATTTCCAGATCTTTTTCAAACGGTTCGCCATTCTGAATCGCACGCAAAACGGCTCGTTCAATGATCAGCCTGGATGATGGCGTATAAAAATTGATGCCTTTATCCACCGTCGGCTGGAAATCCATACCCACTTCGTGAATATGGTAAGTTTCTTCCGTCCAGATCTGCTCCCGGGTAATAACATCAAACTCCCAACCGCCAACACTCCCTATTTTTTCGATTTCAGCGAGAAAGCTGCGGCTTTTTTTCAAAGCTTCTTCCGCTACTTTTTTCTCTGCAATATCCCAGGCCAGGTCTGCGAGGTTTGAAACACTTTCAACATCGTACTCATTGTAATCGGATGGCTTATTGCCCACGCCCAGGATCGCCACAATCTTGCTGCCGCGAAATACTGGCACTACCAATTCACGCAAGACGGCTGCATGGCCAGCCGGTAATCCCTTGCGGTGTGAAGCCGGCAAAGCAGGATAGTCATTGTGGATCACCGCCTTGCCAGCGCGGATACACTCCACCCAAATCCCCGCATTCGAAACATTGTAGTGCCGACCCGCGCCTTCCGCCGTGCACATCTCGCCCAAAGTTCGCGTGGACCAGGTTTGGAGCAGCAAAGTCTCTTGATCCGCTTCCAGAAAGTGATAAAAGCCGATCTGGCTGCCGGTCAATGTTTCAAGTTCATCCAGGGTTGCCTGGAGGAGTTCAACCAGGGGGTGAGTGACAGCAAAATGGAGCAAACGCAAGCGTGCCTGCAAGATATGTTCCGACTGTTTACGGGCAGTTGCATCCACCAACACAGCCTTACACTCCTGTCCATCAGTGCAAATAGCTTCGATTTGGACCCAGCGCAAATTGCGATCTTCTTTTTCGAACGCCAGATCGCAGGATTGCTTCTCGCCGCTTATAAATACTTTTTCAAGAAAAGCATTAAACACAGGACGAGACTCGATAGGAACAAACAAAACCAGGCGTTGTTTTAGCAACTTGCTGCGCTCAACCCCCAACAGATCGGCCCCGATCTGGTTCATGCTATGGATGGCGCTGTCTCGTCCGATGGTAACGTAACCTACGGGCGCGAAATCATATAGATCAATATAACGGTCAAACGGTTTTTCCACATTACCCTCCCCCAACGTCAATTCATGATTTTGCATCACCGGCTCAATCTGATTCGCCCGCTGCTCGCCGGAGAGATGCTGATTATTATGTGCCGTGATCACGGTCTTTTTGGTCATATCCCAATCCTGATTTTCCAATCATTCTGATGGCGGTGTGCGCCGCCTTCAACTGCTTGAATATTTAAATTAAGGAAAAAGCTGCACCAATCATCTTGATTTTAATAATACAACAAAACAGAACTTTTCACACATACAATTCTGATAACAGTTGGAAGGGTAAAAGACTTGATCTGCATAATTTGATTGGCTACTCCTTGCGTTTATTCACGAATAAAACCGAATAAACTACGGGCACGAAGTTATTTGGGGAAATACTGTAAAAGCGCAGTTTAGAGTTCGCGCATAGCAACCTGCAGGTATACCGTCATAACAGGCAGAAGCGATAATTTACTTTTCCCACTGATCTGATAAGAACCCTTAAAAGAATCCGACTGACAGGGGCCTGGATACGACCAGTATAACTACCTTCAAATATCATAACGTCTTTTGGATGACGTCTAGCATTACTTTAGCGACAGTGGGCAATTTGTCTGATACCCTGTCATATCTTGCGCCAATAAAATCGCACCGTATTATCCTTGACCTTCTCTGCCTGGTAAATAAAGGGTCAACCCATCTTTTCAAAGCTGGTTTTTAAGGCAGGATACAACTCCTGATAGATCGGGTAAGCCCGCCGGTATGCGCTCACCTGGGCTTCATCCGGCAATACACTGCCCGTCAGTTTGACTGTCGATTGGCAGGCCGATGTTACATCTGGCCAGTTCCCTGCACCCACACCCGCCAGAAGCGCTGCCCCAAATGCCGCAGCCTCAGAAGTATTGACTGTCACCAATTCCGCCTCAAGTGCCGATGCCAATATCTGTCGCCACAGCGCGCCCTTGGTACCACCGCCAGAGGCTCTGACCTGTGTGATACGCCCCAGCCCGGCACTTTGGATCAACGTGAAGCTGTCTTTTAGCCCAAAGGCTACACCTTCCAACACAGCGCGCGTCATGTGCCCGCGCCCATGTCGCACGGTTAAACCAATAAAGGCACCACGCGCCAATGGATTGGGGTGCGGGGTGCGTTCACCAGAAAGATAGGGCAGGAACTGCAAACCTTCGCTCCCTGCCGGGACGCTCTCGGCTTCATTTAATAAAGCATCGAAGCTCATCCCCGGCGCAAGCGTATCGCGATACCACTGCAGGCTGCCTGCCGCCGAGAGCATCACGCCCATGAAATGCCACATCCCCGGCACAGCGTGACAAAACGCATGCAAACGTCCTTCTGGTTCAATCAGCGGAGAGTGAGTAGTGGCAAATACAACGCCGCTGGTGCCCACAGTCAGCGCGACCACACCCGGCTGGACTGCGCCGACACCAACTGCCTGCGCCGACTGGTCGCCACCTCCCGCTACAACCGGCGTACCCGCCATCAGCCCGGTCAGCGCCGCGGCTTCCGGCGTCACCCGCCCGGTAAATTCAGTGCCTTCAAAAGTGCGCGGCATCCATGCAGATGGAATATCCAGAGCAGATAAAACTTCATCCGACCAGGAGCGCGACTTCAGATCAAACAAGACCGTACCCGCGCCATCGGCTTTGTCCATGGCGTAGCCACCCGTCAGCCGATAGCGGATGTAGTCTTTGGGAAGCAGGACATGCCGAACCCGTGCAAACACATGCGGCTCATTTTGGGCCACCCACAAAATCTTGGGGGCAGTGAAACCCGTCAGAGCCACGTTTCCACTGATCTGGATAAAACGTTCTTTGCCAATCCGGCGGTGGATTTCATCGCACTGCAGCTGGGTGCGCTGGTCGTTCCACAAAATGGCCGGGCGCAGAATTTCACCCGCATCATCGAGCAAAACCAACCCGTGCATCTGGCCCGTCAAACCAATTGATGCGACTTCTCCGCCACCCACGCCGGCTGTTTCCAACACTGAGCGGACACTGGTTCTAACCGCCTGCCACCACTCCAGCGGATCCTGCTCAGACCAAAGCGGTCTGGGTGTCTGTAAGCTATGTGGGCTGGATGTTACGGCCACAACCAGGCCAGCCTGGTCTATCAACACAGCCTTGCTGCCCGTCGTGGATGTATCGATACCGAGAAAGTACATGTTTCTCTCCCTTCCGTGCCTATGCAGGAACCGAGACTAATGCTGAAACCTGGACGTTGGTTAGCGCACACCCAAGAGCAAATCGATGGTGAGTTGGTCGAGACGTTCGTATTGCAAGCCGCGGCTGGCAACAGCGGGGCGATCGAACAATTGGAGCTTGAGCGCATCGGCCTTTTCAGTTGTGTACTCGCCCAAAAAGGGTGTCATGGCGTGATCATCCGCATTGATCTCTGCCAACAGCGCCTGAATCTCAGGGTCAGCATTGAATTGGGCGGCTTTTTCCTTCAAAATAACATAGGTACGCATACAGCCGCGCGCGAAATCCTTGACGCCTTCATAATCTTCGGTGCGATAGGCATGCGCGTCAAAGTGGCGGCTGCCCTGATAGCCCACGTCCTCCAAAAACTTGACCAGGTAGAAGGCGGCCTTGATATCGCGCGAACCGAAGCGCAAATCCTGATCATAACGCCCAGGGTATTGGTCGTTGAGGTCGATGTGGAAGAGTTTTCCGGCTTCCCATGCCTGGGCGACCCCATGCATAAAGTTGATGCCGGCCATGTGTTCATGGGCGACTTCCGGGTTGACGCCTACCATTTCCGGATGGTCCAGCCTGGTAATAAAAGCCAGCATGTGACCAGTGGTGGGGTTATAGATATCGCCGCGCGGCTCGTTGGGCTTGGCTTCCAGCGCAAGCTTCAGGTCATATTTTCTATCAAGGACGTATTCGCACAGAAAGTTCATGGCTTCACGGCTGCGCTGGATGGCATCAAGAGCGCTTTTGCTCGAATCGGTTTCGGTGCCTTCACGCCCACCCCAGAAAACATAGGTTTTCGCGCCGAATTCTACGCCCAGATCGATCGCGTTGATCGTTTTTTGCAGTGCATAGGCACGAACCCGGGGATCATTGGAAGTAAAAGCGCCATCCTTGAAAATCGGATCACTAAACAAGTTGGTGGTCGCCATCGGGACAACCAGGCCTGTATCCGTCAGGGCCTTGCGGAAATCCTTTTTTATCGCTTCAGCTTCAAATAGCGTGGCATCGATCGGGATTAGATCGTTATCGTGGAAGTTGACACCATAAGCGCCGACCTCACCAAGTAGATGGACCAGTTCAGCAGGGGTTTTATGCGGACGGGTGACTGATCCAAACGGATCAGCACCGCGATTGCCCACGGTCCAAAGGCCAAAGGTAAATTTGTGGTCGGGTTTGGGTGAATAATCGAACATGGGTGAACTCCTAATTTTAGGTTGATTTTAGATTGAAGGTTTAAGAATGTCTTAACCGCGATAGAGGTTGTTTGAACCGGCACGTGTCTGAACCGCAGATTTACGCAGATTTCGACGATTACGCAGATTAGAGCAAGGTCAAGTGCGAGATGCCCCAACTCTACACGAATCGGGGTCTACCTCGAAAGGTGAGCGTGAGTAGAACATTAGCAAGAGACCGGGACTATTATGAAGTGAGAAGTGCCGGGTCATGACCTTCGACAAAGTCAGCGGGCGCAGCGAAACCCGAAGCTGTTATTGGTGGTGGCGGGCTCGTTCCAGCCGCGGTAAGCAGCGCGAACCAGATAGTCGCTAAGATACCATGAGCCGCCTCGCAGCACCCGGAATTTTTTCCCGAAATCAGGCGATTCTTTTTGGTCTCCTCCTGGATAAACATTATACCAATCCGCCACCCACTCGTACACATTCCCAGCCATATCCAGGACGCCATAAGGACTTGCGCCTGCCGGGTAGCTGCCAACCGGCGCGGTAAACAGATATCCGTCATCCACATTCTTGTTCGCCCAATCCACCACAAGATTGACATCTGCGTAATTTAATAACCTGCCATTCGGGGACGAATCACCCCATGGATAAGTGCGTCCATCCTCACCTCTGGCCGCTTTTTCCCACTCAGCTTCATCTGGCAAACGAGCGCCCGCCCAATCGCAGTACGCGCTGGCATCATTCCATGAGACTTGCACCACGGGCTGCGTGCTTATTTTTACCGGGTTGGAGTTCGGCCCCTGCGGGTGCCGCCAATCCGCGCCAATGATTTCTTGCCAATTTAATGGGTTTGGATTGATAACGAAGGACTTGCCTGCTTTTTCTGCATCGGTTTGGTACTTTGTGGCCTGCACAAATTTCTCAAACATGGCTTGGGTCACTTCCGTCTTATCGATCCAGAAGGCATCCAGGCTGATGGTATGGACAGGTTTTTCATTCGCCTCGCCTGTATCACTGCCCATACTGAACGGGCCTTGTGATACGTAGATCATCAGCATGGCATCCTTGTCTCGAGTGATGACCGAATCTCTGATCAGTTCAGGCGTGGCAGTTTCGACAGGTGTGCGGCTGACAGTGGGCATTCGTGACGAGAGAGGGGTGGGGGTGGAATGCGGTGCCGGTGTACCCTTCGCCGTAACACTCAGGGTCAAGGTCAAAGTCTTGGTTGCAATGATTTTCACTGCAGCCATTTTGCTGGCTATGGCAGATAATCCCCACATGCCAAATATACACCCTATCAGTAAGAGAAACATCAGTGGAACAACTATCAACCAAAGCGGGGTGGGCTGTTTTTGAGGAGGTCGATTAACGGGCCGCACCAACGTAACTGTCGAGGCAGCATCGGCCTGGAGGGATATATCGGCTTGCTGTTGTTCTCGCTCGAATTCATGCGCATCTGCTGAGATACCTTCGGCATGCTGTGTGAGATCAGCTTTTTGTTGTTCGGCAAGTTCACGGGTAGCCTGGTCAGAAACCAGATGGTTGGCGTCGTATTCTGCGCGCAAAACGGGTTGGAGTACAAGGGCAGCAGCCTGAGCTACACGGCGGCTGTCATCATTGGTGGCAATAATCTCCAGAGCAGTGCGGGCCGAGCGGGAGATGGCTGTATCGCTACCATTAAACAGTTCTTCTAACTGGTGCACTGCAGCTTCGCGCACCGTGGGGTAAACACTTTTAATGGCGGTTTGCCAGTCGGCGGATAGATCCACTGGCTTGATATCTTCTGGGCGACCTTGACGCAGGATGATCTCACCCTGCTGCTTGTAAGACCATTTGCCTGGCGTTTGCGAGGGTGTACGGCTGACAATCTGCTCATACGTGTAATCGTACAACTCATCAACGGAAATCGTGCCGTTGCCATCCTGATCCGCTCCGCCTTCGAGACCTTTTATCAAGAAATGGGTAAAAAGCGAGTTCTTTGTTTCGGTCTTGCCGATTATTTTTTCGCCTTCCCAGGCATACTGAGTGGCGTCTGTAGCGGTCAGAACAACCCTGCCATAACCAGTGCCTTCAAAGGCCGAACTCGTGCCAATACTGCCTCCAACGGCCGATTTGGTTCCTTGCGCAAATGCGCCGCTGTTGCAGCAATCGAGGATCAACACTTGGCGCCGGGAATGGCTCTGGTCCATGGATTCACGGATAAAATCGGACTTGATGGCTGTGGATCGTAAGAGATTGCGATCGGTATTCCTGACTGCCAGGTAAAGGACACCCTGTTCGTCGCGCACCCCATGACCGGAAAAATAGAGAACCAGCAAATCATCCGCTTTTTTTTGCTGGAAAAAACGATCAACGGCTTCGCGCACAACCGATTCTGACTGGTTAAACAAAATATTTACGTCATCAAATTGGCCAATGTTCGTGGATTTGAGTACACGCGCAAAATCCTCGGCATCCTGTCCGGGGGCCGTCAGTTTTGCCAGACCAGGGTCGATATATTCACTATTGGCGATTACCAATGCAAATTTAGACATAATGCTCAGGATTTATTATCCTTCATTATTGTAAATTTGACTATACTTGTCCAAGTTACCATGCAAAAATCAGGCCTGCATTGAAAGATGGACGTGGTAGAGCAAGGGCTTTTAAACGCGAAAAAGACTACGGATGGTTAAGAAAAAAATATCTTATGCAAGAACCAGAAGCATCCGAAGATGTTACCTGGCGCGTGCCTGTCAAACCACACTCCAGAGAGCAAACAAACCAAAACCCAAAATGATCGTGCCTGAAATTCTATTGACCCAATGTAGTCCGCGCTGGTTGACTTTTTCTCGAAATAAAGCAATCCCACTGCTAAGCAAGAGCCACCACATGGCTGAACCAATAAAGACACCCAGTACCAAAACTCCCGCGGAAGCATAATTCCCACTGGCACTTGCCAAACCCAATCCGGCAAATATCGCCACAAAGGAAATAATCGTCATCGGGTTTGTGATGGTTAGAAATAATGTTGAAGCGTAATCACCAAACAGGCCATTCCCTTTGGCCGAGGCAGCTTGCTCTGCAGGTTTTGCCAGAAAAGTTTTAATACCTAAATAACATAAAAATGCGCCGCCTATCAAACGAAACCATAATTGCTGACTGACCAGAAAGTTTGAAATGAACGCTAGACCGAACCCCGCAATGCAGCCGTAGATTGCGTCAGCCGTGGCGGCGCCCAGACCGGAGACAAGACCAGATAAACGTCCTGAAGCCAGTGTACGGCGAATACATAAAACACCGATGGGTCCGACAGGGGCGGCTATGGACAAACCAATCATGAAACCTCTGAGCAAGAAACTGATTTCCATTTTATTTCTCCCGAACGCTGGCCGCAGATAAAATCTGACGGAAGGGATTATCACCGATTTTAGCTTGAAGATTGTCTAATTGCAGATATCGCAATGATCAGGACCATGCACGGACAGAATCATTTTACAATAAAATGGTATCCATCGGATACATCCAGTTAAAGAGCAGCACCGCCTGCTGTTAGAGCAACAAACGGTGCCTGAACTAACGCCCCGAGGGTAGCGGTTGGTTTCGTCTACGCTCATTATACCCGGCCTGAGAAGAAAAAACAGGAACTGCCTGGTTCTGCAGCAATTCTCAGGATGGTTATTTCGAATAAAACCAAACCAGACCCCCTACCAACCTTTTCCCGGGGGGCATGGGGGCGAAATAGCCCTCATCACAATATCCGGGATGTTAAAAACCAACACAGGCACAGTTTTCACATCTTTGCGGTAAGATGATATCCGATAATTATTCCACCCCGTACTCCGTTCAGGAAACGGGATTACCCCAGAGCCCCGGACGATTTCCGGCAAAGAAAGGCACGTACGCCCATGACCTGGCTAAAGACAAACTGGAAAAAAATCTCCATATCAATATTGCTCATACTGGCAGTTGCAGCCGCATTCATCTTTTGGCCCGTGCGCGAAGACCTGGGATCGCTTGGCAAACGCGCCACCCAATACGATGTCAAAATTTTGCGCGACAACTACGGTGTGCCGCATATCTTCGGTCACACGGATGCAGACGCGGCCTATGGATTGGCCTACGCTCACAGCGAAGACGATTTTCTTACCATTCAACAGGTGCTGCTGGCGGCGCGCGGCAAACTCGGCAGCGTATACGGGAAAGACTCGGCCGCAGCCGATTACCTGGTACAGTTCCTTCGCGTTTGGGATGTAGTCGAGGCTCAATATGGCAGTCTAAGCCCCGCCACCCGCGCGATTGCCGAAGCCTACGCAGATGGGCTAAACGTTTACGCGGCCCATCACCCCGCTGAAGCCCTGCCAGGTCTCTTTCCGGTGAATGGCAAGGATATCGTCGCGGCATCGGTGGAAAAATCCCCTTTATTTTTTGGGTTGGAAGAAACCATCGGGCATCTTTTCAGTGACAATCCCGAGCCAGCCCCCACTCCCACCGAAGTCAGGTTCAACTCGAATGAGTTCGCCATCGGCCCAAGCCGCACATCCGATGGGCAGACGTTTCTCGATATTAACTCCCACCAGCCATATACTGGCCCGGTGGCGTGGTATGAAGCGCACATCCACAGCGACGAAGGCTGGGACATGGTCGGCGGCACGTTCCCGGCTTCACCCCTAATTATCCATGGGCACAACCGCGATCTTGGATGGGCATTCACAGTCAATCATCCTGACCTGGTGGACGTGTATCGTCTGAGCATCAACCCGGATAATGTCAACCAATACATGTTTGACGGTCAATGGCGTGATCTGGAAGTACGGCAGGCTGCGCTGACAGTGAAGCTGATCGGCAACCTGAAGATCACGGTCAACCGCGAAACGCTCTGGTCCGTGTACGGCCCGGCGGTGCGCAGTAAAGGCACCACTTATGCAATCCGCTATGCCGGCATCGGCACTGCGGGGATATGGGAACAACTTTACCGCATGAACAAAGCCACCAATTTAAAGGAATGGCAGGACGCCATGCGACTTGGGCAGTTACCCATGTTCAATGCAGCTTACGCTGACAAACTGGGCAACATTTATTATGTCTACAATGGGATCATCCCAGTCCGAAGTGAAGATTACGATTGGAGCGGCTATCTGCCCGGTGACACGTCTAAAACTTTATGGACAAAGTACCTGCCGTTCGATCAACTGCCCCAGGTCTTAAACCCTCCATCAGGCTTTATCCAAAACGGCAACGGCTCCCCATTTCGTACTACGCTGGGAGCTGGAAACCCTGACCCCAAGGCTTACTCGGCAACCTTGGGGATCGACAGCGATATTTCCAACCGCTCATTGCGCATGCTCGAGCTCTTCGGTGCAGATCCATCGATCACACCCGATGAGTTTGTTCAATATAAGTTCGATATGCGCTATTCAAAGGATTCGGTCGTTGCCAGGTTTGTACAAATGATCAGTGAAGCGCAAATGCCAGATCCGGATTCTGCGCGCGCGCAGGAAATCATTCGCAGCTGGGACCTTAGCACCGACCCTGAGAACAAAGGCGCGGCCCTGATGGTTTTTACGCTGATGAACCTGGATAAAAGTTATCCCGGCGCCATCAAAATCTCCAAACTGGGGCAGGGAAACGTTAATCAAGTCATGCTGATCGATGCGTTCACCAGCGCGGTGAAAACCATCCGGCAGCACTTCGGCCAGGTGGATGTGGCCTGGGGCAAAATCAACCGGCTGATGCGCGGCAGCGTAGACCTGCCGATAGGTGGTGGCCCGGATATTCTTCACGCCACCTATGGCGCGCTGCAGAATGATGGGCGACTCAAGATAACGGACGGTGATTCGTATGTGTTGCTGGTGACCTGGGAAAAAGATGGGCAGGTGCATGCTATGAGCGTGCATCAATTCGGCTCAGCCACGCTCCGGGAGAACTCGCCGCACTACGCCGATCAGGCTCCGCTGCTGGCGCAGCGCCAATTGAAACCAGTTTGGTATAACGAGGCTGATATCCGTGCGCACCTTGAACAAGAATATGTTCCCGGAGAAGAAAAGTAATTAAATATATCGCGTACATCAGCGTCTGAACCGAAGGTTGTCGCTGATGTACGCGATCAGGGCAAGGGCAAGATCAAAGGCAACCTATCAGAAATGTTTACGAAACAATCTGCTCTGCCAGCTTCCAAATATGCTCACGGGCAGCATCGTCCAGCACAGCCCTGGGCCAGGTAGTCACTTTGCTGTTCGTGTCGAAGTATTTGCCATTGAGACCTTCAACTTCGGATGCGGTAGCCAGATAAACCGATGATCGTGAAGCCTTTGCTGCAGATTGGCCGCCATCATCACGCATCATGCTTTTGAACAAAGGCCAGATCAGGCGCATAAAACCTGGCAGCATCTGCGGGGTGACGCTGCGAGTCATGTTGGTGCTGGCCTGACCCGGGTAACACACATTAATGGTCACATTTTCAGCCTGTATGCGTTGGGAATATTCATACATCAGTGCCATCATCACCAATTTGGAATGCGAGTAGGTGTTGAGACCAGAAAAAGAATGCTCTGCCTGGAGATTATCCAGATCAATCTTTCCTTTTGCCTCACCACCTGTCAGGCTGATCACTCGCGCCGAAGGACTGGCTTTCAAATGCTCCATTAACAGGTGGGTCAGCAGAAAAGGCGCGATGACATTCACCGCGAAATCGGCTTCTACCCCATCTTCGGTCAAACGCCATTCGGATTCTACCAGTCCGGCGTTGTTGATCAGAATATCAAGTTGATCATATTTTTGGTCGAATTGTCCGACCAATGAGCGAATCCCTTTTTGGGTTGAGAGGTCGGCAAGCAGCAGATCCACCTGATGGTTGCTGCTGTGCCGCTGTATTTCGTTCACAGCAGCCTCACCATTGATCTGGCTTCGACCGGTGACGATCACCCGCGCGCCAGTCTTCGCCAATGTCATAGCAGTCTGTTTGCCGATGCCACCCGTTGCGCCTGTGATCAGAATGGTTTTGTTTTGCATTTGAACAACTCCTCATGTACATGTATTTACGCACATGGATCTGATCGATTCCAGAAAATGCGTATCAGTCATCGGCACACGATTGGGCCAACCAATAAAACTTGTTGCCATTTGTGTGCTGAACTCTTATAGCATGGCTATCTGTAATATATACTCCATCTGCTTGATCTTTAAGCACGTGTCAACGGAGAAAACAGGTGAGGGGCAGAATAAAACGGTTAGGCTCCATGTTAAAACCAGGCGCGCTATCAAAATTTATTTAATGCAAATCTTAAAGCATCTCCATAGGTCATCTCCTGGCCCTTCGTAAAAGCCCGATCAAAAGCAGCGGCTCGGATTGCCGATCGCGACTCAGCAATGGCTGATTCATAATCGGGACGTTCAGCATCGGTGAGGGCTGAATCATCTTTTTGGCGCCATGTCCAGTTTATGCCAAAGATCACCGCGGAGCGTTCTGCCCGCCCGCCCAGGAGTTCAAGCCGCGCTATGCCTTCTATAATAAACCAGAATTCATAAAAGTCGCGGGTGGGATTTTGATCGTTAAATTCCGCCATTGAATCAAGCGAAATGCTCAACATCCTTTGGGCAATATTAATATTCCCTATACCTGTGATCTTGGACCTACCCGACATACAACAGATATTATTAATTCCTTCGATACCACCTTGCAAAATAATTTACTAGGTGAGAAAATTATTCTTGATGGCGGGGTCTGTTTTGATGATGATTTGGTATCCACTGCAAATCTGCAAAATCGATAAAAATGGTTCGAATGGGCCCTTCGCGAAACCATCGTGGAAACTCATCGCAGCAAGTTTTGTGGGTGAAAATACCCTTTGAAAGGAATGTCATGAAATCAATGATTACCAAACTTAAATCTATTCCCAAAGTCCTGTGGGTGGGGCTGCTATTGATTGTTATTGGATTGGCTATTATGATTCCCAAGGCATTGGGAATGCTGGAGTTTTACAGAGAAGTACAGTTCGCCAGCCAACACAATTTTGCAGCTGGGAACCCGTCCCCCGACCTCTTGCGTCCCTGGATGAGCATCCGTTATGTTGCGGTTGCCTATGCCGTTCCCGAAAAAATCCTGTTCGATGCGACTGGTATCCAGCCAAAAAGGGAAGCCAGCTTGATAGCGATTAACCGGTTGAACCGGGAAGCTGGGTTGGGACAGGCAAATGGGTCCCCAGTTCTGATAAATACCATCCGCGAAGCCATTCTCGCCTATCGCGCCAACCATGTGGTGACCGGGCTGATTGAAAAAAAGGTGGAAGGCTGGATGACTGTACAGTACGTCGCCAACAGCACTGGCATTCCCGCAGCCACCATCTTTGCAGTGATAAACGTTCCTGGTAATGGAAACGCCTACAAACCATTCGACTTACTAGGCGATGAAATCAACTACCCCGGCGGGCCTGCTGCACTTTTGGAAGCTGTGCAAAAAGTAGTTGACGAACAAGGCAAAGCACCATGAACATCGATATCAGTTCACTGGCACTTAGTTGGATTGGCGCCTATGGGGCTCCCATGGTAGCCGGATTATTATTCTTGAGCGGGCTGGGTGTGCCCTTACCGGGCACACTCATCGTTGTTGCTTCTGGCGCTTTCATCCGCCAGAACTTGTTGGATGCCTATTCGACCCCATTATTGGGTTACTTGTGCACCATCTCTGGAGATGGGCTGCTGTATGCCATAGGCTATTTTGCCAGCGTCCCAATAGAAGCACGTTTTGGGAAAACCGCAGCCTGGAAAAGCGCCAGTACTCTATTCTCACGCAGGGGCGGTATTGCTATTTATCTAACGCGCTGGCTGCTGACCGCAGTGGCTTTTCCGATCACCCTGATTGCAGGGAGCAGCGGTTATCGTTTTTGGAAATTCTTTCTTTATGTCGTTCTGGGCGAATTGACCTGGTTTGCAGTTTACGGGGGCCTGGGTTATGCTTTTGGCAGCCAATGGGAACTGATCAGCGACTTTATCTCCAACTTAAGCGGATTTATCCTTGGGGCAGTCGTACTGGGCCTGGGCATCTATATGATGGTGCATTACAGCAGGAAACCATCTATTCAGGTAAATACCAAAGGGAATTAATCCCAAAGACATCTAACATTTAAGTCGTGGCTTTCCCGTGAGCAGATCAATCGAAACTCAGGTATCTTTCTTTCATCCTGAGCATCAACGTAAGGAAATTTATGGGCCTTAACTGCCCAGTTCCTTATAATCTTGGGCTCCATAAAAACGCCCGGTTGCGCCACCTTTGTCCAGCAAGGCGGGTACCAATGCGCCTGGCAGAACAGATTCAACGTCACCCGGCGCATTTGGCCCCCCCAAATCGGTTTGCAGCCAGCCCGGATCGAGAAAATTGACCAGCACGTTTTCTCCTTTGAACTCGGCAGCCAAATCGCGCGAATATTTATCAACCGCTGCTTTGGATACGCTGTAGACAGCCAGGTTGGGCTGATCGGCAATGCCAGATGTCAGATTGATGATGCGACCGTAGCCCCGTTCACGCATACCGGGAGCAAATGCCTGGCAGAGTGCCATTAATGCCCAGACGTTGATCTGAAAAACGCGATCCCATTCAGCCTGATCGACGCTCAAGATCGATACGTTTTTACTCATGATGGCGGCATTGTTATAAAGGATATCAACCGGCCCGGGCGCAGCCATCGCTTGCTGGATGATTTGGGCTACCCCGGCGGAAGTGGACAGCTCACCAGTGGCGATGTGGGTTTGCACATTGAACGTTTTCAGCTTGGCCAGCGTTGCCTCGAGGTTTTGGGGTTCCCGACCGTGGATAATGATATTGCAGCCGCGTTCAGCCAGACCCCAAGCAATTTGTTGGCCAATGCCACGGCTGGAACCAGTAACGAGCGCCCATTTGTTTTTCAAGAGTTTCATTTTTCATTTTCCTTTTCAATGCCCGTGCACAACCGGGTACCATCAGGGAAGTTTGTTTCCGGCGGCCAGATATATGTCATACCACTCCTGACGGGAAAGCTTGACATCGGATGCTTTGCAGATATCCCTGACACGGCCCGGATTGGTCGTTCCAACGATAGGCTGCATGTGTGCAGGGTGTCGCAGCAACCAGGCAATCGCAATTGCTGTATTGGTCACGCTCCAGGATAAGGCAATTTCGTTGATTTTCCGGTTTAGTTCCGGGAATTTATCATTTTCAAGAAATGCGCCTTCGAAAAAGCCATATTGGAACGGAGACCAGGGTTGGATCGTGATGTCTTTCAGGCGGCAGTAATCCAGAATACTGCCATCCCGGTTGATCGAGGCATCGATCTGCATGTTGACATTGATGCCCGCGTCAATCATACCCGTATTGGTAATACTGAGTTGAAGCTGATTGATGACGAGAGGCTGCTTCACATATTTGGTCAGTAATTCAATCTGCATCGGGTTTTGATTGCTGACGCCAAAATACTTGACCTTGCCGCTGTCTTGCAGGATCGTAAAGGCCTCGGCTACTTCTGCCGGCTCGACCAGTGCATCCGGACGATGCAGTAAAAGAACATCCAGGTAGTCGGTCCGCAGGCGCTTCAAGATGCCGTCCACGGCTCCGAGAATATACTCCTTTGAAAAATCGAAGGAACCTTGGCGGATGCCGCATTTGCTCTGAAGAATCATCGTTTCCCGCAGGCGCGGCGTCAGGTTCAGAGCCTCCGCGAACTTCGCTTCCGATTGCCCGCCCCCGTAAATATCGGCATGATCAAAAAAATTGATGCCTTCGTCCAACGCCGTGTGAACCAATATAGAGATTTCCTGGTTCGTCATGTTGGAGATGCGCATACAGCCTAAAGATATTTCTGAGGCGTCCATATCACATCTTGCGATTTTCACCTTATTCATTTAATACAGCTCCTTATGTTGATCATAAAAGTTTAAAATCTAGATAGACATAATTTATACCTCTTTTTGAAACTATGTGCAAAACAATGTTTTCGTCAAGAAATGGGCATACACAAACCCGGGTTCACTGCAAAGTCGCAAAGGGAGCAAAGAAAAGCTTTTTTTCTCGTGCTGGAACCGG
>CAIMZS010000085.1 GCA_903846015.1 uncultured Anaerolineae bacterium | reverse complement strand
GCGACGGCAGCCATGGCATCTTTGCCATAGGCATCCGCGCCGGTGTACTGGCGGATTTGCTCGTCGATTTGTCCGCCGCCGATCATCACCTTGACATCAGTCAATCCGGCATCTTTCAGCGCCTGAACGGTGAATTTCATCGGGTCAAAGGCCAGGGTCAAAAAGCCGCTCAGGGCCACAATCTTTGCGCCGCTTTGTTTGACAACTTCGACGAATTTGGCGGGTTGTACATCCACACCCAGATCGGTGACTTCAAAGCCGTTGATGTCCAGCATGAAACCAACGATATCCTTGGCGATGTCGTGGATGTCGCCCTGGACGGTGCCGAGCACAATCTTACCGAGTTTTTTGTTCTCGCCAGCCTGCTGCATGCGTGGTTTAAGAATGGCAGAGATCTGCGCGAGGATTTCCCCGGCCAGGATAAGTTCCGGGATGAAACTTTCCCCGGTTTCGAAACGCATACCGATGATGCTCATGGCTTCGCGACAGGCTTCCAGCACATCGACCGGGCTGGCGCCCGAGTCGAGCAGCTGGTTGGTAATAGTCACGGCATCTTCTTCACGCATTTCAGTGATAGCTTCGATCAATTCCTTAGACATACTTTTCTCCGGACGTACAAAATTTATCTAGCTCTAATCCGCTCTTGCTCTAATCTGCGATAATGCCCGTTCTAGCAGGGCCGGTTCAGGCATGAGGCGGTTCAGGCTTAATACACTCCAAACTCACGCGTGGCTTCAGCCCAGGCTTTCACCAGTTCAGGCTTGCAATTTTCCAGCTCCATTACGCCGGTGCACATGATAAAGCCGCCGTCCTTACCAACCACTTCGCATACTTTTTTGGTATGCTCGCGCACCTGCTCAACCGTGCCAGCCTTAAGCATCGAGTTTTGCATACCGCCTAAAATACACATCGTCTCGCCAAGCACTTCCTTTACCTTGAAAATATCACTGCTCTGGAAACTGCCCATGGTCTTACCCTTGGGTAATTCGGCCAAATAGCTCAGGCGATCATCCCACACCCCTTCGTAATATACCCAGGGCGTGATGCCAGCATCAACCAGGGCCAATATCATCGCTTTTAGTTGCGGCCAGTAGAATTTCTCAAACTGGGGCAAAGACATAAAGCCATCTGAGCCACGGTGTAAAGGAATGAAAATGTATGGGTTGTTCATCGCCCGGCAGGTTGCTATGGCATATTCCAGTTGAAAGTGAAGAACTTTCTCTTCGGCAGCCAGCAGTTTTTCGGGGATGCGCAACATATCCAGGAAAACACCGCGCATTCCGCGCAGCGTATCGGACATGAAATCAAATGGGGCCTCGATCAAGGACCCAAGATAAGTGAAGGGTGGGAAGCCCACTAAGGCAAGGTGTTGGGCAATTTGTACCTGTTCCCCAATCCATTTCATCTGAGCCTGTGTAGCATTGTTTAATGCTTGTAAGGCCGTGACGACTGGCGGGATGGTCAGTGAGGGCAGACCTAAAAACATGCCATAGTAACCCCAGGCTGCCATACCCATCGGTGGCAGCAGGGCCAGACCTTCCAACTCTTTGAAGGCACGTGGCAGGTAGGTTCGAATCGCCCAATCCGATGGATCGGATAGGAAGGCATCATAATCTTCGGGTTTCATAAAGTCTTTTTCGTTGAACTGGAAAGAACCTTCCGGTCCCAGACCGTAACCCGGCCATTTGGTCATCTGGTCACCCAGCGCTTTGCTCATTTCAGGGGAGTGCCAGGCGCCCATAAACATGTCCGGCTGGAATTCCAGTGCTGCTTTTTCCAAAAGTTGCTGTTGCAGACCTGGCTCATCGTATAACGCCTGATGAGTAACTCCGCCCAGCTCCGACAGGTAATATCCAAAGCCCATCAAAAGCGGAACACGGTCAGGTTTGTTAAGTTTAACAGCGTCACCAAAACGCTTCGCGCGCTCGGCGCACAATTGTTCTGGCGTTTTGCCAGAATCGGGATTTGAAGAATTGTTTGTCATATCCATTTGCCTTTATCTCGTGCTGGAACCGGGATTACCTTGCCCAGCTTTTGGCGATGGCGACGGCAGCCATGGCATCTTTGCCATAGGCATCCGCGCCGGTGTACTGGCGGATTTGCTCGTCGATTTGTCCGCCGCCGATCATCACCTTGACATCAGTCAATCCGGCATCTTTCAGCGCCTGAACGGTGAATTTCATC
>CAIMZS010000084.1 GCA_903846015.1 uncultured Anaerolineae bacterium | reverse complement strand
ATCCTCGATGTTGGCGAGCATGGAAGGGTCTGCCATTTGAGACAGACGGGCCTCTTCGCTTTTCAAAATGCGTACGCGGGGTGCGCGCCGGCGGATATTGCTGCTGCCACAGTGTGGACAGGTGACGGATTTTTGACCATATTCCGAATAGGTCATGAAAACGTCAAAACGTTTGCGACAGTCACTGCAGGTGTAATCGTAAGTGGGCATAGGTTTATTTTAATCGAAATTTTATAAATTCTTCACCCTTGCGGACGATTTCTGCGTAGTCATCCGGCTCGGTTAAGTTTTGGATCATGTTCTGGGTTTTTTCGCGCAATACCTGACGAGCGGCGGGTTGTCCTTCTGCTTGCCATTTTTCCATGCTCCAGCGTGGGTAGATGGGGCTGGAGTAATAGCCATTTTTGAAGTTTTTCAGCGTTGATGGGACGGAAAGGAAACTTCCCCCTGGCCCCACTTTGGCGATTTCGGCCAGTACGGCCTGAGAGTCATCCAATTGAAAACCATCTG
Organism: uncultured Anaerolineae bacterium; assembly: GCA_903846015.1. Classification (GTDB taxonomy): domain Bacteria; phylum Chloroflexota; class Anaerolineae; order Anaerolineales; family Villigracilaceae; genus UBA5195. The sequence goes on along the minus strand of CAIMZS010000084.1, from coordinate 1,085 downwards.
CAAAGCGCAGGGCCTGTTCAATGATCTCATGGGTATGGACTATGGTGCAGGGCGAGATTGTTTTGGAGCCCAGACTGTCTCCAATAAACGGGGCCAGCCCTCCTTTTGTCAGTGCAAAAGAGAGTGTGTTCATCCAATAGGAATCAGCCGCCACCAGATCCATACCCCAACCTGTACCAGAGCAGGATGCGCCGCAGTGAGGCAATTTGTAATAAGACATCATCTCGGCGCAGGCGATATTTAGCAGCACACTTTGGGGATCATAGAAGTTTAACATGGATTTCATGTCAAAATATGCCGGCAGCATACCCACTGAAATGGGGGTACCTGGTTTCATCACCTGGCTGATAGTCAGACCAGCCAGCAGTTCAGCCAACAGCAGGGTCAAGGACCCGGCAGGTGTGAATGGTGTGGTTGCGCCAACCATGCTGTAATTTGAGAAGATGAAAGGCAGACCATGTTCGATGGAGATCTGCATCTTGAGCAATGTTCCAGCATCCATCACAAGCGGTGAGACTGGATTGAAATAAGGCAGGATGAAGGGTTTCGTACCAAGATCTCCGTGCAGGTTTTCAAACATTTTTATCAAAGGAAAAAAATTATCTTCGTCAGATGTTAACACTACCAGCGGTCTGGATGTATTGGCGAACATTTCCAGGTTGCCGTACAGGTCACCCAACTCTTCTGGCACATCGCGGACAATTCCCAGGGTCGAAATGCAATCATAATGACGCAACGTGCTAGCCAGGCGGGTAAGGATGCGCATGTGTTCACGGGTAAACTCTTCCAGGTTGTCTCCAGACGGCTCCTGGTAATAAAGGGCTGTAACCCCCACACCAAAGCGCAAGCGGTCGTCCCCCAGCAGGAAAGACGCGTCTCCGCTGCGGTCAAACATCTGGATGGTGGCTGGCGTGGAATGGAGAGATTGTTCGATGATCTCTGTCGAAAATTTTATATTTCGGTCCTGAACCTGAACCTGCCCGGTCTTTTTTAATAGATCAACGACATTGGGTGCATCGACACGGACCCCAGTCTCGCAAAGGATACTCAGAACATATTGTAGTACTTGCTGTATTTGTTATTCT
>CAIMZS010000083.1 GCA_903846015.1 uncultured Anaerolineae bacterium | reverse complement strand
GGCTGAGTAGGAATCCTGAACCGCCAGTTGATAGGCATCTTTCGCGTACGCAATAGTACCTGAGATTTCATGTTCTTGGAAACACTGTTCAAATGTTTTAATACGATTCAGCATTACATCAACATATCGGAAAAACCAATGCCCCAAAAGAATTCTCCAAAACCGATCACCATGCTGTACTCCATGATACTGGTTGAGCGTTTGGCACAACATAGGGAATAGTTTACATTCCAGCGCTCGGGCTTCGGCATGATCAGAATCCTTCTTCGCTTGACCTAGCCCATAAGGTACCGCAACAATAGCATCCATGTCTTGCCAAACGTGTCTTCGATCATAGCGTCGACACCATTCACCCAAAAAAATAACCGGCCGATCAAATTTCCAGGTACGCTCGTCGTCAGTGGTTATTAAATAGCGCGGTTTTTTAGGAATGGTCATTGGATTTGTTTTTGGATACCGTACTTAATTGCATGCCCCATCCAAACGCGGTGCCACGTTCCGCATCTTTCTTTACGGACTTACCTAATACTATGTCAAAATGCTTGGGCGGCAACCCCAACCCCGGCCGAATTGCGCGAACATTGTCTTTAGTCAGTACAGCAAAACATCAAGTGATTCGGGTTCTGCATGCTCAACAACTCAACTTCTCTATCAACTCTTCAACCATTTTCCAGCCCTGATCCCAGTTGGAGCATACAAGTGGCTTTACTCCAAATGGATGGCTTTGCCAGAACGATATGCGTGGGTCGTTTTGTTGAATAAGGACATATGCGGATGGAATATCCTTGTAATTGAGATGGGCAAAATTTCGTTGACGTTGATTGAGCAGCCACCAAAGGCCAAGTTCTTCTTGAGACAGAGCAACTCCTGCAAAGATTAACGGTCGGTATATAAAATCGGCGACCCATGTCAAGGGCGGATTTGGGGATTGATTATTATGATCAAGATAATCTTCAATCATCGCACCGCTCACACTCCAATCAACCGCAGCCGTTGTATTTACTTTTTTGGGGAAATTGTTTCTTTCAAACTGCTTGAGCAAATTGAACCCAAATCGAATTTCGCTTGGCTGCAGCCCAAAATCACGCAAGCCTAACCGCAATGTAGCACTATCATCCACCATCCCGTTTGGAAACCATATCCGTTTTCCATTGGCCAGCTTGAACACTGAAAGCCTTTTTCTTTCTGCCTTCTGTAATCCATGCAAAGCTTCTGTACTCACTGCATCTGTATATGTTTTTTGAGCACCTTGAAGCCATGCCGCTTCAAAGTTCAATGAGAGCACCGCCCCCCACTGCTCACGCATGGGAAGCAATGAACGAACGGAGCAGTTTGGATAGTCTGCTATACTGCTGTTGAGAATAACTGCTACAGCGGCTTTTGCGTCAAGTTCAATTTGGTAAGCCTTTCGGCGACCAGCCTCAGCCCAGCATGGCACTTGTTTGACTTTGCGAAAATATCCATCTTGAGCAGCGATATGCAAGATTTTTTCCCACAGAAATATCGGATTTTCCCCGCAACCGGGACTCCACGATACACCCATCATTCGGGCCACTTCATCGAGCAACACATGCCAGCTTCCCATAGGGCTCTTTTGCGCCCTTGCCCCAAGGACCCATGAGTGAAAACCAGTACCCAAAACAAGGCAAGGTTTGAGCGCAACCGGGTTCAAACTTGCAAGAGTCATCCTATATCCTCCCAGGTTACGGCTGTTCCTTTCTGAAGATCTCTGGTAACCGTTCGTCCGATTAAAATATCATAATACTTCGGTTCCAGCCCCATACCTGGCCTAATGTTGCGCATGTTTTCGTGCGTCAGTTTTTCCCCAGCCTTCATATCTTGAACAATATAGAGCGAACGGCGATATTGTATTGACTTTATCTCTGCATCCGTTGGGCCATAGCTGACCTTCCCTAAAGACTGCCACGCCCTTTCCGATTCAACAACCAGTTGCGCCATCTCGCTTGGTTCCATGGAGAACGCGCTGTCAACTCCACCATCAGCGCGGCTAAGGGTAAAGTGTTTCTCAATGACGGTTGCGCCCAATGCGACGCTGGCAACCGATACACCCAAGCCCAAAGTATGATCAGACAAGCCGACTTCGCAGCCAAACAGTTCTCGCATGTGCGGGATGGTCAGAATATTGGTATTTTCAGCCGTAGCCGGATAGGTGCTTGTACACTTGAGCAGAATAAGGTCTTTACAGCCTGCTTGGCGGGCAGCTCGAACGGTTTCGTCCAACTCTGCGACAGTTGCCATACCTGTTGAAATGATCAAGGGTTTACCTGTTGCTGCAACTCTCCGAATCAGAGGAAGATAGGTGTTCTCAAACGAAGCAATCTTATAGCAAGGGACGTTCAGACTTTCGAGAAAGTCTACAGCAGTATCATCGAACGGGGTACTGAACGGAATGAGACCTAGTTCACGAGCGCGATCAAATATTGGTTTATGCCACTCCCACGGAGTGTAGGCCTCGCTATAAAGCTTGTATAAAGAAGTGCCTGTCCACAAGCTATTAGGGTCGCTAATATAGAACTCCCTTTCATCCAGATCAATGGTAATTGTATCAGCGGTATACGTTTGCAACTTTATGGCATGAGCTCCAGAACTAGCTGCAGCTTCGACAATCTTTAAAGCCCTCTCAAGAGACTGATTATGATTTCCAGACATCTCTGCAATTATAAAAGGCCTATATCCTAAGCCTATTTTTCTCTTATTAATTTCCATAACTATTATTTTTCT
>CAIMZS010000082.1 GCA_903846015.1 uncultured Anaerolineae bacterium | reverse complement strand
GCTCATCTACTGAGCTGCGGTGAACAGCTTGTTATAGAAAACCTGCTCCTGGAATTAAGCGAAAAGAACACTGGTCCAATTCAATGCTGCATGGAACATATCACCGGATGCCACGTTTTCTTCCCGGAGCATAATATATTCACATACTTCGCTGATTGGAATGAGCGCTATGGTACCCGGTTCTGCACGGGCAAAGAACTCATTAATGCCTTCATGTCAGCTATTCGTGAATGATATGATCCATTCCCACGTTTTCCAAACCATTCGACCAGCCGCGTCTGCAAATATCTGCGGAATCCGAACTCTTCGATGGGCTCTACAACCCAATACAATACTCCAGCCATAATAAATCTTTTCACTGGTAGAGTTTCCCTGTGATGAAAATTGCAGCATAAATCCCGAAACCGCCAGCCATCCCAAAATAATGTCAGACCTGCAAAGAAGGACGATGCTTTTCGCTGCATCAATCCTTAATTCGTTATGTTCCATCACCAAAATCTGCAACTTTTGGTAGGCGATGGTCCATTTTTTGCCCTGTAAAATACCAACCTACATCTTTATATTGACGTGTAATACGTCTTCATGCTACACTAATAGCCATTAAGTTTTTCCTAAACGGCAAGCTCTATTCCGCATTGGAGTCGGGATTCCATGGAAAAAGTCGAAACCCTGCACGCCTTTGAACAGATCAAGATCTTGGCCGATCCCAATCGGATGAAGATCTTGCGTCTGTTGATGGCAGAATCTGCCACACTGACCGGTCTGGGTCAGATTCTCGGCGAACACCCGGCCTGGGTTCGTCACCATGTCAAAATTTTGGAGGCCGGTGGGCTGATCGAGATCACCGAACTGCGTGTCACCGCTGGCGTCGTTGAGAAATTCTACCGCGCCCGGGCCTCCGCGCTGCTGCTGCAGGAACTGATCCTGCCTAAAGGCAGCAAACCCGTCATGATTTTTTCCGGCAGTCACGATACCGCCATCGAACACATTGCCAGCCAGCTATCACGCCATGTCACCATACTGACCCTGCCGGTCGGTTCGCTGGATGGACTGGTCAACCTGCGTCAGGGCCTGTGTCATGTTGCCGGGGCGCACCTGCTTGACCGCGGTGGCGAATATAACACCCCATTCGTGCGCCATATGTTTCCCGACCGACCTGTTGAAATGGTTACGCTGGCCTACCGCACCCAGGGGCTGATAGTCGCTCCAGGCAACCCGGTTCACTTTCGCTCGCTGGCGGATATCAGTCGTGAAGATGTCACCTTTATCAATCGCAACCCGGGTTCTGGCACGCGCCTGTGGCTTGAAAAGGAACTGGAAAGCTTGCATTTGCCCTCCAGTCTGATTCGCGGCTACAAGAATTTTGTCAGTACCCACACCGCATCAGCCCTGGCCGTTCAGTCAGGACAGGCCGATGCCGCCATCGGTATCCAGGCTGCTGCCCGAGAGGCGCAGCTCGATTTTATCCCCCTGTTCGAAGAGCGCTACGATTTGATCATCCCGGAAGAGCAGTTGCGCCTGGTTGGTCCGCTGATTGATCATCTCCAAACTGCCTCGTTCCGCAAGGAACTCAATGCGCTGACAGGTTACAACACCGCTCACAGCGGAGAACAGATCCCACTTTAAGGAGCATCAAAATGAAACTTAGCGCCCGCAATATTCTCAAGGGTAAAGTAGTCAAGATCGTTACCGGCGCTGTCAACAGCGAAGTCACCATCGAACTGCCTGGCGGTCCTCAGCTGGTTTCGATCATAACCAACGGTTCTGTTGAGAGCCTGGCGTTGAAAGAAGGCCAGGAAGCTTACGCCGTCATCAAGGCTTCCAATATCATGGTCGGGGTAGATTAGTATGAGGTTTGTATTTGCCGTTCTCACCGCGGCAGCGCTGTTTTTATCTGCCTGCGGCGCTGCTGTCCAATCATCAGTGACGGCGCCAACCTTTCCAGTATCTGAGACTGCTGTTGCGGTGCCCAAAACCCCCAATTCTCAGCAGCCTACCTCGGCTTCATCTGCCGTGCTTTTCCAGGTGGTCAAAGTGGATGGCACCAGCTTCGGTATTTCTTGGGATGATCTGAAAAAGCTGCCTTTGGCAAATCTGACTGTAGACGGCAAGGTGGAAGAAGGTCCCAGGCTGGCGGATGTGCTCAAAGCTGCCGGCGTGACCGATTTCAGCGAGGTGACGCTCACTGGCAGTGCCAGCCCTGCCACCCTGACCAGAGCTCAGGTTGACGATAATACCATTCTCGATTTTAACAACCACGGCACTGTCAAATTGGCCAGTACCTATATTCCCAAGGCAGATTGGACTAAGGATGTCAGCGAGATCAAGGTTAAATGATGCGTTATTTGATTGGCATTGATGATACCGATAATCTCGAGAGTCGAGGTACAGGGCATCGCGCGCGGCAGATGGCCGAGTTCCTGGCCTTACCGTGGGTTTCTTCGGCAGACGGCTTGGCCCGCACGCTGGGCATCACCCGTCACCAACTGCTGGTCTCGCCCGAGATTCCTTACACATCCCACAACAGTTCGGCCTGCCTGCTGGTTGAGTCTGAGTCTCGTAACGAAAATGCACTTTGGCAGGCCTGCTGCGATTTTCTCGAACGTGAAAGCGCCCCCGGTTCGGATGCCGGGCTGTGTATGGCAGCATGGCATCAGGTTTCGACCCTGGTATGTGCTTTTGGTTTGCGCGCCAAACAGGTTGTGCTGACCCAATCGCAGGCTGAACAAATCGCTCGTGAGCATGGCATTCGCCTGCAGGGCCTGACCGGCACACATGGCGGTATCATCGGTGCGCTTGCCGGTGTTGGCTTGCACCGCGATGGTAACGATGGACGTTTCCTGTGGCTTCCGGGCCTGCGTGAATTATCCGGTTTTCATACGGTTGCTGAAATTTGCGCACAGGGCCATATTGATGCAATCCGCCCGGAAAACGGGTCTGACCTTTCCCCTGAGACGCTGACAGATGTTGGCGAATGGGTGCGTCCCATTTTGCGCGGCGGCCGGGCCATCTTGATTGTTGAGGAGCAAAATAATGCATGGCACATTACTTCCAAAGAGCGCATCAAAAGCCTTTCCAACTGAATGGGCATTAACCTGGTATGAAGCCCTGCTGCTGCTTGGCAGCGGCGCCCTGGCAGTCGTGTTGCACGAGCGTTTTAGTTTTGCTCTCGGCTTGCCCGGTTACCATGGCATGGAATGGATGGCTTTGCTGATCTTGGGGCGTTCTTTCTCACGTTTTCGCGGCGCGGGCACACTTGCCAGCCTCGGCGCTGCTGGTATGTCAATGTTGCCGGTAGGGGGGGCGTCGACTGATCCGTTCATCTGGCTGATCTACCTGCTGCCCGGACCGGTCATAGATGCTGCCTTTCGTTTTTTCCCACGCTATGTCAATAAGATCTGGTTCCTGATGCTTCTGGGCGGGTTGGCGCATGTCACCAAGCCGGTGATTCGCCTGCTCATTACCGTGTTCTCTGGCTGGTCGTTTGGCTCTTTTCGCTTTGGTGTGGTCTATCCAATTGCCAGCCATTTACTTTATGGTCTCATCGGTGGATTGTTTGGAGCGTTGATTGTGCTCACCGTCCGCCGGTTTTCGCCGAAACCCAATCAAACCCCGGACTAATAACCAGGGGATACAAAGGAGAAGAAAATGAAACTTACCACCAGTAACATGCTCCTAACTCTGTTTCTACTGATCGCCGTGGCGGTTTCGGCCTGTGCCCCCGCTGCCACAGCGCCTGCCCCCGCTGCTCCAGCCAACCCGGCGCTTATCCTGGCTACCACTACTTCCACACAGGATTCCGGGCTGCTCGATGTTCTCATCCCTCTTTTTGAAAAGCAGAGCGGTTATAAGGTTCAGACCGTTGCGGTCGGTTCCGGCGCAGCCATTACGATGGGACAGGAAGGCAATGCTGATGTACTGCTCGTGCACTCGCCTGCCGCGGAAAAAACCTTCATGTCCGATGGTTGGGGCAAGGACCGTGCTCTGATCATGCACAACGACTTTATTCTGGTTGGCCCGGCAGCCGACCCCGCCAAGATCAAGGATCTTGGACCAGCCGATGCTTTCAAAGCTATTGCCACTGCTGGCGACACTGACCCGACCACGGTGCTGTTTATTGCCCGCGCTGACAAGTCTGGTACCAGTACCAAAGAACTTGATTTCTGGAAAAAAGCCAGCCTCGACCCGGCCGGAAAAAAACCAGCCTGGTATGTTGAGACTGGCCAGGGCATGGGTGCTACGCTAACCATCGCCTCCGAAAAGGGCGGCTATACACTTACTGATCGTGCCACTTTCCTGGCCAATAAGAGCAAATTGCAGCTTGAGATTCTGGTTGAGAAGAACAATGCTCTGTTGAATGTCTATCACGTCATGACGATTGATACAGCTAAATGGCCCAAGGTCAATTACGATGGCGCGATGGCTTTCCTAAAATTCATGACCGACCCTGCCACCCAGGATGTGATCAATAAATTTGGTGTGGACAAGTATGGCGAGCCGCTCTTCATTGGAGATGCCACCAAAACCGATGCCGACTTGGGCTTGAAGTAATGTGTTTTGAAATCCAACAATAATTAATCATCGTCAACAGGTAGGCAGGGTTCAACCCTTGTCTACCTGTTGACCTGAATCTCATGGAATTATTCAATAGCCTTTTTTTTGATCCCGAAGTCCTCGAAGTAACCTTACTTTCATTGAAAGTCTCGGGCATTGCCACGCTTATCAGTCTTGCGCTGGGATTGCCGGTTGGCACGCTGTTAGCGCTCGCCAGATTTCCAGGTCGTTCCTTCCTTTTAACCGTGGTTAACACCGGCATGGCTCTGCCACCGGTAGTGGTGGGGTTGGCTGTTGCCATGTCGTTGTGGCGCTCCGGCCCTCTCGGGGATTTGCGTCTAATCTACTCCCCAACTGCCATCATCATCGCGCAGACCATTATCGCTGCCCCGGTTGTGACCGGGTTAACTGCCGCCGCCCTGCAGCAGCTTGACCCGCGTTTGCAGTTTCAGCTTTTGGGGCTGGGAGCCTCCGTCCCGCAGATGGTTCTGACTATGTGGCGCGAAGCGCGTTTGCCGCTGCTAGCCGCCCTGATGGCCGGTTTTGGCTCGGTCATTTCGGAGGTGGGCGCCTCTATGATGGTGGGTGGTAATATCAAAGGACAGACGCGGGTGCTCACGACTGCCATTGTGCTGGAAACCAACAAGGGCGAATTTGGGCGTGCCATTATCCTGGGCGCGCTGTTGCTGGGTATCACATTTCTGATTAATTATGCGCTGACCTGGATTCAGCAGCGTGGAGCCAAGCAGCGATGAACACACTCCTGGAGATTCGCGACCTGGTTGTCCGGCGCGACAAGCGTGAAGTGCTCGGCATCCAATCCTTGTCTGTACATCGGGGCGAGGTGCTGGCGATTGTCGGTCCAAACGGCACTGGCAAAAGCAGCTTCTTGTTAACCCTGGCTCGCTTGCTTGAGCCGGAGCATGGAGAACTGCTCTGGAACGGCCTGCCCTATAAACAGCACAGCGCGCTGGCTTACCGCCGCCGCATCGCACTGGTGCTGCAGGAACCGTTGCTATTGGATACATCTGTGTTTGAAAATGTAGCCATCGGCCTGCGCTACCGCAGGTTGCCTTCTGCTTATATTAAGGAAAGTGTCAATAAATGGCTTGAGCGCGTAGGTCTTGAAGCGCTGCACGGACGAAACGGTGCGCGCCTGTCAGGTGGAGAGGCCCAGCGTGTCAGTTTGGCGCGCGCCTTCGCGATAAACCCGGAGCTACTTTTGCTGGATGAACCTTTCAGCGCACTGGATGCCCCCACGCGCCTGCGCTTGCTTGACGATCTCAAAGCCATCCTGGCCGAGACCGGCACAACCACCATCATTATTACCCACGATCTTAAAGAGGCTGCCTACCTGGCCACCCGCGTTGCAGTCATGCTGCATGGGCATATCGTCCAGATCGGCGCTCCGCAGCAAGTCTTTTCCAGCCCTGCCAGCCCGGACGTTGCGGCGTTCCTCGGCATTTGAAGATTGAAGAGCGAGATTGCTATGTGAGGCTGGCGCGTTCCTCGTTCTTCTGTCCCAATGTCTTTCCAGATACAACAGTCACCCTGCGCGTTTACAGGGGTTCGTGGTTTGGATTGGTGCCACACCACACGCAGGTGGGCTTGTCAAACATATTGCATTCCTTGGCGTTCGAACAGCGCCGGGCGGTTACCCTCGGCGTATCCGGTAGAAAATCGATCGGGTAGATGACTTCTGTTTCGAAAGCCACCTCGTGCCCGACATGGTCACAGTAGTGTATTTTGATAACTTCCCAGTTTTTGATTGCCATCTCGTACCTCCAATGGTACCCGGTTCTGCACGGGCAAAGTTTCGATCACTGCGTAGAATGACCGTCAGTGCGACAGCCCTGTTATGGTTCTTACTCTAATTATGCCCATTTTAAAATTTGCATAATTATGGATCGGTTTACTTCCCAAGTTTACGCTGGCATGCTCAATTTCGCCAGTGACAGGCGTCATAATTGTGGATGACAATATAACCCATTTAGACGACAAATATCCATTTTCATCCAGCGTAGTGACCGGAACCATTTGGATCATCGCAATTGAGAATTCTGTCTACCATCAGATTCGATAGTCTATGCGTTGTCCCGCAAGTGGTGTTGTCTTAGTTGAATTCATCCACGCTAATACTTTAAAAAACTTTCCCCAATTTTTTGCAGAATTCATCTTATTCATAATGGTACCCGGTTCTGCACGGGTATTGAGGTTAATTGGAAATACCGATCTCGATCAGGTTTTATGTCATCAATGGGATTTCTCCAGCCGGTAGATCGCGCCGTTGTAATCGGCAGCGTATAACTCGCCGGCCTCATCCGTGCCAAAGGTACTGATCCTGAAGCCGGTTTGGAAAAGCAGGGTAGGCTGTGCGCCTTGCGGCGGACTGGTCAGTCCCCACATCGCTCCTGAGCAGTAATCGCCGTAAAAATAGACCCCCTGCCAGTCTGGCATTGCCGCGCCGCGGTAAACATACCCGCCAGTCACAGAACATTCTGCCGCATGTGGATACTCGGCGATCGGGGCCGTGAATTCCGGCCCGGCTACTCCCTTGTATGGGTGTGTGGCTTCCATTTTATTCCAGCCAAAATTCAGCCCGCCAGGGGTGAGTGCGCGCACAAAATCGATTTCCTCCCACAGGTTCTGACCCACATCGCCGATCCACAGGTCACCGGTCAGTTTATCAAAGGAAAAACGCCACGGGTTGCGCACACCGCTGGCCCATATTTCCTTGTACCCGGCACCGTCACTGGCATACGAATTATCACCAGGGACAGCGTAGGGATCGCCGTTGTTAACGTCGATGCGCAGGATCTTGCCGAGCAGGCTGTTGCTGGATTGGGCATTGCCGTACGGGTCACCGGCTGAGCCGCCATCGCCCAAACCGATATAGAGAAAACCATCCGGGCCAAAAGCGAGTGCTCCACCGTTATGATTGGGGAAGGGCTGCTTCACCGTTAGCAGGTTCTTCTCACTTTCGGGGTCGGCGCTGTCGCCGCTGCCAGTAAAGCGTGAGATGTGAGTATTGCCGTTCAGATCAGTATAGTTGACGTAAAAATAGCCATTCCGGGCAAATTCAGGGTGGAAGGCCAGCCCTAGCAGTCCTTGTTCCGAGCCGCCGCTGCCGATCCGCCCACTGATATCCAGGAAGGGGATCGCTTGCAGTCCACCATTGGTGGGCAGGATGCGGATGCGTCCGGGCTGTTCCAGGATAAATAGCCGTCCAGAGCCATCGCCTGCGTTTTGTATATCGGTCGGTGCATTGATTCCGTTCACAACCTGGCTCCATTGATAGGCGGCCGGGTTGGGTATCTGTGCAGGCGCAACAGGCAGGGTGGGTGTGATGGCTGGCTGTGGGGTGACAGAAATTGTGGAAACAGCGACCGGTGTGGCGCTAGCTGGCGGCAAGGTCGCGCTGGCTTCAGCCAGCCGTGTCGTGGATGGTAGTGTTGGTGTGGTTAGCGCTTGTGAACAGCTAGCTAGCGGCAGCGCCAACAGCGCAAGAATACCCACAGCTTGCTTTGCAAGCGTTAGCCGGGCAGACAGATGCATTACTTCTGTTCCCCGGTGATGTCCACCACCTCGCCATCTACGATATCATCCGCCTGTGCACGGACTTCATCCACAATAGCATTGTTACTGATCAAATTTTTCGTTAATTCGCTGACAACATCCGGCGGGCACAGCTCGATGAACATATACTGTGCCATCCAAAGAATGGCAACGTCATCGATAGCGTCCAACCCGGGGATGCCCATGATCAGGTCGATTGGGGAAATCCAATACACCAATCCAATAATCGGGATCAGTTTTACCAGTGGATTTACGCGCCGGTCACCCATCAACCTGAGGATAAGTTTTGCGTGCAGGGTCAGTTCTTGCAGGATGCCGCCCTGGGACGGAACGATGCTGCCAGATGATTTTTTGTTCATGTCTTCCTCCAATTTGGTTGCCGGTATGGTACCCGGTTCTGCACGGGTATTGCAGCGGTGCGAGGGTGGAATCGCTCCATGACTTCGCCAGGGAAGCCCGTCCGTTTATCTCACTTTGTATACGTGAAAACAGGCAAACGGTTTCAGACCAGCCATAGCCCGGTGCAAACACCGGGATTATTTCATTCTAACGCTTAATCTGAATCCCCGCCAATGCCCCCATTGGCAGGGATTCGGCACGGATGATATTTACCTTGTCAAGAAAAATTCCTGAAACAGCATTTGTAGGGAAAACCGTCGACTTTTCTCGTCTGCGCAAAAAAATCCGTTATGTGAAGTTCAATATACATTGGTTCAATGACAATTTTGTGTCGTAAATCATAACGAATGACAGCTTGACCAGTGCTGCCCTTTGGATTACAACTTATTCTCAAAGGATCTTGTGTGTATGAAGTCTTCACCCGTCATCTCAACTTATCTGGCGCGCATGCGCGCCTTCCACCCTAATGCCCGCCTGTATCTTCTCAGTGCAATTATGACTGGCGCGGCATTGGGCGTCTACCGTCTTATTTCAAATTTCTATGTGCTCAGCTTGAATTTTGACCAGGAATTGCTCGGTCAGTTGATCACCATCACCAGCATGACGGCCCTGCTGACCGCCGTTCCAATGGGGTACCTGGCTGATCGCCTGGGACGCAAGAAATCATTGTTATTGGCCGGGGTGCTCGTCAGTATTGGTATTCTTGTGACCGTATTTTTCCCCATACGCTTCATGTTTTTCGCCATGAACGCTTTGATCGGCATGGCGCAGAGTCTCTCAGCGGTCACCATGTCGCCTTTCCTGCTGGAAAATTCTGGCGAGGAAGAGCGCACCTATTTGTTTAGCATGAGTTCTGGACTGCAGATGGCAGCTGCATCGGTCGGCAGTTCAGTCGGCGGTTACCTGCCGACCTGGATCGGTGCATGGCGCGGGGTTGGCCCGACCGACAGCCTGGCCTATGGCGGGGCGCTGGCGGTTATTGCTGTGGTCGCATTGATCGGGTTATTTCCGCTGTTGTGGTTGAATACACCTGTTCTAGCCAGGGCGCAGCGCGCTGTCTTTGCTCCGTTCGCGTTTGCCAAAAAACAGCCGTTGCTGCTGGGCAAGCTAATCGCCCCCATGCTGGTGACATCGATCGGCGCCGGGCTGTTTATGCCATTTATCAATGTCTTTTTCCGGGTGGTGCATCATCAGCCCGACCAGGTGATTGGTAATGTCTTGGCTTGGGGCACGCTGGCGATGGGAATCGGCCTTTTAGCTGCGCCCCCGCTTGCCGACCGGATGGGCAAGGCGCATCTGGTGGTCATCACTCAGGGTTTGTCAATCCCTTTTCTGATGCTGCTTGGCTTTGCCCCCTTCTTTTGGATATCGGCAATGGCGCACTATGCGCGTCTGACGTTGATGAACATGTCTGGACCGATCTACCAGACCTTTGTGATGGAGCATGTCGACGCAGATTCGCGCGCCACAGTTGCCAGCCTGGTCAACATGGCAGGCAATTTTGGTTGGGCTTTCAGCCCGACGATCAGCGGCTGGCTGCAGGTCAGCTACGGGTTTGGGCCCGTATTTGCCTGCGTGATTGTGTTGTATTCCATCACCGTCTTCATGTATTGGAAGTTTTTCTGGAATGCCGATCCGCTCGAGCGGATCTCCCACGCGAACCCGATATGAACCGGGTTCGCGTTCTTTCTTAAAGACCAGTAACTATACCTGCGAAGGATAACAAATGGTATTTCTCTTTGCAGAAAAAGATAGATCTGGGATAATTGAAGGCGCAACCAAATGACAAAACCGGGAGCAAGAGATG
>CAIMZS010000081.1 GCA_903846015.1 uncultured Anaerolineae bacterium | reverse complement strand
CACCCAAGCCGAAATTTACTTCTGGAATTACTTGCCCGATGTCTAATTCAAGTTCAAAAGCCAACGGTTGATTAAAACCTTCTATGAGCAATTCATTTGCAAATCTAAAGTTATTCACAAAAAAATTTTCATAGGAAACTAATAATTTATCATTTATCTCTAAAGTAGCTTTACTGCGCAGGTATTGCTTAACAGATGATGATGTCTCAGCATCCATAATTACTTCACCATTTTGGATCAAAATGGCTCGATCAGTTAATTGTTGGATTGCACCTATATTGTGACTAACGAACAACACTGTCCTCCCTTGGTAAGCTATATCGCTCATCTTTCCTAGGCACTTTTTTTGAAATTCAGCATCCCCAACAGCCAAAACTTCATCCACTATGAGAATTTCCGGCTCCAGATGCGCTGCCACGGCAAAAGCCAGACGCACATACATGCCGCTCGAATAGCGTTTAACCGGAGTATCCAAAAACTTTTCGATTTCGGCAAAGGCAATGATTTCATCAAATTTGCGCTGGATTTCAGCGCGTTTCATGCCCAGGATGGCGCCATTCAGATAGATATTATCGCGCCCGGTCAATTCGGGGTGAAAACCGGTGCCGACTTCCAGCAGGCTGCCCACCCGCCCATGCAAGGATACGCGGCCTTTGGTGGGTTCAGTGATGTGCGCGAGCACTTTGAGCAGGGTGCTTTTGCCGGCCCCGTTGCGCCCGATAATGCCAACCACTTCTCCCTGATTGATCTCAAAAGAGACATCCTTCAAAGCCCACAGATCATTCTCAACGCTTTCCAAAGCCGAGCGTTTCGTTGTGAAGCGCTTCAGCCCGGAGACCAGCGCGCTGCGCAGGGTTGGGTACTGTTCCTGGCGAGCGCCGATTTTATACATCTTGCCCAGGTTTTCCACTTTTACAGCAATCTCACTCATGGCTAGACCACATCCGCAAAGGTTTTTTCCATGCGCTTGAAGTAATACAGACCACTCATTAGCAGCAGGATCATGATGACTACCGAAGCTATCATTAATTCATCCGGCGGCGCGGCACCCAGCAGTGCCCAGCGAAAGCCCTGGATGACACCCGCCATCGGGTTCAAACCGTATAAGATGCGCCATTTACCAGAAGGGATCAGCCCGACCGAGTAAGCCACCGGCGAGGCATACATCCAGGCCTGCACCAGGAACGGGATCATATGCTGCACATCGCGGTACTGCACATTCAGTGCCGAGAGCCACACGCCAACCGCCAGGGCGGTCAACAGCGCCAAAAGGATCAAAAAAGGCAGTACCAGGATAGCCCAGGTCAGCCTGATCTGGTAGAAAAACATCATGCCCATTAGCACAATGAAAGCCAGCAAAAAATCGACCAGCCCGGCTGCCACAGCCGAGAACGGGATGATCAACCGCGGAAAATAGACCTTGGTCAGCAGGTTGGAGTTGCCCACCAGGCTGGTACCGGCGCGCTGTAAAGCGCCGGCGAATAACTGCCAGGGCAGCAGCGCAACATAGCTGAAGACCGGGTAAGGAATGCCATCCGAAGGCAGATTTGCGAGCTTTCCGAAAACCACGCTGAAGATGACCATGGTCAGCAGGGGCTGCAGGATGGCCCAGGTGAGGCCCAGCGCAGCCTGAGCATAGCGCACCTTGATATCGCGCCAGGTCAGGAAGACGAGCAGCTCGCGGTAATCCCATATTTCGCGCAGGCGCAGCGAGAGCCAGCCGCGCGAGGGCTCGTAGACTGTAATGGGTAGATGGGTTTCGAGAAGACGGACGGGAATAGGGTCGGTCACTTTGGTATTTCATCCTTATGCAAATACGAGCAACGCACTAAGCTTTCCCCGCTTTTGTTTTCTTTACGCCATCTGTGACATAATAATGCGAATACTTCGAATAATAGCGATTGTAATAATAGCCATACTTGCGGCTGGCCGGGTCGACGCCGTTCAGCACGATGCCCAGAATATGGGCATTGACCGCGCGCAACTGCCCGATGGCCTGCTCGAGCGCGACCAGTTTGGTCTGCCCCGGCTTGACTACCAGCAGCACGCCATCCACATTGGTGGACAGCGCCGAGGAATCTGTCACCGCCAGCACCGGCGGGGTATCGATGATGGTCAAGTCGTGATTCTGCGCCAGGCTTGCGAAGATCTGATCCATTTTCTGCGAGGTGAGCAGTTCAGCCGGGTTGGGCGGCATGCGCCCGGAGGTGACGATCTCGAGGCGCGGCACCTCGCAGCTTTGCAGGGCGCCATCCAGGGCGTCGGACGGGCGCACAAACAGATCACTCAGCCCGATGCGGTTCAGCAGCCCAAACTTGCGGTGGATCTGCGGACGCCGCAGGTCGGCATCGATCAACACAACGCGCTTTTCGCTCTGGGCCATGATCACGGCCAGGTTCGAAGAAATGGTGGTCTTGCCGTCCTGCGGGGTCGGGCTGGTGACGAGGATGCGCCGCAGCGGGGTATCGACGGAGGCATAGGTGAGATTGGTGCGCAGGCTGCGGAAGGATTCGGCCACCGGCGAACGCGGTTCCAACTGGCAGACCGGCTTGCCTTCCACCACTTTGTGCAGGGCGATCATACCCAGCACCGGCATTTTGAACTTTGCGCGCAGCGCCTCCGGGTTTCTGATGGTGTCATCCAGCATATCCACTGCCAGCACGGCGCCGGCCGCCAGCAGCAGCCCGGCAAAAACCGCCAGGAGGGTATCCCGGGCCGTCTTGGGGCTGACCGGCACGCGCGAAACGCTGGCCGGGGCCGAGACAAAAATGTTGGTGCTGGTTTGCGCTTCGGCCAGGCGCACCTGCTCGTAATTGGTCACCAGGCTGGAATACAGCCGGCGGTATTCGGTGAGGCGCGCCTCGAGCTGCAGCTTCTGGGCCGGGTCTGTTTCTGTGCTGATGGCCTGGGTGGTATCGTTGATCTGTTTCTCCATGTCACTCACCTGTTGGGCCAGGCCCTTCTGGGTGGTGGCATAGCGCTGCGACTGCAGTTCGCGCACGCGGTCAGTAAAGACAGTGCCCATGGCGTTGGCGATATCGGCGGCCAGCAGCGGGTTGGGGTTCTGGACGGTGACAAGCAAAAGCTGGGTGCCGCGCACAATCTCAACCGTGATATAAGGTTTGAGCTGCTCGCTGGTCATTGACAGTTTGAGTTTGTCGATCACGCCCTGCAGCACCGGCGCATCCATCATCATTTCGGCATAGGTGCCGATCATGGCTGTGTTGCTGAGCATGGCAGTCGTATCCAGGCTGCGCATGGAGGGCGGGTCGCTGACCAGCAAGCGGGTGGAAGTCTCGTAGATGGGCGTGGTGCGTATGGAGACAATGTAGGCGGCGATGCCGGCCAACAGCCCACACAGCACGATCAGCCAGGCCCAGGAGCGCAGCAGGTACAGGTATTCGCCCAGGTCAATCTGGGCTTCACTGGCTTCAATTTCTTCGAATTGGTTCATGGGATACGTCCTTGGCGCAAATAGGATCACCGGATGAGTCCGTTGCCGTAACGATGCTTTTGAGGCGGTCACGGGCCGGGCAGACGCAGCCGGGTAATGATAAGAATAAAATCGTTGCTATAATTTTTTCCACGCATCCGCCCTTCCGACACCCCTATGAGGTCGGATAATTTTGGGTCTGGATGAGGCAAGCAACTTTAGATAGCTTTCCGGCGCACTCAAGCTGCTTGTTTTGTAGGTCGTGTCGTAAAACTGGCGGCTGGCTGACAAAGCCTGGAAGGCATCACAAACCCGTTCCGAAGAAACAGCCATGAAAACCGAACCAGTACTATGCCCACAAGGCAGGGTGTTGAATACAAACAGTAAGGGAAGCGACAAGTTTCTGAAGCCAGTGCACTGCCAACGCAACATAGCCCCGGATTTTTACACAACATTTTGATTATACCCTCAAATCAGCGGGCCAAGAAAAGCGGAGACCAGATTTCAAGGAAGAGAAACTGTCACCAAAAAACATGACCCATGCGTAAATTTGTAATCATCAGAAAAAGCAAGAACTCATCCACCGCAAACCACAAAATTTGCTAGGTTTTTAAAATAAAACGGTACCAGTCATTCCCAGAAAATGACCGGTACCGTCTACGCGAAAATATTTCTTATTTTTGCTGATCAGCCTTTCGGCCGGCGGTTCATCTCTTCCGGGTTGTCCCGGTAGAAATTTAGCGTTAACGAGGGATCAGCAGCCAATCCCCGCTGTGCAATATTTCAGCTGACCTGATGAGGTTGTAGCGTTTTAAGGCATCCAAATCTGTGTTGAGATTGGTGGCCAGAACGTCAACCGTTATTTCTTTATCAGTGATCTGATAAGGTTCAAAGACTGGCAAATTTGCCAGATCGGATTGGTCAATCGGGATCACAATAATTGCGTTTAGCCACAGCGGGGTCTTTAATTTATAGGTGACCTGCAAAATAGCATCGTTGCTGGTGCGATATTTTTTTGCCAGAATAATCAGGTTTTCCCCATTCTGAACCTGATGGATCATATACTTTTTGTCAGTCCCGACTGGAACATCCAACGCATGGATTTGGAGCGGAAGTTGGGTGGGGGTGAACGAAGGCACCTGCGTTGGAGGCAATTGGGTAGGGGGCAATTTCGTTGGGGTTTTTGTCGCGGGGATAGAAGTACCGGTGGCTGTGGACGGCACCAGACTGGGATTTACGCTTGTCGGTGTGGCTGAGGGGATGTCAGGTTGGGTTATGTGAGTCGATCCAGAATACCATACTTGAGAACTCAACCATAATACCAATATCACCAGGATAACGCCAGCGAGCAGGAAAAGAGAGGCCCGCACCGGTCTGTGCGTGCGAAAGGGATTTCCAACATCCGTTTGCATCAAAGTTTTAGGGAAAGGCAGCGTTTGTGCCTGGGTATAGACGGGGCAGCTGGTATGCGTTTCGAGAAGACACCAGGCTGCCTGATGCTCCAGACTGGGAATCGCAGGCACCTTACAGTGAAAACAGTGATTGGCTGCGACTGGATAGGCAAATGAGGTGGCCGGGTCTTCTATTACCCCGATATATTCACATTTAGATGAGATGAAAATTGAGGTCATGCGGCACTTTCCAGTTTAGAAGAATAACTTGCAAATACGGTAGAGAGATTGTCTGACTTATTGAAAAGCATGAGAAGTATCCCCAAATGATAACATATCCATTAATCAAAAAGCGCCAGTAGACCAAAAAACCACTTTAATCGTTTTGAAGAGCAGATAAATATCCAGCCAAACTGACCAACACTGGATGTATTCAGTATCCAATTCAACTCGCCGAGCAAAAGTGGTCTCATTTCGACCCGAAACCTGCCACAGCCCGGTCATGCCAGGCACAACATGGGCATAAACACCGAACGCTTTTCCGTACAAATCCAGTTGATCCGGCAGGATGGGGCGCGGACCAACCAGACTCATATCGGAAATGGCAACGTTCCACAACTGGGGCAGTTCATCCAGGCTGAATTTGCGCAAGAATTTGCCTATGCGGGTAATACGAGGGTCATTTTCCAATTTCTGATACGCATCCCACTCCTCTTTCAAGGCTGGATCAGCCTCCAGCGCATCCAGCAATAGTTGGCCTGCGCCTTGATACATGCTGCGAAATTTGAGTAACCTGAAGGTCTGCCCATTGCGCCCAAGACGCGCCTGGCGATAGAAGACGCTGCCCGGCGAATCGAGCTTGATCAATAAGGCAATCAACCCCAATAAAGGGCTCAAGAATAGCAGTCCAAAAAAGGAAGCCAGCAGATCGATGGTCCGCTTGAGCAGTTGGGCTCCGGGACTAAACAGATTGTTTTTCACCTGCAAACCAAGCACTTCTGAAAAATCCAGGGCTGTAAGGGTATTTAGCCCATAGCGGCCATCCTTGTTTCTGACCAGGATGACACTGTAGAACATGCTGCGGAATCGTTCAACCAGTTCATCGATATCCTTGAGGTCGTTGATCACGACCAGAGCTGTTTTATACTTCCCTGACTGTGCTTTGATATAGCAAACCGTGTCCTTATTCTGGCACTTCAGGGAACAACCTGCACACTGGTCATTGGGCAAGATCGTCACCGGACGCAGGCCAAGTTGTAGATTTATGGTGAAGTGGGCCACCAGGGATTGTGCAGTTTGTAGATCACCGATGATTACAACCGGTTCGCCCCATAAATTCAAGTGGATCAGCCATCTACGCATGAGATAGCGGGCAATCGGGAAAATTATAATACCCAACAGCCAGGAAAGCGCTAAAACGACTTGCAGAATGACAGTGGCTTGATAGAGCACCAATGTCAGCAGGAAAACGATCACGAAGGCAAAACTAATGCTGGATGCCAGCCTGCTCAGCTCGGTCACATAATCAATGCCAACCCCAGGGTAGAGTCCGTTGCGATAAAACACCAAAACCTGGATAACCGCAACCAGCGAGAAAACCTGATCATAAAACAGGTTTTCGTTCAACCCGGGTATGCGGCCGATCAGTAAGGCTATCGATGTTACGACATACAGACTGAACAAATCTGTCAACATCAAGAGAGTGGCCATCCACAAGCGGGCATTCGTATCAAGAATCATCGAATAACGCTTTGAAAACGCAATATTCGAAACGGATTCTTGCCAGGCAATTTTGTTTTTCATAATTTTTTTTGTATTCATGCTGATCATAATCATTCCCGCCTACAAGCTGAAAACATCAATATAAGATTTATTCAGGTCGAGAAGGAGGTGGCAGCGTGAGAGCAAGGTACAGGGCCTCATACTGGTCGGTCACTTGATCCCAATTATACATCTCAAGAACAGCCTGTTGTGCCTGGCTGCGATATTGCTCCACGACAGTATTTTCTTTTGTCAGCACACCAAGCGCAGTCGCCAGATCAGCGCTGGATGTGGATTGAAAGCTCAGCCCGGCGGAGCCAATCGCCTCCAGATTTTCTTCAATATTACTTACCAAAACACAATTGCCATAGCTCATGGCTTCCAACAGCCCGACCGACAGCCCTTCAATTTCCGACGGCAATACATACACATAGGCATTGCTCAACAGCTCTTCCAGCAAGCGGCCTTGCACAAACCCTAAAAACAGAATTCGGTCACTGGCATATCGCTTCAGCCGCTCGGCATACGCATCGCCAAAAACACCATCGCCGGCAATCACCAATTTTTTATCCGTCTGCCCGAGCTTCTGGTAAGCTTCGATCAGATAATGACAACCTTTCTCAGGCACCAGGCGGGCTGCAAAAAATAAATAGTCATTGCCTTGCAGACCATATTGCAGAATTTCACTGGGCGCCACCTTTTGTACCGGGCTGACACCATTGGGTATAAAAACCACCGGGCGGTGGAATTTATCCTGATAATAATGCTGCGTTTTTTGGCTGACAACCGTTGTTGCATTGGGAAAATAAATGCTCGTATAGTCTGTCATTCGCAAATAAAGTTTTGCCAGCCGGCCCCATTTTGCGCGCTGCCAATCCAGGCCGTGGCTTTGAACAACTGTTTTTTTACCAAACAAACGCGGGAGTCCGGCAAAAATTGAATTACCGATTGCATGGATATGAATGATATCTGCATCAGATGCAAGCGCGGCCAGACAAGCCAAAAAACTATGCGTAATTGCATCCAGATGTTTGGTTGGAATGGATGGGAGATGCACCAGTTTCATCCCTTTATATTCCTTCAAACTGGGCGGCGTATAGTGCGGGCGCACATAAACTGTGACTTGATGGCCGCGTTGGACCAGGCGGGAACCGATTTCTTCGACTACGTTTTCTACGCCCGCCGGTACAGGGACGCCTTTAATACCAAACATTGCAATCTTCATGAAATATCCTTTGGCCCTGCTGAAACAGGCACTATCGCGCAGATTAGCACTGAGTCGTTTACCAGCATTTATCTGCACTATTGAGGTTCTGCTTTTGATAAAAACTATCACCCGCCTTTAGCATTTCTTTCATCCAAACCAAACATTACAGTAGAGATTCACTGAGAAAACCCGAAGCCACACAGAGACAAACCAAACCATTGAGGATAAAGCCCCGTGGCTTTTAGCTTTTTCTCCGACCTTCTCCGTGCATCTGCGTGGAAGGTTTTTCAACTACTCCAGGTATTTATTAAAAAACTAAGCGCTTATCCGCGTCCAAATGGGCTTTTTGCTAAACGATAAGCCCAACTCAATATAACAATGATTAGCGGGCTGGGCCCTAATGATTGTCGAACACCCCGAAACTATCATAATGCTGCCCTTGCTCCTGGCGCAATGGGTGGCGGGTTGACGGAATTTCAAGATAGGAGACACGTTTTACGCCAACTGGCTGATGACCTGAGTCATTAAAGTTCACATACTGTTCAAAGGGGATGCGCAGCCCAAGCGTTGCGCGTATCTTATTGAGAACTACCCACCACAACGGCCCAAACTTGGGCAGACTGGTAATCACCGGATTTCGCATGGCTGTGCGCGCAGTCCCAACCATCCAACAGTTTTGGGAACAGGCCGACACGGCTTTACGGATTGCCAGCGCCTGCTCGCCATGATAAATCTCGTCCCAACTGTGTGTTTTCAGGTTGCCAATCCGCAGGTCTGCGCGCACATTGCAGGCATAAACATCCGACCACGGATCCACAAAGACAAAATCGGTCGCGGCTGTGCAAGCGATCATGCGCTGGTTGCCCAGGATTTTTCCCATCAGCCCGAGGTTGAGATAGGCGCGAAACCAATTCTTGACCGAGGCGGTCTTGAGCATCTGGACAATCAGGTTTTCGATGCCATGCGCCACACGGGTGCGATCATAGGGAAAGTTATCATTCTTATGGAATTGAAAACCGTTATGCAGGCTAGAGGTGGACAGTTCGACCCCCATCTCGCGAGTCAAATGGTAGAGATAATCCAAATCCTGGACGTTATCGTCCTGGATGGTGACGGCGAAGCCCAGGTCGCAGCCGCCCAATTCTTTGAGCCGCTTCAAGCCCTGTACTTTGGTCTGAAAGCCATTCTTTTCACCTCGAATGGCATTGCTGACTTCTGCGACCCCATCCAGGCTGAAACGGATTTTAATATCGGGATATTTTTGTACGATTGGCTCCAACCGCTGCGGTAACAGGCCGTTGGAACTGATCTCCATTTTGCGCGCCTTGGGGTGCAGGATAGCCACCATCTCGGCCAGGTCGGCGCGCAGGCTCGGTTCGCCGCCCGAAATATTCAGGTTGTCAATTCCGGCAGGGATTTTCTCCAGGACATCCAGCGAAATCTCATTTTCGAGACGTGTGGGGTGCTGCCAAATATTGCAGGTGGAGCAGTGGGAATTACAGCGGTAGGTGCTGATGATGGTCAAATCCATTTAGACGTGTTCCTCTTGATCCAATTTTTCCAAAATAGTCTTTAAAGCAGTGGCAACCGCACTGACATAGGGCGGTCGATAGAAATCGCCGTGTGCCCCCAGGAAGGAGTAAATATCCACACCACCCCGAGCCAACTTGCCCCATCCCAGGGTTGGGTCGCTCGGAATCGAGAACAATTGATACGGGAAACGCCACCTGGCAGAAAACACAATCAGCCGTCCCGGATAAGGCTGCGGGGTGTAATTTTGCTGGGCGATTATAAGTTCTTCGACATGGCGGCGCAATTTTTTCTCGTAGGCATCATTTATCTCCACGGCATTGGTCTGCTCAAATTCTGCTGCCAACGCATTCCTATCCGCCTGGAGTTCGCTGCGCTCAAAACGATTCTTTCTCAACATTTTTCCCAGTAGTTGAAGTGACTTTGACCAGCTCATGCTTGAATATCTTCGATACCAGAATGGAATACTTGCAAACACACTCTTGAACCAATACCTCCAGGAGTGAACTATTCCAGTGAAGGCGAATGCTTCCATTTCCACCAGGAGCGAAACGCTTTCGCCCTGGCGTTTGAGATGCTGTGCCATTTCATACGCAACCACGCCGCCTGTGCAGTATCCCATCAACCGGTACGGTCCCTGCGGCTGGACAGTTTTAATCGCTTCGAGATAGCGCTCAGCCATTTGCTCAATCGTGGCGTCCTGCTGTGTGCCTTCTTCCAAACCGGAGGCTTCGATCCCATACACCGGCCAATCCCCCTGGATCTCGTTCGCAAGATTCATCGTTGCGGCCGGGCTATGCAAAATAAAGAGCGGTATGCCCTGCCCGTCCGGTTTTACTTTTATAAGGGGTGTCCACGTTGAGGATGCGTTCTTCGATTCCCGGGTCCCATGCGCCAGCTTCCGGATGGTGGAGGAACGGAACAATTCCACCACCGGTATGCGCACACCCACTTCGCGTTCGATGACCGTCATCAGGCGCACCGCCAGCAGTGAATTCCCGCCAGTTTCAAAGAAGTCATCGTCAATCCCAATGGCTGGCAGACTCAAAACTTCCATCCAGATTTTTACCAGACGAAGCTCCAACTCTGTCTCTGGTTGAGCCATGGCTGCATTGGTTCCCCCAAACTCTGGGACGGGAAATGCCTTGCGGTCAATTTTCCCGTTGGCAGTCAATGGGAAAGCATCGAGACTAACATAGGCCGATGGCTGCATGTAATTGGGCAGCT
>CAIMZS010000080.1 GCA_903846015.1 uncultured Anaerolineae bacterium | reverse complement strand
GTTTGCTGTTCATTTTCGCGGCCCAGCCGGGACGGGTAAAACCACCCTGGCCATGCATGTTGCCGCCCAACTCGGTCGCCCGGTCATGTTCATTGTTGGCGACGAGGAATTCTCCACATCCGACCTGATCGGCGGGCAAAGTGGCTATCGCTACCGCAAGGTCGTCGACCGTTTTATCCATACGGTGATGAAATACGAGGAAGATGCAACCCAGCAATGGGTGGATAACCGGCTCACGACTGCCTGTCGTGAGGGTTTCACCCTGGTTTATGACGAATTTACCCGTTCCCGCCCGGAAGCCAACAACGTGTTATTGGCCGTGTTGGAAGAGCGTTTGCTTGTCCTGCCTGGTGTCAGCCAAAAAGAGGGCTATCTGAAGGTCCATCCTGAGTTCCGCGCGATCTTCACCAGCAATCCCCAGGAATATGCGGGGGTGCATGATGCCCAGGATGCGCTTAGCGACCGGTTGGTCACCATGGATTTGGAATATTATGATCGTGAGACCGAGATCAGCATTACTGCCGCTCGTTCAAATCTTGCTTCTGCGGAAGTGGCGCGTATCGTCGATATCGTGCGGGATTTTAGAGCTTCGGGAGAATACGATCAAATCCCGACCATGCGTGCCTGCATCATGATCTCACGGGTGGTTTTCCAACAGAATCTGAATCAAAACCTGGATGACTCTCGTTTTGTAAATCTGTGTCTGGATATTCTTGGATCTAAAACATCCTATACAAGTGCGGCGCGTGACCGGCGGGTGCAGCAGCGTAAGATGCTGCGGAACCTGATTGATCACTACAGCGCCCCGAAGGGACTGTAAAAATGAAAACTATCCATGTTCGTAGCATGCGTGATATCCCCACCACCCAGGGACTAAAAAGTCGTTCTACGCCTGACACGAGTGAGAAGGTGACGAGTGAATTGGCCATGTTGGAACATGAAAAGGCCCGCCTCGAACGGGAAAATTTAATCTGGACTTCCAACGAGAAAAAGACCTTGGCCCGTATCTTTCAGGCACAACAGCGGATCGATCTGCTGCGGTCTTTGCTGGACGAAATTTCGCCCAGAACGGATATAATCAAGCCTCAGGCGGAAGTTGTAAAAAGGAACCCGAAATACAGGGAAGTCAAGCTTGAATATTGATCAACACGGAGGTGAAAGTTGAAATCTGTCAGTTCGATCGGTCGTATAAGAACACTTTCCCATATTCGTACACGGCTATCCATTTTTGCCAGCACCGGTCCGGCCCATCATCGCTGGCTGAGGTTAAAAGAAACAGAACAACTTCAGCAAAAGGAAAGAAAATTTCCGGCTCGCATTCAAAGAACTTGGAGATAAGCAATGCCTGAACCTAAGAAAACCAAGAAAAAAATCGATGATGATATTTCGATTGATCTGGGAGTCGGCGGGTTGTTTAAGGGCCTGGGGAACTTCCTGGATCTGCTCTCTGGCATGGTGGAAACTGCCGAAGAGACCGGCGGTGAAACCAATCGCACGGGCGAATTTAAAGTCAAGGGCATGGG
>CAIMZS010000079.1 GCA_903846015.1 uncultured Anaerolineae bacterium | reverse complement strand
TGAGTGTATCCTGAAGGTCGCGTATGTATTCAAAATTGCCAATAAGCTTTCCACATTGTTGACGCTCTAGAAAATCCTTTATTTCGTCAAGTTTATTGTTGATTTTTACCAGTTGTTTGTTGATGTCAATAAGAAATTTTTGAGCTGTAACCGTCGCCAGAACTTGCCATACAATCGCTACGCTGGCTATTGATTTTAACCCCGTGGCTAAGTTTAATGAACCAGCACCTTGCATAACATTCTTCCCATCAACAGCAATGGCACGGATACCGCCATCCAGCGATTTCATCATTTTTAGGGAACCATCTGCAAGTCCTTGAGCAATTTCTGGTTTGAAAGTAAGTGTATATGTGTTCAAGGCCATTTGGGCGCCACTTTGCGCAAGGTTGGGAGCCTGTTGAAACCAACCACTAATGCCAATCAAAGCTCTTTTATCTAGCTGAAATTCTTCATAACTGTCCATCTCTCTTTTTTGATACCGCATAATTTCACCCAACGGGTTATCAATTTCACCTAAAACAATCTTAATCGGTTTCGTCTCTTCCTTATCCAGATAAATCGGTGTTGCAACATGCTTGGGTTGAGATAATTGGGTGGTTGATTGAGATGATTTGGCTTTAGGCTGGGGTAATTGGGCAGGGCCAGACTTTCTCCGTTGCCAATTATAGATAGCCCAAGAAGCCACCAATATAAGGGCAATAATCAAGAACAGTATAAGGAAAGCCATCAAAAAGAATACAAGGTTAATATCAATTTGCATAAAACGATTCTCCTGTTGTGAACAACAATAGATACATAAAAGATTGACTAGACGAGGCTTTCAGCGCCCAACGGCTGGCGTTAGCTGCGTGTTGCCACGAGAACCAGCCACCAAAACGGAATGATGTTTTCGAGCAGAAAAATGCCCTTAAACGGAACGTGGCAACACGTCAGCCTGCACGCGATGTTGGGCGGGTTTTTTAGTTATCGTTTTGATTGCTTTCCACATCTTCTAGCAGAATCAACGGACCCGCATAATTGTTTTCTTTATATTCAAGGCTGTAAGATCTTGACGACGGTGGTAGTTTCTTAGCCAGGCTTAATAGAGAGTTTGCACTTCGCAATTCGGAATGTGTCAATGGTTTGGGACAACTGAATTTGGAATTTAGTGTCGAAAGGCTGTGGATAAGTGGACAGAAGAGCACTGCCCACTTACCCACAGCCGCTACGGCAACTGCGGCTCAGCGACTTTTGGCGGGTTAATCCAGGCCGCAGATGGTAATTGTGGGGGCTGGGGCAACCCGCGGACGAATCGTTCCGGATGCTGCCCGTAAGCCGTTTGTAATACTTCCTGTCGCTGTTGTCTGACTGCAGCGGCTCGTCCAAAATGAACATCCGCCGGAGTAAGTAAACCGATGCCAGTATGGTGATGTTCTTCGTTGTACCATCCAAAAAATTCTACGGCCCAGCTGCGTGCATCTGGGCGGCTGCCAAACCGAACCGGGTAATCTGGCTGATATTTCATAGTCTTGAAATGCGACTCCGAATACGGATTATCGTCGGAGACGTGCGGCCTGGAGTGCGTTTTGGTGACTCCCAAGTCGGCCAATAAAAACGCCACCGATTTGGAAGTCATCGAACTGCCCCGATCTGCGTGGATTGTCAGTTGGCCAGGCAGGATATCCTGTCGGGTGCAAGTCTCGGCAATAAATTCCTTGGCCAGCAGCGCCGTTTCCTGATCGGCGATCATCCAGCCGACCACGTAGCGGCTGTAAATATCCAAAATGACGTACAAATAGTAATATGTCCACTTGGCGGGACCGAGCAATTTGGTGATGTCCCAACTCCAGACTTGGTTCGGCTCGGTCGCCAATAGCTCTGGTTTGGTGTAATTTGGGTGTGTCAACTGATTGCGGCGCTCGCGCACCTCGGCATGGGCCGCTAAAATGCGATACATCGTGCGGTACGAACAAAGATACCGGCCTTCGTCGATCAGTGTGGCATAGATTTCACGCGGCGACTGATCCTGAAACCGCGGACCATTCAATTCTGCTCGAACGGCTTCTCGTTCCGCCTCGCTCAACGCCCGAGGCGATTTGGAAGCAGGCAGCCTCTCTGGCGTAAATCCTGGGACCAGCGATTGACGTTCCCGGTACAGCCCACTCCGGGGAACTCCCAGAACCTGGCAAGCAATCACAACCCCAACCTCACGACCCAAATCTTCTGCGGCCTGCATCAGAGACCTGCCTCCATTTGGCGCGGTTCCATAGGCAGGCCCAAGAGTTCCGAGACTTTTTTTTGGACTTCGATAATCAATTCTGCGCGCCGGAGATGTTCTCGTAATCGCGCGTTCTCCCGCTGCGCGCAGGCTAACTCGTCAGCCAGCGGCTCGATTTTCGGCCCGCGCTTCTGCGCTGACAAACCCTGCAATGAACCATTCTCGCGCTGGGATTTCCACTTGCTCAGCATGGATGAGTACACTCCCTCACGTCTCAGAATTGCACCGATATCGCCATTCCCCTGGCAAAGATCGATTTCCTTTAGTAGCTTGAGTTTGTAGTCGGACGGGTACTGCCGCCGTTTGGCTTTCACGATTACTTCAGTGGCTGGCACTACAACTTCCGATTGGCCGTTCTGTCTTTGAGTCATTTATTGCTCCTGCGCCCTGCTCTCTAAATTATTGGCGGTCGCTGTCTCACCATTATAGTCACAGAGGGCTGGCCCAAATAGCAGGGGTATTGAAGCTGGGGAACCTCAGTGGAGACGGCAGTAAAATACATGCTGATGCTTCGAAGAGCAAGGCTGTGAGTTATAAACGACTGGGAAAACTGGAAGAAGAACTGCGCCAAGAAGTGGAGAAGTTGTTTGCATTGGCGGAAAAGGCCGAGAAAGGTGAAGAAAAACTTCCAGAAGGGTTGTTTCCTGGAGATGAGATTGGCCTGCGTCAGGAGCGATTGGCGAAACTGGTGGAAGCCAAGGCCGTCTTGGAAGCCCGAGCACAGGAGCGATTCAAGACCGAAAAGGCCGAATATGAAGCTAAACTGCGTGAACGAGAAGAAAAAGCGCAGAAAAACGGACGAAAACCTGGAGGGCGCCAACCGCAACCACCAGAGTCGAAACCGGGTGACAAAGATCAATAAGATCGG
>CAIMZS010000078.1 GCA_903846015.1 uncultured Anaerolineae bacterium | reverse complement strand
CCCCTCTGGTTCACTGGGAACCTGCGTCTCCAATTTTACTGAACACCGATAGAACCACAACTAAAAACTTTACGGTCGCTTTTCTGGATAATATTGCTCATTTCTATTTAGCTGATCAGGAAATTTTTCGATATCAATTTTCTCAAATGCCAGCCCAAGTTGATTTATCAATTCGTGGGATTGACAATCAAGGGGCTCATGAAAATATCCCTTTTGTAGTTTACTGGGAGTTTTCGAAAATCACTGTATGCCAACACAATGATTAAAAGACCTCTTCAACAAAGGAGATAACAGGTATGCAATGGCAGAAGATGAGTGAATGCTATAAAATAGAAGATGCGGCTGACACTGGCTGGCCAGGAAGTTTTGTCCGGGTTTGGAAGGCTCGGGCGCTGGTGTCATTGCCCGGCGCCAACAGTAGCAGTGTGGTATTAAAGGTGCTGAGGCCCAAACATGCCCTGATTACGGATAGCAATAACACACTAAAGCCCAATGAAGTAATCTATAAGCAATTTGATTTGGAGATTACTCGATTATTGCAACTGCAAGACCGCCCAGATGTTATTCGAATGTATGACTTCGGGTATATTACCAGTACCTGTGTCAATGCCCAACCTATTCGGGACTTTTTCAATCACCCGCCTGCAAACAAAACAGAGTATGATGACAAGTTATCTCGATTGAAATTAGATGTGGATATGCCCAGGATTAATGATCAGGAGGAAGAAATCATCAGCCTGGGTATGGAGGAAGCCTCGCTTGATAAATTCCGAGAGCTGATCCCAGAAGCCATGACAAAATGTTGGATCCCGTACATCACGTTGGAATACCTCCCTTTTCGTTACTGTCTGGGGGCAATTGTGAGGTCAAATGAACAGAAGAAGGGCCGGCGGGTTGTCCGGTTGATGCCTCATGACATCATTCTGATTGCTGAGCAATATCTGGCCCTGCTCGATCATATCCATCAACTTGATCCACCTTTATATAATTGCGATACCAAACCGGGCCACGTTTATTGGTTTGCGGCCCAAAAACAACTGCGCATGATTGATTGGAATCATCCATTGGATTGGTCCGGGAAACACCCAGATAATCTTATCAAGCGAGATATAGAGATGTTGGTTTTTGATTTTATTTTTCCTGCATTTACCGGTCTTCGTCCTTTATTCACTTATGCAGATACGAAAACCAAGGCCCCAATCAGCTTATATAAGGATTTGGAGGATGCCCGCAGAAGACCACAGGTTCTGGAATTAGAATTTGTAAAGAAGGTTAACAATGATGATCATGACGAGGCTGCAAAAATAGAGTTGGATAAACTAGATCCCCGTCTGGTTGAGCTTTGCAAGGATACACTTATTAATAGCAAGTTCAAGACAACGGAGGATCTCCGCGGAGAATTTGCACAAGTTGCTAAAAGACTTGGCTGCCCAGAATTTGCTCAGGAAGAAATCCGTGGCGTATCTACAAAGGCTTTGGAAACTTTCATCGGGATTCGCAGAAGCCTGGATGCTATTCACCAAGCAGATGAATACAAAGTTTTGGCCCAGTACGAATTGGCGCGGGCAAGTAAAAGTGATAGGACTGCCGCATTGTTATTGGAACAATTGAAAGATTGGGAAGAAAATCGTTTGCCCTAAAACCTATTTTG
>CAIMZS010000077.1 GCA_903846015.1 uncultured Anaerolineae bacterium | reverse complement strand
TCGACAGTACCTTCTTCCGCTTCCTGTTTTTCGTCTTTACTTCCCAATTCAATCCAGTCTGCATGTTCTTTCAACATCTCGTGGAAGTCTGCAAGACATCGATAATCATAATGCAAAACTGTCGTTCCAACGGTACAGACGATTATCTCCATTCCATCTTTCTCGGCAACATACATTTCATATTCCGAGGTTTGAGGAGGTGTTTTCAACTTCCAGGGGTTGTCTTTCGTTCTTTTTTCCATTTTCTTTTCTCCATTCTAATATTTTTTAGAAACATGAATAGCTTTTGCTTTCACCTTTAAATCTGCCGCAAATTTTTCAAATGATTCGTCAAATGAAGGAATATATTTTGCGAACAGATGAAAAATGAGTGTTCGGTACATGCAGTGTTAGCCGCCGCTTGTCTGATTAGCCTCAGTATGCTCTTTTATTACGGCCTTGATAAACTCACTCGGCATGGAGCTTTTTTCACTTATGCTGTCTATAGAATGACCCTGCTCATACAACCGCCATACCACGGCTTCCATCGTCTCTCCAATCTCAACAATATGATCATCTGGATCATATAACCGCATCACGCGTTATCCCCAGGGTTGTTCGCAAATGGAATGAATGAACTGGTGCTGAAGAATGTCGGACACAGCACTTTTAAACCACACTCATGGCAAAAAAAGTACCCCTGCTTGGGAGTTGATCCATCCAAGCGGGGGCTTTTCCTCTGAGGTGACTGAAGCAACCCCGTTGGTTACTGTCCGGGCGCCCGGTAATTGGGGGACTTTTTGGCAACGGCATCTATCTCTTCGGGAGTTAACAGCACAGTAATCTTGCAGGTAACCGTGCCAGTGGATGCGACAGTCAGGGCGAGGGAGGCCGCAGAGACATTATCCGGAAGATCGGCAATGACAAACAGATCGGTGTCGCCAAAAGCATAATAAAAAGCTTCAATTGTGCCGCCCACCGATTTGAACAGTTTCTCTACGACAGTGCGGCGGACCGAGCCACCATCTTTGAGAAGTCCTTTGATCCCTTCGCCGACATAGTTAGCTTGAACAAGATACTTTGACATATAACGCTCCAGAAATAAATAGTGTGCGCTCTGTGATTAGCAGCGTACTGTTTGGAAGAATAAGTCGAGCAAAAGCGGTTCAGCCAACGAAAACAGTTGGGAAACAAACAAAGCACACGCAAGTAATACGGGCGGCTCGTCGTGCCGGGCAGTTTCGGTAGCTAGTCGCATAGCAGACTTATATTATCTTATTTATTATATTCATTTTTTGGTGATTGTCAATTGTCTCACTATGTTTACCCGTCAATACCGGAGGTATGATTACCAAAAGAAAGCTGTGCATTATGGGAAAATGCGCTGAGAGGATAGGGAATTGGGACCGCGTTTTTTGCGGTTTAGACAATCTCCACTGTCTCAACCGCTGTGTCTGGCAGCAGGTGTTTACCACACCGCCATTCACCGCGAAACAGAACAGGGTCATATGGAGCGCTACCAGCAGGGCTTGCAGACATGCGCGCGGCTGATCCAGAAACCTTGCGCAAGGCTTTTCTGTGGCGCGAGACCCGCAAGGTGCGCAGGATGGCTGCATCGAGCTGCAAGGCAACTGCTACAAGGTGGATGCACACCTGGCTGGCCGCCTGGGGCACGAACCGCTCTTTCCCCGCCAAATTAATCGCCTATGCACCACCACCGCTCTGCTGGTTGGCATGGCGGATCAAACTCAAATCCTGGAAGAAAGTGTCATCCGCAATGCCGTTGCCGAACTCGAACAAGCTGGATGTTTCCGTCCATTGAAAACAGGCTCCATTGCGGAGCCTGTTTTTCTTTGCCTATCGTTGCAAATTTTTATTTCGGCCCTACTCCACCATTTTGTTCGGCCGCTTACAAGATATGATCCCAGTGCTGACAGAACAAGTTTATTCATATTTATTTACATCCTTCATCATGTTTTGGCGAAGCGCACCAACAGTTTGTGTTCTCGGAGCAAGGGAACCTGAAACCAGTCTGCCCTGGGGGAAATGCTCAAAAATGCCGCAAAATTTCCAGCGTCCGGTGCATACTTTTTCAGGTTGCTGTTTTGCTTAAGAAGTCTTCAATATCTTTAATAAAAATCAAAGTTCCTTTATCGATTTGTTTTGTTAAATCGTCCACATCGCTGAAATCTGGATTGTCTACCAAAATATGCTCCACGATTGAATCGATGCCTTTCACAGGTTCGACAATCTTGTATTTGTCCCAATTGCTTTTATTGAAAACCTGCCAATATTTTGAAAGAATCTGTTTGTTTTTTCCAGACAGCCAAATTTCAAAACTGAATGTGTCATAAAGAAAAACGATTGCTATTTTTAAATCCCTTTCTTTCAATGATTTTGGAAAGATGGAAAAATATGTCATATCCATATAGCCATAATAAATACTCCCAGGGGGAGAAAAATCAGGATAATTAATTGTGAAATGATTCCTTAAACTCAGCATATATTCCATCAACCCCTGATACGCTTTTTGAATTATGCCCTTCTCCAATTGTTTTTTATATTCAAGCATATTTTCTTGCAACGATTTCATTTTTGGTTCCCTGGTTTTTTCAAATTGGCGCTTCGAGAAGCGCTCTAACGGTTTGCGCTCTTGTTTTGAGTGGACTTGTGCCACATGCTTAATCCATTGAAAGCCATTATAAGCAATATTACATATAGCAAAGAGATGAACTTTACATCCTTGACGAAATATAGCCATATTCCGATAACATCTACAATAATCCAGTAAAACCAACTTTCGGTGTTTTTCTGAGCCATTAACCACATAGCTGAAAAGCTCATGATTGTTGTGATTGCGTCAAGGTATGGAAACGATGCTGCTTCTGGAAATACCGCGGGCAATAAAATATGGATTCGACTCATTAAAAAGCCAAAGGCAACTGAGATAATGCCAGTAAGAACAACCCATAGAATTAAATTCTTTGAGTTGCTGTATTTCACATCGGTAATTTGTCCATTATCTTTTGGTGATTTATTCCATATCCACCAACCACACATACTTGCTCCAAGATAATAAATTTGCTCGATGGTATCTGAATAAAGCCTGATTTGATAGAACAGAATCATGTAAAGCAGAACGCTGATAATCCCAATTGGCCACGTCAAAATATTTCTCTTGGCAATAAGCCAAACAGACCATAAATATAGGACAGTGCCGATAAATTCAACATAACTCATCGGGTATCCAAGAATGGTAAATGCTATCTTGTCAACGCTGAAGATATTTCCCATTAATTCCGCTCCTTTTTTATGAATATTTCTGCCAAGGATTCATATTTTCGAAAGTTGTTCAAAACAGTTCTTACTTTTGCGATTCTGGATTCTAAATCTCCTCTGAGAACGATAAAAGGAACTTTTCGGGCAAGTAAATCCCCAATTATTTGTTTTTGGAAAGTTTTCCTGCTTACCTCGCCTGACCTATCCCAGGTATCATCATATGGAATGTCAACATCACAAAGAAAAACCAGGTCATATCGAGATTGAGCTAAGTTTGCTAATTCCACCAACCTGTTATGTACAGATTGGTGATAATACATCGAAAACATAGAAGTTGTTATTGCGTTAGTATCGGTAAACAGGTATTGGTTTGCCAGGCAAAGTAATTTATTTTCACGTTCTAAATGTTCTTCCGCTATTTCTACCAATTGTTCTAATGATAATTTTCGATTAACTTGATTATTTTCCCAATATTCTCGCCCATATTCTGGCATCCAAACTGTTTTGTATTCATCGGCCATTTTGTTAGCGATAGTTGTCTTTCCTGTAGATGGTGCGCCCAAAAAGACAATATTCGTAATCAGGTCTTGATACACGATTGGTGCAACATACTCACGATACAAAAAAGGATTCTCTCTAATTTTCACTCCTGAAACCGGAATAACATTGCGGGGAGGGTCTACAAGCCTATTGATTGCGCCAAGCGCAATGCTCATGTGTTCTCCGTAAAACTCGCTGGAATAGAAATGCGTTATGCCAGAAACTTTCAAGTGATCAGTAATATATTTTTCATGCTTGCGTTTGATTTCTGGAGCATCGCCAACTTCTGTTGGTCCATCCCAGGCTTCGATTACGCTTACTTCTGGATATAACCTTTTTATCCAATTGGAGCGAATATTTAACGGAATTGAGGTTGTCTCAGGCGCGTCGTAAATAACTACCGACACTTTGTCCATTTCGGCAAGTGCTGTTTCGATAACTAATTGGTGACCTTTATGGAAAGGCGCAAATTTTCCTAGCGTGAGACCGTGTGTTTTGCCCATGTTTATTGAGATTGTTATTAGTGAAGCCGCCTACCATATCAACTATTTTTCCATAAGATAAAATCGTAATCAGGAATATAAGCTGCTTTCCCGGATTTCACTTGAATAAATCCTTCTTTCTCAAAGGGTGGCAGCAAGTCTAAATTAGAGTCAACCACCACCAGGCGTCCGCCTGGTTTAAGAACACGCGCCATTTCTTTGATCCCTTGAATTTTAGATTCATCAGGCATGTGGTGCATGACGATGACGCAAAGAAGCACATCAAAAGATTGTGAAGGGTAGTTAATCTGTTCAATCACGCCAGGATGGATGTCAATATCTGCTTTTTGCCGCTTTGCTTTTTGTCGTGCGAATGAAACCATCTCTACAGAAGGCTCAATACCGCACGACCTGCCTGCTTCACCCACATATTGCTTTGCAAGCACTGCCATTGTTCCGGTTCCACAGCCTATATCCAGAACAGACTCACCTTTTTGCAGTTCAACCAATTCAGCAATGAATTTACGAAATGCGTGTTCTTTGCCGCGCGTCATGGCCCAAACGATCAATTCATACAATCTGGGTGTGTGGATAATTTGCCCTTTCGTTTGCGGAATAGGCGGTGTGCTTGTTTTGGTTTTTTCAGGCTGGGGTTTGGAATTCATAATTTTATTTTTTTTGATTGAATGTCTCTATTGTAAAAACCTTTTAACCACGAAGACAGGAAGAGCACGAAGGAAATTCAAGGATATTTTAAGAAATATTTAACTCTTTCGCCTCGTGCCCCGTGCTGGAATCGGGACTAGCGCCGATTATCAAAAAAAAGTAAAACTAAAATCGCACTTCCTTTGCAGTAATAAAAGGCTTTTTTGCTGGAGAGTCTTACTTCACCATCTATGGAGCAACTTGTGTCAATGTTCCAAAGATACTGAAAAAGATGAAAATGAGCACGCCAGATAAAATTGTGCTGAGAAAAATGCCCGAAAATGCGGCAGTCTCCAGCGTCCAGCGCCCGCTTTCTTACCCACGTTTCTTGATCGCAAGCGCAGGCTCACGCTTGAATTTTTGAGGCAAAATCTGTGTTTGTGATCATTCCAATAATCGCGTCGTTTTTCTGCCCACTTTTTGTAATGAATACAACCCGACACTCGGGTAAGCGCAGCATTGCCTCCTGGGCATCGGCCAATGTGTCATTTTCTCCTACCACTGCATAGGGTTTATTCAGATCAGGCCTTTCATCCAGTAAATTTTGCGCGGTTAATACTTTACGTTCGTCATCCGTCCCTGTTTTGTATCGATATAAATAATCAACAATCCCTTCTCGAAATAAGAGGGCTTGTGGGTAATCGTTGTTGTCCAAAATGGGTAAACGCTTTGCATTGCCCTTACTTTCTAATTGCGCCAATACATCTAACAGAATTGATTTTGGGGGATCCTTAATCGTTATCATTTTGTTTCTGGGAATCATAGCCGAAGTTACGGGTAATGACTCTAATTTTTCCTGGAGGGTCAACTGTTGAGTTAACCTTTCGACACTGCGACTCGCTGTCTCAAAGTTTTCTCTTGAGAAAAAATAAGCCAGTACTGTTCCTACCCATGTCCCTAAAAGCGGCAAAACAGCGTTTAATACCGTTTGGGCTCGTTGAGTGACGCCATCATCATTCACGATAATGATTGTTGACCCTAAAATAACCACACCAACAATCGAAATTCCGGTTATCCCCAAAGCCAACCAGTTTCGAGTCTGGGTTTGCACGGCAGGAATTGAATTATCAAATTTTGTGCGACGCGCTGGTTTGTTCATATTATCAATCTCCTATTCTCTACATTAAAGTGTTGGATCTAAATGAAGCGCCCAACGAATGATGGATTGATCCCATAAATAATTGTACATCGAAAAGGCTTATTTTTTTGCATCGATGCTACTAATGCCAGCATGGGCAGATTGCTGCGCGGGAGAACGCCGCTCCGAAATATTGAACCACACCCGCCGCGGAGAAAATTGGCGGAACTTCAATCTGAAGTCGTCAAATCTCCAAAATGGATCAGGCTGATGCCGAGTGCGGCAGCCCGCTGCCGGATGCCAGGCTCGCTCAGGACCATGCGCTCGGCATCGCGTTGACGGTTGTAACTGGAAACCGCTTGCAGCACCGCGTCGTTATAGCCGGGATGGCACATGATCTCGGCGCAGCCTTCCTTCTGGCCGGCCAGGATTCGTTCAAGCTCGGCCCCGGTGGCGTTTTCATCGTAGAAATCTGCGTGGAAGCTGTCTGGGCAGGCTGGCTTGAATTCATCCACCAGGTCTTTGATGTGCTGCTGGATAGATGCGCTGATGTTTTGCTCTTCGGGCAGCCCGGTCACTTCCCAATGGATTTTGTCCACCACCGGCAGCCGGATGGCGCAGTGGTATTCCTGCGCCAATTCCAGCATGGCGCGGAATAATTTGGGGCTGAAAAAGCTGCTGTGATGGTGCGAGTCCAGATGGGTGGGGGGGCGTTTCGCGGCGCGTATAAAGGCCTCGATCTGCGCCTGCCACTCTCGCTTCACCTCATTTAAATACAATTCGTCCAGCCTCTCGATCAGCGCATCCAACCGCAAGAAATGACCCTGCTGGTCTGTAATGCTGCTCACCTGTCCGGCTGGCAGGATCGGGTCATCGGCGGTTAAAACCAGGTGGACGCCCAAACCCAGGCGGGGGGTCTCTTGCAGGGCGATGGCGACATCCGCAGCCGCACCGCGAATGTTCATCATGCAGGTGGTCGAAGTGACCATCCCTTTCAGGTGCGCCTCTCGTATCCCGTGGGATACCTCGGATGTGCGCCCGTAATCGTCAGCATTGATAATCAGTTTTTTGCTCATGAAATAATCCTGGTTCTTGCTTAGGATGAAATAATCGATAGTGCCGATTCTATTAAGGCCACAAGATCGACCCCCATCCCGACCTTCCCCCATTTTCAAAGTATGAAAATTGGGGAAGGAGACAGGCAAATCATGCCAAAATGGATTTTCCTCCCCCAAACGCGGTCTTTGCGTTTGGGGGAGGGCAGGGGGGCTGGTTTTGTTTTTACCAGTTCCTGAAATTGATTGCGGTTCAAGTCAGCGCCTGGCGCAGGCTTTCGGCCAATCTCTGGCGGATGGGTTCATTTACGCTGACGCCACCCTGCTCCATGCCGATGATCAGGGCACCCATCACCGGCGGGGCGTTTAGATGCACCAGCTTCGCGCCCGGAGCCAGCCCGTGGATGGTCTGTCTCATGTTGTCGATCAGCATCTTCCCATTGGCGAACATCCCGCCCACCATCACCACATCAAAATCCAGGTTCTCGAATTCAAGCTGGCGCACCACACCTTTGACCATTTCGCCCAGTTCGCGCCCGGTCCATTCCACCACCTGGATGGCGAGGGCATCGCCCGAACGGGCCACATCCAGCACCAGCGGCGCAGCCGAGGCGTCGATCTCGTAGCGTCCCAGGGTGTAGCCTTCGATAAAATCATCCAGGTTGGCTGCATTGGTAAGCTGGACGAAGGCCTGTGAGAGGGCGGTATAGGGCAATCGCTGTGTCCAGGATTGGCTGACCACCTGAATGGCGTGGATGACCATTTCGCTCGCCCCGCCGGCCTCGCCCATCGTCTCGCCGTAACCCGTCACCCGGCCTTCGCGCTCGTGGCTGCGATCCCGGCCCCGGCAGTTGCAACCTGTCCCAGAAACTACGCTGATGCCCCAGCCATCCCGAGCGCCTGCCACCAACCCGGGGATAGTGTCATTCACCACCTGGAACGGGCCGCCCAGCCCAAGCGTCTGGATGACCTGCTCCATTTGAGGCAGCGCCGAAGGCCAGTCGTATCCGGCGATGCCAAAGCCGGCTGCGCTGATCTGCCCCGCGCTGATCCCCGCCTGCCCGAGGGCCTGTTTCAGCCCACTCTGCAGCGTTGCCCGCAAGCCGTCGAAACCGACATTCTGCGGGTTGCCTGGGCCGGATTTTCCGACCCCCACAACCTGTCCGTTTTGATCGCAAATGGCGGTATGCGTTTTCGTGCCGCCCACATCCGTGCCAAGAAAATATTGCATGTTGGTAGCCTCTCTCCGATAGGGGGCCAAAATGAGTGTAATATTGTCAAAATTGGGGGAGCGATCCATCTTCCTCTTGACAATAAAGCCATTTTTGTTAGAATGAAACCGGTACACTAAACCGGTACACTATTGATTTTTCCCTATTATATGCCAAAAAAGACTGGTTCGCCAACAATTCGAGATGTTGCCCGGCTGGCTGGAGTTTCCATCACCACCATCAGCCGGGTGCTCAATGAGCCCAACCCGCCGGTCAGCGCCGAGACGTTGGCGCGCATCCAGCAGGTGATCTCCGAATTGAATTTCGTGCCGCAGTCGGCTGCGCGCAGCCTATCCACCTCTCGAAAAAATGCCATTGGGCTGCTGCTGCCGCGCATCGGTTGGGATGCCTATTTTCCTCCGCTGCTGCGCGGTGTTGAAGCCGGCGCGGTGGAATTTGGTTTTGATCTGCTGATCGCCTCGCGCCGGGCAGAAGGCCCCAGCGCCCTGGGTCCGCACAATACCGATGGGGTGGTGGTTTTTACCGACAGCCTCTCGGATGCAGAAATTGCCGCCTGGCAGGTTAGAAAATTTCCATGTGTTTTATTACACCGCACCCCGCCGGATGGATTAAACATCCCGCATGTGCAGTATGAAAATCGGGATGGCACGCGCAGCATCATCAATCATCTTATCGAAGTACACGGCTGCCGGCGGATTGCCTTTTTACGCGGCCCGCTTGGCAACGAAGATTCAGCCTGGCGTGAATTGGGTTACCGCGCCGCATTGGAAGCCCACGGCATAGCTTACGACCCAGCCCTGGTGGTGGACGGCAATTTTGATGAGAGCGATGCCCGCCTGGCGGTGGAGAAGCTGATCGGGAATCATGCTGCGCGAGGCGCTGCAGATCTTCTCCCGCTTTCAGATGGGTCGGTTTTAAATACGGATTTTGCAGACGCAGTTTTTGCTGGTGATGACGACTCTGCAGTCGGTGTATTGGCTGCTTTGCAAAACGCCGGCCGGCGCGTCCCTGAGGATATTGCCGTGGTGGGTTTTGACGATGCCCCCCAGGCCAGGTTCTGTATCCCGCCGCTCACCACGGTTCGGGCTTCGATCGATGAGGCTGGCAAAACGGCCACCTCCATGCTGGTGGAATTGATCACGCGCGGCGAGACCGCGCCGATGGCCTTGCTGCCGACCGAGCTGGTGATCCGGCGTTCGTGCGGGTGCATTTAGAGGTTGTTCAAAAAGGAGAAGAACATGAAACAAAATATATTCAAAGTTTTTTCCGTGCTGATGGTTGTTGGTTTGCTGCTGGCAGCCTGTGGCTCCCGCCCCAACTGAGGCGCCAGTCACCGTGACCATCATGGTCGGTTTTGGCACGGGCGGGGACCCCGGACAGGTGGAGCAGGGACAGGCGCTCTCCAAAAAAATTAACGATACTCATAAAGACATCCAGATTGAATGGCTCTTCATCAATCATGACGAGGCGATTATGCCAGGTTCGCCGCCATGATCGCCAGTGACCAGCGTTTTGGTCGAGGATGACTATATCCCTTCCGGGAGTGTCTATTATCGCAGCAGCCAGGTTCAATGACCAGGTGGATTTCCAGGCGCCCATGTGTTACTTCCGCGATTAGGGCTTCCCGTTTGAATGGGTCTGGCAAGACTGCCTGGCCTCTGTTCGTGGTGAGTTCAATCTATTTTCGTTTTTGAGAGGAAAACATGCTTATCCAACCCCATAGCAAACTTGTTTTCATTGGCGATTCAATCACCGACTGCGACCGTGAAAGCCCGGTTGGTGAGGCGGTTGGCGAGGGTCTCGGCAGAGGCTACGTCAGCCTTGTCAATGCCCTGTTGAATACCGTCCAGCCTCGGCACGCCATCCGCGTGATCAATGTCGGCACCAGTGGGCATACCGTGCGCGACCTGGATGCGCGCTGGCAGCGCGACGTGCTGGCGCTCAACCCGGATTGGCTTTCTGTCATGATTGGTATCAACGATGTCTGGCGGCACTTTGATACGCCGCGACAGACCGAATGGCAGGTTGCGCTGCCGGAATACGCTGCCACGCTCGAGCGCCTGGTACAGATCACGCGCCCCGCCCTCAAGGGATTGGTGCTGATGACGCCGTACTTCATTGAGCCGAATAGGGCCGATCCCATGCGCGCCATGATGGATGAGTACGGCGACGTGGTCCGGCGGCTGGCCGAAAAATACGAGGCCGTGTTGGTCGATACCCAGGCGGCATTCGATGCGATCCTTTCCGAAGGTTCCGGAGGGCAGGCAGCTCACCCAATGTCACTGGCCTGGGACAGGGTTCATCCAAACCTGACGGGTCATATGCTCTTGGCGCGCGCCTTCCTGAAATCCATCCAGGCCGGCTGGTAAATTGAAGACAGGCAATAAAAATACCGTTGACTAGAATGAGGGGGGCACTCTAGTCAACGGCACACATATTTTCATCCAAAATAAGAGAAATGTCAAGGGGCTTAGAAGGGGAATTAAATAGGAAAACAAAAAAAGGAGAACACCTTCCCTGGCAGCATATCCCCTGTTATGCCACCCCAGTCCTTTATATCAAAGGAAGGTGTTCCCCATACAGCGCTTCCGTTCACGCTGCTAAAGTATCTTTCCCCCGCTACAGTAATCAGGCTATTTGTCTGACGAGCTACTGTACGTTCGGTTGTTATTATTATGCTCTTATCCTCCCGTATAGACAATAGGCAGGCAATTAATTTATCTAGACAATTGTACTGGTATTCTGGCGTTTGGTTAACTTTATGATGTTAATCTCCCGAAGTAGGGTAAAATTTGATTGTCAGAAATGGGCTGATTGCCGTTGCAGGAGGGTGTTTTCCCCG
The DNA here is from genome assembly GCA_903846015.1 of uncultured Anaerolineae bacterium. Classification (GTDB taxonomy): domain Bacteria; phylum Chloroflexota; class Anaerolineae; order Anaerolineales; family Villigracilaceae; genus UBA5195. The sequence continues at coordinate 277 of CAIMZS010000077.1, read as the reverse complement.
ATCAGGCCCGAGGTAGATACTCGGTCTTTGTGGGGCGTCTCGGGATGATCGGCAGCACCCTGGCGATGCAAGTTTAGCCCTTCTTTGAGGAGCAAACCATGAGTGATCCCACCGCACAAAGGCACGAGGGCGATTTGATTAAGGAAATTCCCGTTTTGTTGGAGTGCGTGCTGGCAAACAAGACGGAGCTGGTACAGAGCTTCACCGCTGCCCTGCGTAAAAATGTTTTTAACAACCGCATCGAAATTCGCCCCAGTAGTTTACCCGCCATCGCCGG
>CAIMZS010000076.1 GCA_903846015.1 uncultured Anaerolineae bacterium | reverse complement strand
CATTGCGGTAACGCTCATTGAGGATTAAAAAGAAAGAATTACGGAAAACCCCATGCACAGTTGCCATTTTTGTGAAACCAGACTTACACTGTTTTTTTAAAAATATCCCAAGGAGCCCATACTTTTATGCACACAAACCCTCAGTCTTCTTGTCTATGTAGCCATCAATGGATACCAAAAATCGTTCTGCTACTCACCTTGGCCTTGAGTACGACTGGTTGCAGTTTGCTCAAAAGTACCCTGGAATTACCTGAAAGGAGCATCCGTTCACTGTTTTCGCTCCACCAGAATGACGACGCACCCGATCCTGTCGAGCTGCAATCCCTGTTGCTCCGCTTTGCGGACAATTATATTGATGCGGTCAACCTCGCCATTACTAAATTGCAGCAAGTAGATGGACAGCCTGCCCAACGGCGCAGCATACTGATACGTCGCATCTCCATTACCAACGATATATTAGCCATCGCCACCGGCGCGAATGCCTATGCCAACCTTCTGGACATGGTTATCCTCGTCACCTTGAACCGGATGAATGTCGAGGACTATTGGATGCCCAAGCACTTCGGCGAATCGGCCAAAGCCTTGCTGCACGCATCGCACGAAACCGAGAAGGAAATTTGGCGGATCGCCGCAACGACACTCAAACCCTTACAGATCCAAGAACTTCGCGCCTCCATAAAAGCTTGGCACGAGCAATACCCGGACGGGCGTTCGCCCAGCGATGTCGGCTCACTTGGCTTCGCTGCCGAAGTGGGGCAGATGAACCGCAACCCTCAGCCAGGAGTGGCCAGTAGTGTCTTCAATCTGCTCGCCATAGATCCTTTGGCCGGGCTTGACCCCGCCACCCGTGAACTGGCCAATACCCGTCTGTTCGCTGAACGGGGTATGTTCCTGGCACGGCACATGCCGACCCTGATCCGCTGGGAATCCGAGTTATTGGTCATCCAGGCGGCGGAAATGCCCCAGATGGAAAAACTGCTGGCCAGCACTGCCCAACTGTCCGAATCCGCAAACCGGTTCAGCCAAACAGCGGAACGTCTACCCGGACTCATCAGCGCCGAGCGCGAGCAGATCGTCCAAGCCCTGAATGCGCAACAGCCAGGACTCACCAGCCTCGCAGCACAGACCCAGAAAGCACTGGACGCAGGCCAACAAATGTCCACTGCTTCCACTGCCACCCTAAAGTCATTTCAGGATGTGTTGCGGCAACTCGACGCCAGTCCATCAAACCCGAACACCGAGCCATTCCGCATCAACGACTATACTGCCGCCGCCGCGCAGTTCAACGCCACTGCGCAAGACTTGGTGAAATTGTTGCAAGCCTTCGACCAAACCCTGGCTCCGGACAAGCTTGACGGACTGTCAACCCGATTGGACGCGCTGACCCGGCAAACCCAAGCCAGCGGTAAAGAATTAGTGGATTATACGTTTAGGAAAATCTTGTTTTTGGGTTTGATACTGATGGGTTTCGCTTGCGGGATAGTACTGGTTTCCACCGTGGCTTTTTGGACGTTGAAGAAAAAATTTGCTTGAACCATGCAAGGCAGGAACCGGATACAATAAAATCCGGATTAATCGAGAAAGCGCACCCGTCCGCTGTTTAGCTCATACACGGCTCCGACCAGCGTCACGCGCTTATTCAGCAGCGCCCGTTTTGCCTCCGGAAGCGCACGCAGTTGGCGCATCGACCAACGCACGTTAGCCTCCACGGCTTTGCGCAGCAAGACATCCCAACTCAGTTTCAGATCGAGTTTCTTTAGTCCCGGCTTGATCGATTTAATCAACGATTCGATATGTTCCATTTCCCTGGTTTTATGCAGCATCTCCTCCAGCGTTGCAGAAACTGCACCGCAACCTTCATGGCCCAGTACCACTACAAGTCGGGTATGGAGATGCGCCACGGCATATTCCAAAGAACCAATCACATCTTCAGCAATGATGTTGCCGGCCAACCGAATGGTAAAGAGCTCAACAAAGCCTTCATCGAAGATAAGTTCAGGCGGCACGCGCGAATCGCTACACCCGACAATGGTCGCAAAAGGTTTTTGGGCTTCGACTAACAGGCTGCGCCAGGACGCCTTTTCATGATTATGGCGGGGTTTGTCTTCTATAAAACGCTGATTGCCATTCTTCAACCGCGCCAGCGCCTCATTGGCGTTGGCCGGATAAGGTTCCGCATGGATT
>CAIMZS010000075.1 GCA_903846015.1 uncultured Anaerolineae bacterium | reverse complement strand
CGATCGTTAAAAAAAATGTGTTTCCAGAAATATTTTCTACTCTTGCTGTTCCAAAAGCCGAGGAATTGGTAGCTACGCCCTTTCGCCATGGTGGTAAAGAAAAGGCAGAAAAGTTTTTCTTAGAAGGGATGACCAAGGCAATGCAAAGAATAGCGGACCAAGCGCATCCATTATTTCCTACAACAATCTATTATGCGTTTAAGCAAACAGAAAATGATAATGATGAGGGTGCTTCTAGCACAGGTTGGGAAACATTTCTTGACGCAGTTATCAGAGCTGGTTTCTCAGTTACTGGTACTTGGCCAATTCGGACTGAAAGACCAGGGCGCACAAGAGAAAACTCGTCTAATGCCCTTGCCACAAGCATTGTTTTAGTTTGCCGAAAAAAGTCACTTCAAGCACATGCTATTACACGTCGTGAATTTGTAAATACACTCAAATCAGAACTACCCGTTTCTCTTGCGCATTTACAATCTGGTAATATTGCCCCGGTTGATTTAGCCCAAGCCTCTATAGGCCCTGGTATGGCCATCTTTACCCATTATGCTAAAGTTTTAGATGCACAGGGCCAGCCTCTTTCTGTTCGCCATGCGTTGGCACTGATCAACCAGACGCTGGATGAAGCCTTGGCCGAACAAGAAGGCGATTTTGACGCCGATACGCGCTGGGCGCTGGCCTGGTTCGAGCAGTCCGGCTTTGGCGAGAATGAGTACGGCGTGGCCGAAACGCTCTCGAAGGCCAAGGATACCAGCGTGCAGGGCATGGTCGAGGCCGGCATTTTGGCGTCCGGGCGCGGCAAGGTGCGCCTGCTGAAACCGTCTGAACTGCCGGCGGATTGGGATCCGTCGACTGACACGCGCCTGACAACCTGGGAGATGGTGCATCACCTGGTGCGGGTATTGGAAGCGGATGGTGAGAGCGCCGCGGCGGCATTGGAAGCCAAACTGGGCGTGCAGGCCGAAACCGCGCGCGAACTGTGCTACCGCCTTTACACGATCTGCGAGCGCAAGAAGCGCACCAGTGAGGCGCTGTCGTACAACGGGCTGGTGCAGAGCTGGCCGGAGATCACGCGGCTGGCAAGAGAAAACTTCAAGCCCAGTGAAGCGCAGGCGGCGTTGTTTTAAACCATCTCTCATCCTGCGTCACTTTGCGCCTGTCTTAACCTTGATTTGCTTGATTAACCTGATTTCTTGATTTTAAAATCATGCTAATCCAATAATCCTTAAAATCAAGGTTAAGACCTGCCTGCGAGAGCAAGATGTGCTGACTATAAAGTACAATTTGAATAGAAAGTTCTGATTGGTGACGCCGAAGGAGAAACCCCATGATTACCGAACTCAAGCTTACAAATTTCAAATCCTGGCAATCAATCGAAAAGATGCGCCTGGCGCCCATCACCGGTTTATTCGGTACGAACAGTTCGGGTAAATCCAGCATCCTGCAGCTAATGCTGATGCTCAAACAAACCATCGAATCATCTGACCGCGCCCAGGTGTTGGAATTCGGTGATGAAAAGAACCTGACCAACCTGGGCAGCTTCCGCGAAACGGTGTATGGGCATTCTTTTCCAGGCACAATGTCGTTCGAACTCCATTGGGAAACTGCCCAAAACCTGGTTATAAACAGTTCTGATGATCCAACAAAGACGCTCTTTTCCACCAATAAATTAGGATTCGGATGTATGGTTGACGAGCCAGGGTCAGAAAAGCTGGCCGTGAAAGAAATGGAATACAGCCTGCCCGGATATCGATTTCGGATGACACGCAAAAGCAACACATCCCCAGGAAAATACAGGCTGGAATGTAAAAATATCGATGAGCCAGGTATTCAGCCGCCAAAATTCGAGTTCATTTCCAGGGAGGATCGCACCTGGGATTTAATTGCTCCCATAAAATTTCACGGGTTTTCCAGCCAGGTTTTTCACGCTTATAAAAATGCTGAATTCCTCTCCGACCTGCAGCTTTCGTTGGAAAAACTTACTGGCAGAATTTATTATCTTGGCCCGCTGCGCGAATTTCCGCGGCGCACCTACAGCTGGAAAGGGTCCGAACCGGGGGACATGGGGCCACGCGGTGAGCGCGTGGTGGATGCGATGCTGGCTGCCAGGGAAAGGGGCGCATATATTTCTCCTGGCTATCGGAAACACCGGCTGACACTGGAACAAAAAATTGCCGGGTGGCTGCAGGAATTGGGTTTGATCCATTCATTCTCGGTTGAGCCGGTCGCCAAAGAAAGCAGCATATACCAGGTGAAAGTAAGAAAGACGGCCGCATCGGCCGAAGTACTGATCACGGATGTTGGTTTTGGGGTTTCTCAAATATTGCCGGTACTTGTACTGTGTTACTTTGTTCCCGAGGGTTCCACCATCCTATTGGAGCAACCAGAGATCCATTTGCACCCATCCGTTCAATCCGGTCTGGCAGATGTTTTTATCGATGCAACCAAAACCCGCAATGTGCAAATCATCCTGGAGAGTCACAGCGAACATTTATTGCGCAGGCTGCAGCGCCGCATCGCCGAGGAAGGAATCTCACCCGATAATGCAGCCCTTTATTTTTGCGAAACGGGAGACGCCGGGTCAATACTCAATTCATTAAAACTGGATGACTATGGCAACATCACAAACTGGCCAGAAGCCTTCTTTGGAGACGAATTTGGCGAGATGGCTGCTATGACCAAGGCCGCTATGAAACGAAAGAAGGGGCTGCAGAAATGAGTCATTTTGTTGTCGATACCAATGTTCCTGTCGTTGCAAGTGGAAGGCACGCCAAGGCCGCGCCGGAGTGCGTCATTAACTGCGTTGATGCATTGGAAGAAATCTACCGGCAAGGCATTGTCATCATCGATGACGCCGATTTGATCCTGCGCGAATACCGTCGTAAATTAAATATGTCCGGCCAACCAGGATTGGGTGATGGATTTATGAAGTGGATCCATTCTGTACAGGCCGATGAAAGACACTGCAAACAAGTGAGAATCACGCCGCTCGCAGATAACCCAGACAATTTTCTCGAATTTCCAACCAATGCTCACCTGACAAAATTTGACCCTCATGATCGAAAATTTGTAGCGGTTGCAATGTCCAGTAAGGTAGATCCAGAGATACTGAATGCCGTTGATTCGGATTGGGCCAAAGATTACACGGCGCTCACGGAAGCCGGGCTGCATATTAAATTCTTGTGTCCACAACACGTTAAACCCGTGAGATAAAGTTCGGCCAATATTGGGCCACCCAGGTTATGAACAGCACCATGTTCTGAACCGGCTGGACAAGCTGACCGGGCTGGGCGGGTATGGACTTTTGCGCTGTTTTGTCTTACAATTTTAATATAAATGTAAGAAAGGAGTTGCGTATGCTGCTGCGATTGTCATCCAAAGGACAGCTTGTCCTACCCAAAACGATCCGCGAGAAACTGCGCTTGAAGAGCGGCGACCAGTTCCTGGCCAGGATTGTGAACGAAACAATTGTGCTTGAACCGGCGCCGGTGAACATCGTCGCAAAACTACGCGGCAAATATGCCGGCCATGATTTTCTCAAGGATCTGGAAGATGAACACCGCCAGGAAATAGAACATGAGTGAGCGTTACCTGTTTGACGCCTGGGCGCTGATGGCATATTTTCAAAACGAGGAGCCGGCGGCGGAAAGGGTCAGCCAGTGGCTGGAAGCGGCCGCGCAAAAGAAAATCGAAGTGTATATGTCGATCATTAATGTTGGCGAAGTACTATACCGCATTGGCAAGGTGCATGGCGAACAGATTGCCCAAGATTTCCTGGGCGACCTGGCTTCACTGCCAATCCAGATCGTCTCCGCGGAAGATGACCTGGTGTTCTCTGCCGCGCACTGGAAGATGCGCCACCCCATTTCCTACGCCGATGCGTTTGCCGCCGCGACCGCCGAAAAACTGCAAGCCACCCTGGTCACCGGCGATCCGGAACTGATTGGCTTGAAGAACTTGAAATTAGAAGCGCTGCGGCGAGCGTAAGCGGATTTGAATCATATTATACTCAACCCATTTTCCAGGGGAGATAAAACATGGCCATTACCAACTACGAACGTGTCGGCAAGTCGCTGGAACTGCTGCGTGACGGGCTGCGGCCCTTTATTGAGCGCGAACTGAACGCCAAATACGGTAAATACTGGGTCACTAAAAGCACTGAAGGCTGGCAGAATGATCTAACCTGGCCTGATGGAGCCGAACTTCCGGATATGGATGTGGCTTTTCTGCTGCGGGCCATGTGGGAGCAGTGGAACCAGGTATTCCGCGATACCCTGGGGCACGCCGAACGCAGCCTGGTCAGCGAACTGCGCGAGGTGCGCAACAAGTGGGCCCACCAGGCAACCTTCGCCACCGATGACGCCTACCGCGCGCTCGATTCTGCTTCGCGGCTGCTGGCCGCCATTTCCGCGCCACAATCCGATGAAATTGAAAAAGTGAAACTGGAACTGCTGCGCCTGCGTTTCGATGAACAAGTGCGCAGTGAAAAACGCAAGACCAGCGGCACCACCATCGAAAGTACCGTCACCGGCAGCCTCAAACCCTGGCGTGAAGTCGTCACCCCGCACAAGGATGTCGCCAGCGGGCGCTACCAGCAGGCCGAGTTCGCTGCCGACCTGTGGCAGGTGCATTTGGGTGAAGGCACCGACGAGTACCGCAATCCGGTTGAATTCTTCCGGCGCACCTACCTGACCGAGAGTCTCAAGGGCATGCTGGTCGGCGCGGTACATCGCCTGTCCGGCCAGGGCGGCGACCCGGTCGTCCAGCTTCAGACCAACTTTGGCGGCGGTAAGACCCATTCCATGCTGGCGCTGTACCATCTGTTTTCCGGCATTTCTCCCACCGAACTGCCCGGCATCGACTCCGTCATGCAGACCGCCCAGGCTGCAACCCTGCCTGCTGCCCGGCGCGTGGTGCTGGTCGGCAACAAGATCTCGCCCGGCAACCCCAGTGTCAAAGCGGATGGCACCGTAGTGCGCACGCTGTGGGGCGAATTGGCCTGGCAGTTGGGTGGCAAACCGGCTTTTGCGCGCATCCAGGCGGATGACGAAAAGGCCACCAGCCCCGGCGATGCCTTGCGCGAATTGTTCATCGAATACGGCCCCTGCCTGATCCTGATCGACGAATGGGTGGCCTATGCCCGCCAACTGCACGACCAGAGCGATTTGCCGGCCGGCGGCTTTGAGACCCAGTTCAGTTTTGCCCAGGTACTGACCGAATCTGCAAAACTCGCCAAAAACTGCCTGCTGGTTATCAGCTTGCCCGCTTCCGATACATCCGGTTCCCCACATACCCAGGCCGATAATGCCGAAGTCGGTGGCCAACGCGGGCGTGAGGCCCTTGACCGTCTGCGCAACGTCGTTGGACGTGTCGAAAGTTCCTGGCGTCCGGCCACTGCCGAAGAAGGCTTTGAGATCGTGCGCCGGCGTCTCTTCGAGCCGCTCACTGATGCGGAACATTTCAAGAACCGCGATGTGGTGGCGCGCGCCTTTGCCGATCTATACCGCACTCAGCAGGCCGAATTCCCGCCCGAATGCCACGATGCCGACTATGAAAACCGCATCAAAGCCGCCTACCCGATCCACCCCGAGATTTTCGACCGCCTGTACACCGACTGGTCGACGCTGGTCAAGTTCCAGCGCACGCGCGGCGTGCTGCGCCTGATGGCGGCCGTCATCCACTGTCTCTGGGAAAAAGGCGACCGCAACCCGTTGATCCTGCCAGCCAACATCCCGATCGACGACCCGCGCGTGCAGTTTGAAATGACGCGCTATCTCTCAGATAACTGGGTGCCGGTGATCGAGAAGGATGTCGATGGCCCCAGTTCGCTGCCCCTGCGCATGGACGGGGAAGTGCCCAACCTGGGCAAGTTTGCGGCTTGCCGCCGGGTGGCGCGTGCCATCTACCTGGGTTCGGCACCGCTCACCCAGGCTGCCCACCGTGGCCTGGAAGACCGGCGCGTCAAGCTCGGCTGTGTCATGCCGGGCGAATCCCCGGCGGTCTTTGGCGACGCCCTGCGCCGCCTGGCATCCGCCGCCACCTATCTCTACCAGGATGGCGCGCGCTACTGGTACTCCACCCAGCCGACGGTCACCAAACTGGCCGAAGACCGCGCCGAACAGCTCAAACGTGAGCCTGATAAGATCGTAAAGGAATTGGAAATTCGTTTGCGGGCTGACCTGCGCCAGATGGGCGACTTCAGCCGCATCCATCCCATGCCGCAGTCCGGTCAGGACGTACCAGACGATCACGATGCGCGGTTGGTGGTGCTGGGGATTGAAAACGCCTACAGCAGGGAAACGGGCAGCAAGGCCGAAGCCGCCGCGAAAGTCATTCTTGATACACGCGGCAGCATCCCTCGCCTGTTTCAAAATGCGCTTGTTTTCCTGGCCGCAGACAAGACCCGCCTGCAGGATCTCGACGAAGCCACCCGCAAATACCTGGCCTGGGAGTCGATCCTGGTGGATAAGCTGACCCTCAATCTCGACCCGCTGCAGGTGCGACAAGCCGAAACCCAGAAAGGCTCCGCCGATGGCATGGTCACAGCCCGGCTGCCCGAAACCTATCAGTGGCTGCTGGTGCCCGTCCAGGCCACGCCCCAATCCCCGGTGGCATGGCAGGCCCTGCGCCTGACCGGTCAGGAAGCCCTGGCCGTACGCGCCAGCAAGAAACTCAAAAACGATGAACTGCTGTTGACCGGTTTCGCCGCCTCGCGCCTGCGCATGGAACTCGACCGCGTCCCGCTCTGGCGCGGCAATCATGTGTCCGTCAAACAGCTTGCCGAAGACTTCGCGCGTTACATCTACCTGCCGCGTCTTAAGGGGTCTGACGTACTGCTCGGCGCAGTTCGCGAAGGTATCAGCCTGTTAACCTGGGAATTGGATAGCTTTGCTTTTGCGGATAGTTACGATGAAATCGTTGGGCGCTACAAGGGACTGCGCGGAAATCAGCCCGTATCCTTCCTGGATGCCAGCTCATCCGGCCTGTTGGTCAAGGGCGCTGTGGCCCGCAAACAGATGGACGCCGAAACCCGCAAGCCGCCTGTCACCGGGCCGCTGCCGCCACCTGATGATATTGATCCCCCGCCTGGGAAGAAACCTGGAGACTACCCTCCACCACCACCCCCGCCTGCATTCACCCAGCCGAAACGTTTCCACGGCACAGTCAAGCTCAACCCGCTGCGCACCGGTCTGGACGCCAGCACCATCGCCGATGAAGTCATCGCCCATCTCTCGGGTCTAGTCGGAGCGACCGTGACTGTCACGCTGGAGATCGAAGCAGAGATTCCAGCCGGAGTTCCGGATCAGGTTGTGAGGACAGTCACTGAGAACAGTCGAACGCTGAAGTTCACGAGTCAAGGGTTTGAGAAAGAATAGGCGAACCTGCCTTTTTCTAAAAATACATTTTCTGATAGCGAAAGTAATTTTTGGAGTGACTGACTCTATTCTGCCCTGATAAATTCGCGCAAAGGTAGTAATTCACAGCGCGGGTGGTTTTGTCAAAAGAACAAACCGGGTTTTGGCAATGATTGGCTTTTAACAGAAGCAGCGCTGTGTGAATAATATCAGCGTCCCCCCAAAAAGGAACCTCATGCCAACGATTCAGGAATATTATGATGCCAGTGTAGAGCATGAGTGGGACAGGCTGGGGAGGCGGCATCGGACGGAGTTTGCGGTGACAATGCTTGCGTTGAAGGCGTTTTTGCCGCCGCCGCCCGCTGACCTGATCGATATCAGCGGCGGGCCGGGGCGTTATGCGCTGGAGCTGGCGCGGCTGGGTTATGCGGTCACGCTGCTGGATCTCTCGGCTGCAGGGCTGCCGGCAGGCTAATGCGCTGGATCTTGCGATGTTCCCGGATGGGGGTTTTGATGCCGCCCTGTTGATGGGGCCGCTTTATCATCTGCTGGAACTTTCAGAGCGGCAGCAGGCCTTGCGCGACAGCGCCAAGAAGTATCCGGAGTGGCTGTTGGATCACCCCGAGCAAGTGGAAAGCATGCTGGCAAATGGCGCCAACCCGAACGCCGAGGGCTTCACGGATGCCTATTTTGCGCACCCGGACGAGGCTGCGCCGTTGTGCGAGGCGGCCGGCTTTGAGACGCTGTGCCGGATGGGCTGCGAAGGGGTGGTGGCGGGCGGAGGTAGGGGTGGGCAGGGCCGCTCGTAGAACATAGGGCAAGAGCAGACCCCCTCCGGCCTTCGGCCACCTCCCCCATTTGAAGAGCACAAATGGGGGAGGCTTGGCGATGATGGTTTGTGCGTGTGAAGCGAGGAGGCGCCGTAGGGGCACAGCGGTGCTGTGCCCCTACGGTCTAATGCTCGTGGTTGGCGGCGTCGAAGTTCTCGGCGCCGGGGAGTTTGCCCACCAGGTTTTGGGGTTTGTGGATCATAACGGGCAGGCATTGCGGGCACAGGTTGTAGCTTTCGCCGCGGTATTCAAGCGCCAGCAGGGGGATTTCGTTGGAATTACGGCCGCAGTTAAGACAGGTTTTTTCAGTCATGTTTTCTCCTTGAATGTTTGATGCAAACAGGATACCACCACCAAACGAAAAAGTCTGTGACCAGGGTCACAAAATCACACGACCCCACATTAGAAAGTGCTTTTGAGCATGCCGCCGTCGACCGGCAGCATGACGCCTGTTAAATAGGAAGCCAGCGGCGAGACCAGGAAGGCTGCCACGTTGGCGAATTCTTCGGGGCTGGCCATGCGGCCCAGGGCGCTTTCGAGCGACTGCTTGTCGATCTCGGCCTGCATAGTGGTGCCGTTGTTTTTGGCGCGCGCCGTCATCAGCTCGGTGATGCGTTCGGTCTCAGTCCAGGCCGGCAGGATCGAGTTGAAGCGGATGCCGTCTTTGCCGAGTTCGAGCGCCAGCGACTTGGTCAGCCCCACCGTGGCGGCGCGGATGGAGTTGGAGAGCACCAGGTTTTGGATGGGCTGCTTGACCGAGTAGGATGTGACCGTCAGGACGCTGGCACATTTGGATTGGCGCAGGTAAGGCAGGGCGGCCTTGATCAGACGCACGTTGCTCATGAAGGACAGATCGATGGCTTTTTGCCAGGTGGCCTCGTCGAAGGCCTCGAACGCGCCAGGGGGCGGACCGCCGGCGTTGCAGATCAGGATATCGAGCCCGCCGAGCGCCGCTGCCGCGGCAGTGACAAGGCTTTCGATCACGGCGGCGCTGCTGATATCGCCAGCGATGCCGTGCGCGCGGCTGCCGGTTTCGGCGGAGAGCCTGGCTGCGGCAGCCTGGATGCGGGCATCGTCGCGTCCATTGATGGCGAGTTGCGCACCTTCACGCGAGAGCACCAGGGCAGTGGCGTAGCCGAGTCCGCGGGAGGCGCCGGTGATGAGAACACGTGTGTCTTTCAGTTTTAAGTCCATATTGACTCCTGAGGGGATGGTAGAGTGAAGAATGTAGATTGTAGAGTGAAGAATGAAGGGCTCACCGGGGCAGGATGAGGCGATTAGACCCATTCCAGATGGAAATCGATCACATCGCCGTCGGTCCAGTTGGATGCGACCCAGCGCTGGATGGTGTGGATGGCGCTTTCAAGG
>CAIMZS010000074.1 GCA_903846015.1 uncultured Anaerolineae bacterium | reverse complement strand
TGTAAAACGTTGGTCATACAGACTTTCTTCAACATCACAAGTTCCTTGGGATATACAACCAGGTCCGCCTTGCTTTAAACCAAATCGACCTACTGGATCATTAATTCGAACCCGAGCATCAGGAGACAAACATTCAGGAGTAACCATGGACTGCCCAGAAAGACCGTTAGCAGGCAAGCTGGAAGAAACACATAATTCACCGGTTGCGTAATCAATAGACTTAATATATCCCTGGCCTAAATTAACCCATCTTCGTCGCTTTTTTACGAGAAGTGGTCGATTTTTACCCGCTACAAGGCCTGAAAAAATAAAATCCTTTAAAATCAGAGGCTCTATTTTTAATATACCAATGTAGTGCCATCTATTTTAGGTAAAATTTGCCTTAGTCTGAAATTCCGTATAGGCTAGGGATATGTATATTTTAAAAACCTTAACCAAATCCACGCCAGCTGGCGGCAGCTCCTTCACCTATCGAATCGTCGAGTCCTTTCGTGTGGGTACGCAGGTCAAGCAACGCATCCTGCTCAATCTGGGCAAAGATTTTGCTATTGAGCAGACACATTGGTCGTTGCTTACGGCCAGAATCGATCAATTACTGCAAGGCTCAACGCCACGCCAGGCTGAATTGTTTGAGTTGACCAACGATCTCGGTCAACTTCTGGAAACGGCAGCCCAACGCTATAGCAAACTCATCATCGCTAAACTGGCACAACCCGTGGACACCGATAGCCCGGAGCAGGATTATTACCGGGTTGACATTAATCAGGTCGAAGCCGTGCAAGCCCGTAGAATCGGCACGGAAACACTGGCGATGCATGCGGTCATGCAGCTGCAACTGGATCAGAAGCTTACCGCGCTGGGTTTTAATAAAATCGAGTTAGCCGCCGCGCTGGGCAGCATCATTGGCCGCATGGTCTGGCCCGGCAGCGAGTTGCAGACCCATGACTGGCTGCAATCGCGCACCGGCCTCGGCGAACTTCTGAATCATGACTATGGCACAACCAGCCTGACCCGCTTGTATAAAATCAGCGATAAACTGCTCAAACACCAGGTTACGCTGGAAGCATTTTTAGCCGTTCAGGAACAAACCTTATTCGATTTGAACCGCAGCATCGTGTTGTACGATTTAACCAACACCTACTTCGAAGGCCAGTGCGCCGCAAATCCCAAAGCCAAATTCGGTCGATCCAAAGAAAAACGCAGCGATTGCCCCTTGGTCACCCTGGGTTTGGTGCTGGATGGCGACGGCTTTCCGCTGGGTAGCCAAGTCTTTCCAGGCAATGCCAGTGAACCGGCCACCTTATCGCTGATGCTGGACGGGCTTCAGGGCAAGAATCCATTAATGGTGAAGCCGGTGGTGATCATGGATGCCGGTATTGCCAGCGCCGAAAACATCGCCTGGCTGATCGAGCAGGGTTATCAGTACCTGGTGGTCAGCCGGGAACGCACCCTGAAAGACCCCCGAGGCCGGGAAGATAAGGTCATCGTTCGTCAAACCACACACAACAGCGTCACCGTTTATCGCGAAATTGATGCGGAAACCGGAGAAACCCGGCTCTATTGCCATTCCGAACTCAAAGCCAAAAAAGAACAGGGGATTCGGAACCGTTTCCATGAGCGCCTGGAAACGGCGCTAGACCAGCTTCATGCAGGCCTGGGTAAAAAAGGCACGATCAAAAATTACGCAAAAATCCTCGAACGCATCGGTCGGTTACGCGAACAGCACAGCCGTGTTGCGTCAGATTATAAAATTGAGGTTCTAGCGGATGACGAAAAAAACAACGCCACAGCTATTGAATGGAAGCGTGAACCGCAAAGTGAACAAAAAGACCAGAACTGTGGCGTTTACTGCCTGCGAACCAGCATCAAGGACTGGTCGGAACAGCAATTGTGGACGACCTATACGATGTTGACTGAGATCGAAGCCACTTTTAGAAGCCTGAAAACCGACCTTGGCCTACGTCCGGTCTATCATCAAAAAGAGGATCGCGTCACCGGTCACTTATTCATTACCTTGCTGGCCTACCATCTGGTGCATACCCTACGGTATCAGCTCAAACAGCAGGGTATCAATCTAAGCTGGGACAGCATTCGCAACATCATGTCGACCCAGCAACGTCTCACGATTACCTTGCCGACTGAGACCAATAAAACCATACACCTGAGAACCACGACTCAACCCGAAGTCAGGCAGCAACAAATATTCACTGCCTTGAGCATCAAGCCAGACCCGCTTGGTAAATGTAAGACAGTTATTAATAATAAAAAATCTGTAGTGCCACCTGAGGCGATGAAAAAATTATAAGTTGTTGTAATAATGAGTAATTGTGCTAGCAGGTGACGAAGATGGGTTACGTTTACCGACCGGAATTTTCTATGCCAATGGTGTAAAGGCAAACGTGTTGTTTTTTGATAACCGCGCCGCCAGTCCAAATCCCTGGACCAAAGAGGTTTGGTATTACGACTACCGGACCAATATCCACCACACGCTCAAGCGCAAGCCGCTCCGTCTGGACGACCTCCGCGAGTTCATCAATTGCTACAATCCCTCCAACCGCCACAAGCGCAAGGACGCATGGCACCCCGACAAGAACCCCGAAGGCCGCTGGCGCAAGTTCACCTATGATGAAATTATTGCCCGCGACAAAACCAGCCTGGATATCACATGGCTAAAGGACAAATCCCTTGCCGACCTTGATAACCTACCCGATCCGGAAGACCTTGCCGCTGATATTATAGAAAACCTGGAAGCAGGGCTGGAGAGTTTCAGGGAGATAATGGTCAAGCTGAATTCAAAGTAATGGTGTATAGTTTGAAT
>CAIMZS010000073.1 GCA_903846015.1 uncultured Anaerolineae bacterium | reverse complement strand
TCAATCTGGCGCTTGGAACCGGAGTGTCGCTTGTCGTTGCCTGGTATTACATCAAATTTGGGAATTCGCTTTCCAACCGGCTGCACTTTGGCGCCATATTACCACTGCTCTCACTGATCACCTTGTTGGTAATCTCCATCGTTAAATCATCCTTGGCGCTTTCGCTAGGCCTGGTGGGTGCTCTTTCGATCGTGCGTTTTCGCACAGCGATCAAGGATCCTGAAGAACTCATTTTTCTCTTCTTGGCGATTGCCATAGGCTTAGGCTTTGGAGCTGACCAGCGTGTTCCCACTCTGGTGGCAGTTGCGGTTATCATGGCCTTCCTCTTGGCTCGCGCGTTGCTCTTCAGACGTCGCAAAGCGTTGCACAATCTCTATCTAAATATCCAGGTACATGATACACAAGCTCGAGAGAATCTCTTTGCTGAAATTAATGCCTATCTGCTTAATGAGTTCAAAACTCTGGATTTTCGCCGCCTTGATCATTCTGGCGATCTTCTTCAACTTACTTATTATGTCAATATCAGTACTCAGGATCAATTAATCCGCACTTTGGATTCTCTTCGAAAAGCCTATCCTGACAGCGCTGTAAGCATCGTAGAACAGAGCAATTTGCTTGGTGGATGATGAAGAATGAAGATACACCAAACTGAAGAGCAAAAGCCCGTACCTGGCGGAACGAAAACACCGCTCATAAAACGTTTCTTGCTGGGCACAATCATCGCGATTTTCTTTTTGTTTTCACTCGCCAGCGCCGTTCTGCTGGATCGGGCTGGCCTTTTGGGAAAAACGCGCTTACAGGCCCAGACTATTGTGCAATCCGCCGTAGCTACTGCTGAAAAAAATACATCTAACGAATTGAGGCTTTATCAGAATAACGGACTGCCCACCATCTCCATCGATCTCAAATTCAAATATTACCGCCAGATGTTGGAAAAGCGCGATGAGGCACTCAAAGTCGGTATTTTGCAAACGACCGATGCGGATTTTGTCCCGGCAACCATGACGTTTGATAACGGGCCTGTGATGGATGCGGATATGCGTCTCAAGGGAGATTGGACTGATCACCTGCAGGGTGACAAGTGGTCATTTCGCATTCATCTCAACAACGATGCCCAGGTGATGGGTTTTCGCCAATTTTCCATCCAGACCCCCGAAACCCGTAATTTTTTATACGAATGGGCCTTTCACCAGAACCTGATTGAAGAGAATGTTCTCACTACCCGCTATAATTTTACAAACGTGTTGCTAAATGGCAATCTTTTGGGTATTTATGGCATCGAGGAAAATTTTACCGGTGAACTCATCGAAAGTCAGGGACGCCGCCAGGGTGTCATCATACGCTTTGATGAAGATAATTTATGGGATAAGTGGGCCTATTTCTATGCTCACGGTACGAAATTTATCGGAAATGGCTGGACCTACACCACCGAAAAAACCGCGGATATATCCAGTTTTCAGGCAGGAAAAATCGCAGGCAGCCCATCCCTCACGGCAGAAGCTGAAACTGCCCGCTCTCTCTTGCGCTCTTATGAAACGGGGGCATTACCGGCATCCCAGGTTTTCGATGTTCGTTTAATGGGTCGTTTCTTTGCCATTTCAGACTTGTGGGCCGCCTGCCATGGCACCAACTGGCATAACTTGCGTTTTTATTACAACCCCATCACGGCCCGGCTTGAACCGGTGGTGTATGATGCGATACCATTTGAGGAATGCAAATTGGATGCCACCAAAAACTTTATTTTTGATGTTGGCAACAGCATTTTTAATGATGATGATGTTAAACGTGCATATGCTGAAGAACTTTACCGCATCACCCGGCCGGGGTACATAGAAAACCTGAAACAAAAATATAATTCACAAGCCCAGGGCTTTACCCAGGCGCTGCAAGTAGAATATGAGCCAAAAGGCTTGGATGTTAACTGGCAGAGACTCATTGATCGCCAGGCCTTCCTCAACTTGTGGTTCACGCCGCCTAACCCGGTCAAGGGCGCTTATTCGATCAGCGGCATTAATCTTGGCGATACAGGCCCTATCACACTCAAGGTGGAATTAACCAACATTTCTGCTCTGCCGGTGGATGTGCTGCGGTTTGAGGTGAAAGGAAAGTCCATCCCAATGGATACCCCGGAGCCTGGCACACTTTCATCTCTTAAAGATAGTGAGCAAATCCCCAGTTATGCCATGTATTCCATCTTGCTAAGTGATGCCAGTGCATGGAGCAAGCCCAAAAACCTACCCACGGTGGAGGCTGTTGTTCGATTTGGCGGTTTACCGCAAGAGATCAAGGTCAGCCTGGATGGCGTAATGACACCTGCTGAAATAAGCCTCGGCCCCATCCCACAGGCTCCAGAAGTTAGCGAATTGCTAAATACCTATCCTTTTATGTCTGCTTCGCCTGATGCTGATCAATTGCTCATCTCCCCGGGTGTATGGGATATAAAGGGTGATTTGATCATTCCCCAGAATGTCAGGCTGCAAATTGCTCCTGGCACAGTATTGCGATTTGAACCTGGCGCAGTGCTGTTGGCACAAAATGCTGTTAATATGCTTGGTGATGCCAGCAACCCCATCCTGCTCACTGCGCAAGATGAGAATAAAGGATGGGGAGGAATTGTAGTTTTACATGCTGCCAATGAATCCTTCTGGAAATATGCCCGTGTTGAACTGACGCACGGTATCGAACGCCAGGGTTGGATTCTCACTGGAGGAATTACCTTCTTTGCCAGTGCTATCAATCTTGATCACGCCATCATCGGTAACAATCAGACTGAGGATGCCATCAATGTGGTGCACGGCAAATTTACGTTTATCGATACGGAATTTGAAAATGCATTTGCGGATGCTTTTGACAGTGATTTTTCAGACGGAGAAATTAGAGGTTGCAATTTCCACGATATTAAGGGAGATGCCGTCGATGTGAGTGGAACGCATGCCAACCTGTACAACCTGACCATTACAAATATTACTGACAAAGGTCTTTCGATTGGCGAAAATAGCCATGTTGTTGCTGATGGTATTACCATGGACACCCTCGGCATCGGTGTGGCTAGTAAGGATCTCTCAAGTATCGTCATTAAAAATTCGCAGATCAAAAATACAAGATTCGCAGGATTGGCTGCCTATATGAAAAAACCAGTTTATGGTCCTGGGACAATCACTGCTGAGAATGTCACAATTCTCAATTCACCGCAGCTTTGTGTAGCGCAGATTGGCAGCACCATTCAATTAAATGGCGAGATCATGCCGCAGCAGGATTTGAATGTCGATAAATTGTACGCAGAAGGGATCCTGGGAAACTGATGACTGTCACGAAAGGCTTTGACACACGATATGAACTCAAACAGGCCTATTCTGAGTTACATCTGTCCGAATTGCGAAGTTGGGTACAAATGCATCCGGCTGGGTTTCGCTTTGCTTATCCCCCGCGTTTGGTCAACAGTGTATATTTTGATACTCATGGGCTGGATTCCTTCAACGATCATATCGCGGGTGTGCCAGTGCGCCGGAAGTTACGCTACCGTTGGTATGGTGCAAACCTGCTGACAGCTCAAAATGGGCAGGTGGAAGTAAAAATAAAATCAGAGAATGTGGGCTGGAAGCTGATTGAAAAACTGTCTCCTGATTTTCCGCTTCAAAACAACAGCTGGGCCAGCTTGATGGATGAGTTCCGCGCGGCTGCCAGCGGGGTTGTGAAAGAATTGCTTTCGGTTTCTCGCCCGGTGCTTCTAACGGTTTATCACCGGGAATATTATGTCTCAGCCAATGGCAAGGTGCGCCTGACTATTGATTCAAACTTGAAGGGCTATGATCAATATTTTGCTTCGCGGCCGAACATCAATTTTTGTCATCGAGTAGATGAACAAGTTATTCTTGAAATAAAAAGCGCAGTAAGCCAGGCTGCCGAATTGGCAGATATACTCTCTCACTTCCCTGTTCGAGCCGGTCGCTATTCAAAATTTGTAACCAATCTGTGGCAGAATCTGGTGTGATACGCTTCTATAAGTTTGGGGCTGTAATCTTTGGTCTGGCTGTCACCTTATGTCTGGTCATTTTTAGCTTGTGGAAGCTGGACCGACTGCCATCAGGGCTGCGTGAATGGCTTTACTTGCGGGCCGCCAATCTTGTTAACAATTCTAGTCGTGACCCGGCAGAATTTGACTTCTTTGTGCTCGGTCATCTTTATGGATCACCTTCAATTTCTGATCAGATGCCTGATAGGTTGCTGTTGGAGCGTTTGCCTGATATTTTATCCGCCAAACCTGATTTTATGGTTTCTCTTGGCGATATTGTATATCAAAAAAAGGATATTGACTTTCTTAATTTGGAGGCGGCTTTTCTCAAAAAACTGCCGTTTCCCTTTTATAACAGCCCTGGCAACCACGATGTCGCCAATGATCGCAGCTTATATGAAGCTTATTTTGGAAAACAAACTTATTTTGGTAAAGAGTATGGCCCCGCACACTTGATTTTCTTGGATACAGAGCGGGTTGAATGTGGGTTAGATCAGCCCCAGCTGGATATGTTACAGCAAGAGCTTGGCAAAGCCATTGCCGACCCGGGAACGCGATTTATTTTTGTGTTTATGCACAAAACACTCGTTTTCCAAAACCCTGAGATGAAAGTCCTTAAACACAAACAAGCCATGCCCAATGTCTGGGATTGTCAAAAAAAGGATGGGGCCAATCCTCTCATGGAAAAGATATTCAAACCCGCGGCGCGGTACAAGCCCGTCATTATTTTTGCTGGCGATGTTGGTGCTTGGGGCAATCTCTCCCCATATTATCAGCGCGACCCATGGCTGCCGCTCACTCTGGTCATGACTGGTTTGGGAGATACATCCCAGGATAACATCATACGAGTGCATGTTTCACCTGCTTCGCTCAGCATGGATGCCCTATTTTTGGAAGATATGCACAGTTCTCCCCTTGAGGCTTACGATCAGGCCCATTGGCTCAATATCGCCCGAGGCAGATAAACCTAATCAAAAGGTATAGTTCTCCGGCGTATTCAAGGTTTTCGCAGGAATTCGCTGACAAAGCTGTTTATGGTTTATTCGGGTTCTTTTCGATGCAATGATTGTTCGGAAATCGCTGTGTTGTTGTCATTCGATGAAAGATGCCCGTCTTTCCCCGTTTATTTTTCCAACCAAATGGTGACCGGGCCATCATTATGAATTTCAACCTGCATTTCAGCTCCAAATATGCCCTGCCCGGTGGATATCCCCTGCGCCCGTATTTTTTCTGCAAACTTATCAACCAGTGGGCGGGCCATATCTGGCAAGGCAGCTTCTGTAAAAGAGGGTCGGCGGCCTTTGTGCGTATCGGCATATAGTGTGAATTGTGAAACAACGATGGCTGCGCCTCCCACATCCACCAGTGATAAGTTCATCTTGCCACCATCGTCTTCGAAAATCCGCAGGTTGACGATTTTCTCTGCCAGATAATACGCCTGTTCTTCGGTATCTCCCTGCCCCACACCCAGCAAAATCACCACGCCTTTACCAATTTCAGCAGTGGTGTTACCTCCTACGCTAACTTTCCCATACCCAACACGCTGTACGAGGGCACGCATCTCAAATTCTCCAACAAAAAACCTGAAGCATACAGATGGATTACAGTACACTTCAGGTTTTGTTTATAACTATCTGGGTAATTGCATTGCAGCGCGTACTTCCGCCATCGTTTCATCGGCGATAGCGCGCGCGCGTCTGGCCCCGTCGTGAAGCACATCCCACACCATATCCGGTTTTTTATTGACCTCTTCGCGTTTGTCTCGAAAGGGCGCCAGATCCTTGTTCAGACTTTCGGCGAAACGTTTCTTGCAGTCTACGCAACCAATCCCAGCTCGCCGGCACTCCTGGCTGATCATTTCGATATCATCAGGGGCAGAGAAAATTTTATGCATCGAGAAAACATTGCAAATATCCGGGTTGCCTGGGTCGGTTCGCTTCATGCGCTGCGGATCGGTTACCATTTGCATCACCCTTTGGCGGGTTTCATCAGGCGTGGAGGCCAGTTCGATGTGATTGTTCAGGCTCTTGCCCATCTTCTGAACCCCGTCAATGCCCAATACTTTGGGGATTTCGGTGTTTTTCATCTGAGGTTCTTTGAGCACATTTTTACCATAACGGTAATTGAATGAGCGCACCGTCTCACGCGCAAACTCTATGTGCGGCGCTTGATCGACGCCCACTGGAACCACATCGCTTTTGTATAGCACGATATCAGCTGTCATCAATATCGGATAGCCCACCAGCCCATAATTGACGTTACTTTCTTGCTGTCTCACTTTTTCCTTAAATGTAGGCAAATCGGTCAGCTTCCCCCACGGCGTCACCATCGAAAGGTAAGTGTGAAGTTCCATCACCTGAGGCACATGACTCTGCACAAAAACGATGGACTCTTCAGGCCGGATACCCGCCGCCAACCAATCCAAGGCCATATCGTAGGTGTTACTCACCAGGTCTTTGGTGGTTTCTACGGTTGTCAATGCATGCACATCTACGATGCAGTACACACTTTCGTATTCATCTTGCAACCCGACATAATTTTTAATCGCCCCCAGGTAATTTCCCAGGTGCTGACGTCCAGTGGGGCGGGCGCCAGAAAATACACGGCCTTTCTTTGTCATTCTGCCTCGCTAATGATTGAATTTCTCCACCAGGTTTACCACCTCGCCAGGTTCGGCGTGACGCTTGGTCTGGAGTTTGGAGTACAGCAATTTTCCATTCACACTTACTTCAAAACGACCTCCATCGGATGGTACCAGGGTCAAAGTATCGATGTCAGCCTCAAATTTCTTCATCAAATCACTTGCCAGGCTCACGGCCCGGTCTGTGTAGTGTCAGACTGCACAGTAGATAACCTCAATTTTCATCAGTATATTCTCCGTTGGGTTATTAGGAAATTAATTGTGCAGATTATAACATAGTGGGCTTGACGCCCTGAGCGATTCCTGATAGACTTCGTTTCCGCTGGGGCTACCGGTCAGCCTGCATCCCGTTTTATAGATGGGCTCAGGCTGATAATTTTGTTCAGAAACCTTGTGGTAATGCGGAGCCTTTGGTATAATCCATCCGCTTAACGCGGGAGTAGAAACCCGCCGACGTAGCTCAATCGGCAGAGCACCCGCCTTGTAAGCGGGAGGTTACGAGTTCGATTCTCGTCGTCGGCTCCATTGATGACTGGCGTTTGGGGCCAGGAATGACCCCAAACTCGAGTCGGAAACGGCTTAATTAAATACAACATGGGCAGTTACCCAAGTGGCCAAAGGGGGCTGACTGTAAATCAGCTGGCGGACGCCTTCGGAGGTTCGAATCCTTCACTGCCCACCTACCCGGATTTTTTCCGGGCAGCAAGATAAGCCCTCATAGCTCAGTTGGTAGAGCACAGTCTTGGTAAGACTGGGGTCATGGGTTCAAATCCCATTGAGGGCTCAGTTGCTGAAATCATCAGTTTGTTCTTTTCCAAAAGGAGAGGAAAATGGCGAAACAAAAATTTAACCGTAACAAACCTCATCTTAATGTGGGTACGATGGGGCACATCGACCACGGCAAGACGACCTTAACTGCGGCAATCACAAAGGTATCTGGGTTACTTGGCAAGGCTGATTTCCGTGCTTATGACCAGATTGACAACGCGCCGGAAGAAAAGGCGCGTGGTATCACGATCAATATTGCGCATGTGGAATATGAGACAGACAAGCGTCACTATGCCCATGTGGATATGCCTGGTCACCGCGACTATATCAAGAACATGATCACCGGCGCCGCCCAGGTGGATGGCGCGATTTTGGTGGTGGCTGCTCCTGATGGTCCGATGCCGCAAACCCACGAACATGTGCTGTTGGCC
>CAIMZS010000072.1 GCA_903846015.1 uncultured Anaerolineae bacterium | reverse complement strand
GTTACCCGCAGCCCAAGGCTTTGTCAAATGGTCGCTAAACACTATCGCGCACATGGCGAGGGATCGATCACGGTTCGCAAAGGGCGTCCCAAGCCTTTTATGGCACAAATCGCGATTCGTGGGCAACACATTTCTCAATCCTTTGCCACAAAGACTGAATCGACCCGCTGGATACAGGACATGTAAAACAAAAGTCGTAATGTGTCCGATGTTGGCCTGCTTGCGGCCTCCATCGAAGAAGCTATCGGGATCTGGCTGGACTACAAAAAGCTTTCCAAGAGTTTAAAGACTTATCTCGGTTACAAGCGCGTTGCTGATAAGTATATCATTCCACAAATTGGTAAACGGCGCGTCTTTGATGTGAAACCGCTGGATATTCAGCAAATTATTACCACGTATTCAAAAGAAGTCGGTCAGCGCGAGTTGCTGTACATCTGGCAAACGGCCAGCGCTTTCTTTGGCTACCTGGTGACCCAGGGTGTTATCCCACAAAACTTGGCGAAGAATGTAGCCAAGCCCAAGCAGAACCAATCGCAGAAGATTCAGCATTTATCGCGTGACCAGACCCATAAGTTCATCCAGGTGGCAGATGCGTGCAATGATCCGCTGGTTGACTTATACTACTTTGCGCTGTCCACGGGGATGCGTGAAGGTGAAATTCTGGGTCTGCGTTGGAATAATGTCGACTGGGATACGAAGTGTATCATTGTGGTTGAGCAGGTGCAGTATACAGATGAGAAGCGCGAAGAAGGAAAACTCCCTTACGAGTTTCAATCAACGAAGACAGAAAAATCGAAACGGCGCATTCCCGTTGGCGAAGAAACAATCCGAAGGCTGCGGGCTCAACAGAACCGCAACTCAGTTTTCAAGCAATTTGCCAAAGAAAAATGGAAAGAGCACAACCTGGTGTTTCCTTCTGAAGTCGGCACGCCGATGGAACCGACCAACCTGATACGACGTTTCAAAGATATGCTGAAAGCGGCTGAGTTACCCAATATCCGTATTCACGATTTGCGCCACACCCATGCCACGTTATTGCTCTTGCGCGGTGTGCATCCCAAAGTGGTTAGCGAACGGCTGGGACACGCGGATATTACAATTACCCTGAAGATTTACTCGCATGTCATTCCGACCATGCAAGAAGTTGTGGCTGGCACGATCGAAGAAATTTTGGAGAAACTGCCGCCTGAAAATAAAGTTGATTTAACTGTATCCGCGCTGGAAGTTTTTGAAAAAGAACTCTAATTCCATAATCAGGAGAATTTGAAATGCATCCAAATCACAACCAAGCCCGTTTTTGCACCGCGAAATTCTCGGTTTATAACAATATGTGGGGGGTGGCGCATAGCCTACCCCCCACATATACAGGTGATCGACCCGGGACTTGAACCCGGAACCCACTGATTAAGAGTCAGTTGCTCTGCCATTGAGCTAGTCGACCGTAGCGACAAAAAATTATACCGCAAAGACTGGTAGTGTCAATGTATGCAATCAGGCAAAATATCTGCACGTATTCTTATCTCCCTCATATCTTCATTGATAATCAATATGCTATAATTTCCCCTTCGAAAGGGAAACTATGCTTCAAAAATTCATGTCACTAGTCGGGGGAAACCCCAATAAAAAAGAAGTCGAACGTTTAACTGCGCTTATCTTGCCGGTCAACGATCTGGAACTTAAATACGAGAAATTGAGCGATGATGCTTTGCGCGCCAAAACAGCAGAATTCCGCGCGCGTATCTCTGCGGAGATAAACGGTATCGAGGATGTTAGCGAACGCCAGGCTATCGAGCAGTCCGTGTTGGACGATATTCTGCCCGAAGCCTTCGCTACTGTGCGAGAAGCCAGCAAGCGTACGCTCGGCATGCGCCATTATGATGTTCAACTTATCGGCGGCGCGGCTTTGCATCTGAAGAAGATCGCCGAAATGCGCACCGGTGAAGGTAAGACACTGGTTGCCACCTTGCCGCTGTATCTCAATGCACTGACCGGGCGCGGCGTCCACCTGATCACCGTCAACGATTACCTTTCAAGACGTGACGCGCGCTGGATGGCGCCTATTTACGCCGCACTGGGGTTGACGGTCGGTATCCTGCAGTCTGCCACAGCTACCGAGAACGGCAAGAAAGCCTTCCTATACGACCCAGAGCGCGACTCTCCCCAGGAAGATAAAGACAAGCTGCGCCTCGTGGATCGCCGCCTGGCCTACGATGCCGATATCACCTATGGCACCAATGCCGAATTTGGCTTTGACTACTTGCGCGACAACATGGTCTACACCCCGGCGGATAAGGTCCAGCGAGGCCATTATTACGCCATTGTTGATGAAGTCGATAATGTGTTGATCGACGAAGCCCGCACCCCTTTG
Organism: uncultured Anaerolineae bacterium; assembly: GCA_903846015.1. Lineage (GTDB taxonomy): Bacteria > Chloroflexota > Anaerolineae > Anaerolineales > Villigracilaceae > UBA5195. The sequence continues at coordinate 40,242 of CAIMZS010000072.1, read as the reverse complement.
ATCATCTCGGGGCCGGCCTCTGGCGACCTGGACTACTATTCCCAGATGGCGCTGGTGGTAAAGCAGCTCATTCCGGAAGACTATGAAGTAAATGAAAAAGATCGCTCCATATCGATGACCGAGGTCGGCACTGCGCACGTTGAAGTCCTGCTCGGGCAGCCATTGCGCGACCCTGACCGGCCGGAAGATGTCACCCCTGAACAGGCTCGCTTGCTCGGGCACCTCGAACAAGCCTTGCGCGCCCAGTATCTTTTTCGCCGTAATAAAGATTACCTGGTACAGGGTGGCAAAGTCGTGATCGTCGATGAATTTACAGGGCGTTTGATGGCCGGACGACGTTGGAGCGACGGACTGCACCAGGCCATTGAGGCCAAGGAAGGCGTCAAGATCGAGCCGGAAAATGTCACCTATGCTACCATCACCCTGCAGAACTATTTCCGCATGTACCAGAAGCTGGCAGGCATGACCGGTACCGCCCTTACCGAAGCGGAAGAATTTCACAAGATCTACAAGCTGGATGTCTTGCCCATTCCAACCAACCTGGAATACAACGCCATCCGCAACGACTCACCGCTCGTTGAAGTCAAAACGAAAGACGAAAACAACTACGATGTTACCTATTTCTCGCGCCGCGGTGATACGGGTAAGGCACCGGTCTTTTGGCGCCGCGCTGATTACCCTGATGTGGTCTACCGCACCGTTGAAGCTAAGCTGCGCGCCATCGTAACCGAGATCGTACGCGACCACGTGCTCGGCCGCCCCATGCTGGTCGGCACAACCTCGGTCGAATCATCCGAGCGGCTTTCCGCTCGCCTCAAAGCCGAGCCAGTACGGCGCCTGCTGCAGGTGCACATGCTGCGCCATGTCTGGTTTGAGCGCAGCGGCAAAGAAGAAGACGGCCGTATTGTGCCGGAGCTGGAACCACTGTATAAATCGCTTGATCAACTCGAACCGCTCTTCCTGCGTACTTTCGCCAAACCTTATAACCTTTCGATAAACCCCGAAGAACCCGCCAACCTGGCACGCTTGCTGACCATCCTGCGCCTGGGGTCTGGGGATGAAGCACGTCTAAAAGCTGTTATTCAAGGTGGCGTTCAGCACGAAGTGCTTAATGCGCGCAAGCACACCGAGGAAAGCCAGATCATTGCTGCTGCGGGTGCCTTTGGTTCGGTCACTATTGCCACCAATATGGCCGGACGCGGTGTTGACATTAAGTTGGGTGGTGAACTGGCTGATGAAATAATTGCAATTGTCAGTCGCGTATTAAAGCGTGCCGGTTTTGATCCTTATAACATGCGCCTGGAAGACCAGCGCCAGGCCATTCTCAAGATGAACCCATCGGATTTCGGCATTTACGAATCCGAGATCCATTATTTCCTAAAATATTTTGACGATATGGAAACGGTTCGCCGTGTGGGTGGTTTGCACGTGATTGGTTCAGAACGGCATGAGGCCAGGCGCATCGATAACCAGCTGCGTGGACGCGCCGCTCGTCAGGGCGATCCGGGCTCTTCGCGTTTTTATCTCTCCCTGCAGGATGATCTGATGCGCCTGTTTGGCGGCGAGCAGGTGGACAATATCATGCAGCGCTTCAAGCTCGATGATGATTTTCCACTCGAAAATCGCATGGTCACCGGGTTGATCGAACAGTCACAGCACCGTGTTGAAGGCTCCAACTTCGATGTTCGCAAGCACTTGCTTGAATACGATGATGTGCTCAATAAACAGCGCACCATCATTTATTCACAACGTGACCGCGCCATGACCAAGCCCGATCTTACTGAGGACATCGCTGCTTTGCTGAAAGACGAGATTGCCCTGCGCGTTCCGCCTGCCATGGCGGATGCCGAGGGCCCGTGGAAGTTACTAGCCTGGCTGGAACAAATTCAACCTGCTTTCTCTTACGGCGAGAACAAGATATTCCCATCTTTTACATTCCGACTGCTGTTAGATGAGCTTTCCCACGCCCAGGGCAGCCCCAGGGAAACCCTGCTGGATATTATCGGACGCGCAATAAATACCGAGGAAGTGCATCTCTATAAGGCTATCGAGGCCGCTGTTGCCAGTACCGCCCAGGGGTTGGAAACCCAGATTGACGAGCGCAATGACATCCTTGATACCTTCTTCGATGGTTTGAAAGAAAACGACGATTCTCCTACTGGCTCCGCCGGAAAGAAAGCGTCCGAAATCATGGATGAACTCAAGTCCGTGCTGCGCTTTGATGTACGATTGAATAGTGAACAGATCAAGCTGCTCACCACCAATCCCGAAGCGCTCGAAGATACCATCAAAGATCAGATCGATATCACTCTTTCGAGTATCGCCATCACACGCCTGTTAGGCAGCATTGAATTTCGCATGAACGAACAACTCCAGATCAAAGCTGAGGAACTGGCTCGCCTGGATTGGGCTGAGGCCGCCAGAAGGTTGATGGAATCGGCTCGCGCGATGCTGGTCAGCCGCCGCGAAAAGCTGACCGGGCCCAACAGCCAAACCGCTCGCGAGTTGGATCAAAACCTCAGCCGTATGGATGCATCAGGCATCCACGCCGCCGAAATGGATGAATCGAACCTGATCGGGCTGCTGGCTGGTCTGGCACGCGGTCGGCGTACCCAGTTCAATCCCCGCACCCATAAACAGGAAACACAAGAATTCCAGCGTTTCAATTATTTTTATCTGGCGGCGCAAATCATGTCTGGGCGCAAACCCGAAAATGTGGAAGATGACATCATGACTCACCTGGATGATGCCACCGCCCGGCTGTTGGCAGGTTGGGGACAGGCTGAATATGCCCATCTTTCACAGAACGCCTCACGCCTGGGCGATTTTGGCCCGGCCACTATCGAAAAGATGGCGCTCCCACTTGATACACCAGTCAATGCTTTATCCGGCGACCAGCGCAGCCAGCTCATCGCTGAGCTTGGAACATTACGTACGGCAGAAATTCATCGCAACGTGCTGTTAGGTGTCATTACCGAATTGTGGGTCGAATACCTTACTCGCGTGGAAGCTTTGCGCGTTTCGATTGGTCTGGAGGCTTACGGACAACGTGACCCGCTGGTACAATATAAGACCAAAGCCTCCGATATGTTTCAGACCCTGTTGGGTGAAGTGCGCTCAGGCGTAATCGACCGGGTTTTCCGTTATTTGCCACGCATGGTGGCCCTGGAAACATCAACCGCGACAGAATCAGCACCAACCCATTCTGGGCAACCTGCAGCACCCACGGCAGCGCTGGTACAACCCACTCTCACATCCCAACCGGTAGCAAACGCAGCGGCGCTCGCAGCCGGACGCAAACGCCACAAGAAAAAGTAGGCAACAATTTGTTTGCTTCGCAGAAGGAGCGCGACGAATTTCAGGCTATTCCAAAGGTGGAGCTGCACCGTCACCTGGAAGGTTCACTGCGCCTGCAAACCATGATTGAAATTGCTCGCAAGCATGGCATCACTATCCCGATCAGCGTACCCCGTTTTAGCCGCCTTGTACAAGTGCAGAACGAAGACAATCTGACCTTCGCAAACTTCTTGAGCAAGTTCAATACCCTACGCATGTTTTACCGTTCTCCAGATGTGATTGAACGCATCACTCATGAAGCGATCGAAGACGCCGCTCACGACAACGTTCGTTACCTCGAGCTGCGCTTCGCACCGGTTGCCCTCAGCCGTGCCGAGCGGTTCCCATTAAACGATGTGATGGAATGGGTATGCGAAAGCACAAAGGCAGCTGCTCAGAAATTCGGAGTCACCGTCAGGTTGATCGCATCAGTGAACCGGCATGAATCCATTGAGCTGGCCGAACAGGTGGTTTGGCTTTCGATCAATCGACGCGAAAAGGGCATTGTGGCAATTGACTTGACTGGCAACGAGACTGATTTTCCCGCCAAACCATTCTTACCGCTTTTCAACGAGGCGCGCCAGGCCGGACTGAAGATCACCATGCACGCAGGTGAATGGGGCGGCCCCCAAAATGTGCGCGAGGCCATTGAGTTGTTCTGTGCTGACCGCATTGGACATGGCGTCCATGTAATCGACGATCCATCCACCACTGCACTTGCGCGTGAGCGCGCCATCCCTTTTGAGGTATGCCTGACCAGTAACTATCAAACTGGTGCCACCAAGGCACTGACTGAGCACCCTGCCCCAAGCATGCTCGACGCCGGCCTGAACGTTACCATCAACACAGATGATCCATCCATCTCGCAGATCACTCTCGGCAGCGAATATCGCGTGGCAATTGAAGATTTGAAGATCCCCAGGGCCATACTTAAAAAATGCATTCTTGCCGGTGCCCAGGCCGCCTTTCTGCCCGAGAATGATAAAAAAATCATGGTTGATGCCCTCAAAAAAGAACTTTACAAGTAAGGTACACAGATTGTCATTGCGGCAACCGGCACGAGGTGAAATTCAAAGTTAGTCTGGTGCATTCATATAAAAAACGCAGAAATGACCTTAAAAATACGGTTTTATCCGCGTTTTCCGCGATAGTGCCCGTTCTAGCAGGGCCGCTCGTCCGCGTCCAATGATTTTTTACCACGCCAATTCCCAGAGAGCCCAGAAAATCCCATAGAGCCCCCGTGTACAGGCCGGGACAACAGGTATAGGAGCCAGTATGAAAAACGATTTCTTTAAGTCACGCGATACGCTAACAACCACGCACGGTGATTATGTCATTTTCCGCCTGGATGCGTTAGAAAAAGCCGGGTTAGTCAATTTAGGAAAACTGCCCTTCTCAGTGCGCGTCATGCTCGAAGCAGCCCTGCGCCAATGCAACGATGTTGAGATCACGCAACAGGATGTTCGCAATATCGCTGCGTGGAAGCCTCAGGGAGAGCGCCCTGGTATCCCTTTCCTGCCTGCCCGCGTGGTGATGCAGGATTTTACAGGCGTACCCGCCGTAGTTGACCTGGCAGCCATGCGCGCTGCTGTTGCGCGGCTGGGCGGCGACCCTAAGACGATCAACCCACTCGTCCCGGTTGACTTGGTCATCGACCACTCGGTACAGGTTGATTTTTTCGCCACCAGCGATTCCGTCAACCGCAACGCCGAGATCGAGTTCCAGCGCAATGGCGAACGCTATGAATTCCTGAAATGGGGTCAGCATGCGTTCAAGAATTTCCGCGTTGTTCCGCCCATGACCGGCATCATTCATCAAGTTAATCTTGAATATCTTTCCGAAGTTGTCTTTACCCGCGATGATGATGGACAGACTTACGCCTTCCCTGATACACTGATTGGCACCGATTCACACACCACCATGATCAATGGCCTGGGCGTGGTTGGCTGGGGCGTGGGTGGTATTGAGGCCGAAGCGGTCATGCTTGGTCAGCCAATGGATATGCTCCTGCCCGATGTGATCGGTTTCAAACTGGCAGGCAAATTGCAGGATGGCATCACCGCCACTGACCTTGTACTTACTGTTACCCAAATGTTGCGCAAAAAAGGTGTGGTGGATAAATTTGTTGAATTCTACGGCCCCGGCCTGGCTTCCATGTCGCTGACTGATCGCGCTACCATCGCCAACATGGCGCCCGAATACGGCGCGACAATGGGATTTTTCCCGGTGGATGCTGAAACTCTCCGCTATATGAGGTTGACTGGCCGCTCGGCGGATGTAATCGAACGCACCGAAGCCTACTGCCGTGCCCAGGGTTTATTCCGCGACGAAAACAGCCCTGACCCAGAATTTACCGACACATTAGAGCTTGATCTCGGCTCGGTTGTGCCGTCCCTGGCAGGCCCTAAGCGCCCTCAAGACCGTGTGGCCCTGGCCGATATGAAATCCAGCTTTAAAAAGGCTCTTGGCGCACCAGTTAAGGATCGCGGCTATGAGCTATCTGGCCTGGCACTCGATCGTGAAGCCACCTTTGGCGCTTCGACCAAAATGAAACACGGCGCAGTGGTCATTGCCGCTATCACCTCCTGCACCAACACCAGCAACCCATCTGTACTGATCGGCGCCGGGCTGCTGGCACGCAAAGCACTTGCCAGAGGACTGACGGTCAAACCCTATGTCAAGACCAGCCTGGCCCCTGGCTCACGCGTGGTCACTGAATATCTCAAATCCGCCGGATTGATCGAACCACTCAGCCAACTGGGCTTCAATGTGGTAGGCTACGGCTGTACCACCTGCATTGGGAACAGCGGCCCACTGCCCGGCGAAGTTGCCAAGGCCGTCACCAGCGGAGACCTGGTAGCAGCAGCGGTTATTTCAGGCAACCGCAACTTTGAGGGTCGCGTCCACCCATTGGTCAAGGCTAACTTCCTGGCATCGCCTCCATTGGTGGTAGCCTATGCTCTGGCGGGCACGGTCGATATCGATCTCGACAAAGAACCGATCGGCACTGGCACAGACGGCCCGGTTTTCCTTAAAGATATCTGGCCCACCAGCGCAGAGATCGCTGAAGCCATCACGGCGCATGTGCGCACTGAAATGTACACAGAAAAGTACGCCAGCGTCTTCGAAGGCTCAGAGATGTGGCAAGATATCAAGGTGTCGGGCGGTGAACTGTTCGAATGGAATGACGATTCGACCTACATCCATCACCCACCTTACTTCCAGAACCTGACACTCGATGTTCCGTCGATTAGCAACATCAAAGGCGCGCGTGTGCTTGGTATTTTCGGGGACTCGATCACAACCGACCACATATCGCCTGCTGGCAACATCGCTGCCGATAGCCCTGCTGGTAAATTCCTGCAAGAACGCGGTGTACAGCCGAGGGATTTCAATCAGTACGGCGCGCGGCGCGGTAATGACCTCGTGATGGCGCGTGGTACATTCGCCAATATCCGCCTTAAGAACAACCTCGTAGCACCACGCGAGGGTAACCTGACAAAGTATTTCGGCCAGGCTGGCACGGATGAAATGTCTATTTTCGACGCCGCCATGCAGTACAAGGCCGCCGGAATTCCGACCGTTGTGTTGGCTGGAAAAGAATACGGAACCGGCTCCAGTAGAGACTGGGCGGCAAAGGGCCCTCTGCTGCAAGGCGTCAAAGCTGTCATTGCCGAGTCCTTTGAACGGATCCACCGTTCCAATCTGGTGGGCATGGGCGTGCTGCCGCTCCGCTTTGTTGATGGTGAAAATGCTGAATCGCTTGGCTTAAACGGCACAGAGATATTTGACATCACCGGGCTCAGCGATGGCATGGCCCCACTTAGCCTGGTCACTGTCACAGCCACCCGCACCGATGGGCAAATCGTTGAATTCAAAGCTAAAGCGCTGCTCAACACATCCGTTGAAGTAAACTACTTCCGAAATGGCGGAATCCTGCACACCGTGCTGCGTCACCTGGTTAGATAATCCTAAAAAACATTGGACGCGGACGAGCGCCTCGTGGCCGTACTAGAACGGGGACGTGTCTGAACCGCAGATTTACGCAGATTAGAGCAAGTGCGAGTGTCGGCACTATCGCAGGAACCGGGATCATAACCCTTTAAAACGAGATGTGACAGTCAAAATGGCTGTCACATCTCGTTTTTCAACTATTTGTTTGGCGATTGCAAGCGTAAGCATTCATAGATATGGGTAGAATGAGATTATCCAGGTTAGACAAGGGCAGACAGGTGGATCTACCCAAGGAGCAGGTATGGTGGTCGATGATAACAGAAAAAGGACAGATCTTATCCCACGCCAGGATATCCCCGATTCCTGGGCAGCCAGCGGACGTTGCCCTGTCTGCGCAAACAAACCTATAAAAGTGATCCACTTGCAAGGCAGCCCGGATTACCTTTTATGCGCGCGCTGCGAAGCGTCGTTTGAAGTTGAGCAGAACGCCGGGTTAATCCGTCTAAAAAACATCCCCGAACAGCTCGGTTTTGTAGAATCCGAACTGCGGCATCGCTGGCTTCAGCCAGTTGACCTGGCAAAGCTCATGGAAAATCGCACTGCCGTTATGCAAAAAAAAGCCCTTGCTGTACCTGTTCAGGCGCTTTCGGATGAAGAAGTCTGGAAACGAATGCTGGGATTGTATCGGCTGGGCAACAAGCCCAAGCTGATCGAGTTCACGTTGATCCAGGCGGGGGCAACTCGTGAACAGGCCGAATCCGGGTCTGCCAGGCTGCAGAAATGGGCCGAACGGGATAACCAGTCACAGACTCGTAAACTTTTTTGGGTAGGCACAATAACATTCCTACTGATTGCCACGCTGCTGTTTGGCGGCTGGTTCCTGGCTGGCAGCCGCATCATTGCCCAATTAAACCAGGGTCCCACCAACCCTGTGTTGTCAAAACAACCCGTCCTACCTGTTGAAATTTTGAAAGTGATCCCAGATGGGCTGAAACCCGAATTCTTGAAATCCCCCGCAGCTGTTGTGGAACAGACTGGCCCAAACCCATCACGCTGTCCAACACAGAGCCCGAATGCCGCTTCGCTTTTTGGAGGAGAATCCAAAGCCTGGCAGCGCGGCAGCCAGCTTGATTCATGGCAAATGATCAGCACCGGCGCGCCTGCTACCATTCGCATTCCAAAGGGCATGTACGCCGGCTTTATCGATAACACCACCTTTATATTCGCCCAGGCGGTTGGTCCTGCAACTATTCACAACGTGAATTTTGTTGTGATCATGTGCAACTGAAATCAGTCGCTACCCTGTAGACGCGAAATATTTATCTTTCAAGGTTAAAGCTGGTTGTTCAATGAATTTATAACTGAGCGAAGCCACCAATAAGGTTGCCACAAACGATAAAACTAATCCGGGAAGCTGCATTGCATCATAACTGATTGGTAGTACATCCTGGATACGCCCCACAATATAGATCAGAAAAAAGTGGTAGACGTACATTCCATACGAAATCCGTCCCAGGTATTTCATCCAGCCCAATTCCAGGAAGCGGTTAAAAAGCCCCTCGCGGGCTACCGCGTAGATCGTAACAGCAAAAAAGTAATTTAAAAGACTATAGCCCCAAATGTGTTTGTAACCGTTAGCTATTGGGAACGGATACCCCAGTGTTTGTAACAACCCAAAATCACCATAGGCCAGGTATTGAGTGACAAACCCGATTACGGGTACCGCAATCAGCAAGACCCAAAACTGTTGGCGAGCGCGGGGTATACGGTATTGAGAGATGAAGGCTCCAAATCCAAAAGCGTCGATATGAGAAAAAGGCAGAGGGTAAATCCCATGCGCCGCGTTTGAATCTAAAAATGCAAACAAATGGTGATTATAGATATAAGAGAGACCAATCCGAAAAATGGGGCCGCACAAGATGGCTGCGATAAACAGCTTTTTATAAGCCTTTTTGGGAGTAAACAGGATGATCAAAGGCCAAAAAATGTAAAATTGCTCCTCTACTGAGAGCGACCAGAAATGAGTTAGAAAGACCGAATCTTTGAACCAGGCACTGGCGTAAAAAAAATTATAGGTATATGTGAGTGCGTATGGTATTTGCTGAAAATATTCAAGCATGCGGTTCTGGCGAAATTCAATTGAATAAAAGCCATAAGCCATCATAATCATCAGAATGATATAAAAATAATATAATGGAAATATGCGTAGAAAACGCCGCCCATAAAATCGAATGAAATAGGTCTTTGCTTCCAGGTTTTCCTTCATATCGACCAGAATCCCGGTGATCAGGAAGCCCGAAAGCACGAAGAATAACAGAACCCCCACCCACCCAAAGTTAAAAATACTGGCGTGGCACAGAAAAACAAGTATAAAGGCGATTGCACGCAGTCCATCAAGACCTGGTATCATGGCTTCACAATTACCAAAGTACAATCCCAAAAACCTGCACGAGCATATGATTAATTTGAGCAAAGATCGGCACTGAAAGCTGCCAACTTGTCAGCGCAACAAGCACACCGAATATCGCCCCCGCAAGTACATCCGACACATAATGCACACCCATCGAAACCCGCGCCAATGAGACCAATGGCGCCCACACCCATAGCAAAGTAGCCAGCCAGGTTGGTCCCAGGAAGGTTGCCAGTACCGCAATCAGAAATGCGCGCGCGGCATGTCCTGATGGAAAGGAATGCGGATCGGTATTGCGATAGATCGCTCCCCATTCGCCTTCAGGCCGTTTGCGGCGAATACTGAACTTAAGGGCTATTACAAGCACTGCCAGCATCGAGATCCAGAACAACACATAGACCGCCCATTGCTGCCAAATTGTGTTGCCTGCTTCCCACAGAATGAGCAAGCCCAGCCCCCAAAACCATGAATCACCCGAATGAGCAAAGAATCTGGCCAGATTGCGCAGCGAACCGGGCTTTTCGGCAACGCGCATGGCATAAGACCAGTCACGATCAAGTTCAAGCATCTGTTTTATCAAATCCACTCTCTCCATTCCCATCTCATGGCCGTGGCCGTGGCCGTGCTAGAACCGGCACTATCGCTAGAACCGGACTATCGTAGAAACCGGGACCATCTACAGACCAGCTATGCGAATCTACGGAGGCGCTGATTCAGTAGACAAGCGTGCCAGATCAGCACGCATAATTTCCAATTGGTGTGGCTTGTCCACATCCATTCCGGCTTCTGCCCATGGCCACACCACCGCCTTACCACGAATACCGATCTGCTTACTGACTCGGCGCACCAGGTCGTCCAGTGTTAACCGCCGCAGCACCAGCAATAACAGAGTTCCCAACCCGATCGTTGCAGCCTGTTTGAGAGGCGATTTACGCTTGCCGATCAATTCCTCCCAAGTCTCCAGGTGTTCGGTTGCCATGCGAATGTGGGTGACGTTGATATCCGCACCGCACACATCCAATCCTTTCAAGTGAGTCCAGGTACGCCGGGAATCAGGGAAGCGCTTCTCCATCACAGCACGTGGAATGACACCGTAATGAATATCCCCTGGGTCTTTATCGACCTCACCCACTAGCCAGTCCACCATTTCACCGCTCAAGGCTGGAATATCAGATGAGACGATCAGCACGTATTCCGTTTTAGAGTCGAGTTCGAGAGATTTATGCACGCCCGCGACAATATTGGCCAACATCCGACCTTCGCTTGGCAGATAATGCACAGGTTTCGAACAGGTGACACCGCTATTCTCAGTCATCCCGATGATGATGACATTATCCACACTTTTGGATGCAGAAAGAGCATCCAGCACCCACTGAATCATTGGTTTCCCAGCTATAGCGAGCATCGCTTTTGAATGGCCTTCGGTATATGAATACAAGGGGTCTTCAGGAAGTGGAATTCCACCAGCAGTAACTATGGCGTCCATGAAAAATATCCTCCGTTACAAAAAATGGGACGATCCCCGGGTGCAGCTTCAAGATTGGGTCAGTTGAGTTCCTGCAATTGAGGTTTAAATTCAAGCCGGTCAAGCAGTTCGTTATACTCATCCAGACTGAGAGGACGCCCCTTACCCGCCAGGGCCACCAGTGCCGCTTCCATCATATTCGTACCAAAAGAACGGCCATCCAACACCGGAGTTGTTGTCACAAGGTATTTTACGCCTGTTTTGCGAAACAACTGCACATCTTCGGTGGTGGTGGTATTGGTCACCACCACCTTACCCGTCATATCATCAGGCATATAGCGTTTGATGTAATGACAATCGCCAGCGACAACAGTTGCCCAGTTAAAATATTTAGGGTATTTGGGCTTACGTTCTTCCTGTTTCTCGCCAATTGGATAGATCCATTCAAAAGGTAACCGCGTGGCGATCGGCATTAACAGCGCGGCAAAGACCTTGAGTTGTTTGACGGTGTGCAGGGCAATCGGGATATCAAGGCCGAACATCAGATCACCAAAGACGCAGTCAAAACCCTCATCCAAAAAGGAGCGCGTCATTCCCCAACGGTCTGAACCGGTCATAAGAAAAACTTTTTTTCCGCGATCATGAATATAATCGCCCAGTTTTGCCAGGACGAACGGGGCTGCCTTTTTCTCGAGCGTATTTCTAAGACCGGAACCATCCACTACAGGGGTCTTTTTAATAAAACGCACCATCGGCGTAACGGAATGGAGTTGATACCATTTATCGTCCACCTGAAGCCCCAGATCGCCGCCACCAACCCCGAACGCATCCACTTTGCCATCCAGTTCTTTGTATTTCTGAGCAGCTAATTCCATATTGCCATCCGTACCGATCCGTTCGATGCTGATCTGCTCCCCTAATAGCGTCAATTCAACTGCTTTGTTACGCTTGGAAGAACCTATGCTGATACTGACTGCTCGTTTCATGGCCAGTGCCTCCATACTATATTTAATTTGCACGAGTATACACCCGCGACACGTTTCTAAAACAAACTATGCAGTCCCATGCCCATGGCCGTGCTAGAACCGGCACGTGTCTGAACCGCAGATCGACGATTACGCAGATTAGAGCAAGAGCAAGGTCAAAGACTATCTCGTGCTGAAACCGGGACTACCGTCGCAGAACCGGGTACCATACCAAGACTGTGATACATCAAACTGAAACCCCACTGTATCCATCCGGGTTGCGTTCCAACCAAAAATACGAGGCTGTGCGGTTTCCCCCCGCTCCGCGCCATGTACAATAACCGCGACCATAATCGTTTGACTTTCATTAACCTGACCACTTGTATGATTGCAGATTTAGCAGGATGGCTTTATAGTGACAGTTAGTCACGCGGCAGATTTTAATCGTACTCCGCGTATTTGGGCAAGCTCAAGTGCCTGTCCTTTGCTGAGGAGATTGAACTTTATGCATGGTAGTGGCTGGTTTTCTTTTTTTCGTTCGGGAGATGAAAAACCCCCGAAGGTTACCCGGGAACTCTTACTGCGTGTCCTGGCTTATGCGCGCCCATATTGGGGACACCTGGGCGGCATGTTAGTGGCGATCGTAGCCAGCACCGGTTTATCACTGGTCTCTCCTCTCATTTTTCGCAATCTGATTGACAAGGTGCTGCCATCAAAAGACATGAATGGATTGACCATGTTTGCGGTGACGTTGTTACTGTTGCCCCTTTTAAATGGCCTTATTGGTGTTATCCAACGTCGCCTGAATGCCACTGTTGGCGAAGGCGTAATCTATGACCTGCGAGCTACGCTCTTTTCCAAACTTCAGCACATGAGCTTGCGCTTTTTCACCAATACCAGGATCGGCGAGTTGATGAGTCGCCTGAACAACGATGTTATTGGCGCCCAAAACGCCATCAGTAACACGATTGTCAATATCATTTCCAATATTATTCAAACAGCCGCCATCCTTGCGGTTATGCTGACCCTGCAGTGGCAGTTGACGCTGGTCAGTGTATTGATCTTGCCACTATTCCTGTTAGTAGCGCGTCTTCTCGGGCGCCGCCTGCGGGAAATCGCCCGCCGCACCATGGAAGCCAACGCGCAAATGAATGCGCACATGAATGAAACTCTCAATATCGGTGGCGCGCTGCTTGTGAAACTATTTGGGCGCACACTGGAGGAAGATAATCGCTTTCGCCAGCGTGCCGCCACTGTCCGCGACATGGGTATTCAGCGAGCAGTCGTTGGCTCAACCTTCTTTGTCATCATTGGGCTGGTAAGCGCAGTAGGCACGGCACTGGTTTATGGGCTGGGTGGCTTCTATGTCATTCAGGGCACATTCACTGTTGGCACCATCGTAGCTTTTGGCTCATTTCTAACTCAACTATATGGCACGCTGCAAGGTCTCGCCAGTGCCCCGGTCGACTTTACCACCAGTATGGTCAGTTTTGAGCGTGTGTTTGAGATCATCGATTTGCCGCTTGATATTGCCGAGAAAAAAGACGCTATCCGGCTGGTCGATGTACGCGGCGAACTTCAGTTCGATAACGTTTCATTCAATTACAGCATTGATGATGCTATGCTGCTGAGCGAAGTCAAGCGTTATGGCAGCATGGATAACGTCAAGGCCGTTCTCAGCGCACCTGCTCCAGGCATGCCAAAACAAGCCGAAAACGAGAAGACCTCTCTGGCTAACGAGAGCCCAGATGAAGCCGTATCTCAGGCACGTGATGTCGCGCTCAGCGAGGTGTCTTTCCAAGCTTTGCCAGGGCAGTTGATCGCACTGGTTGGCCCATCCGGTGCCGGTAAAACCACCACTACCTATCTGATCCCACGCCTGTATGACCCATCTAACGGTACCATTCGTATTGACGGATACGATCTGCGCGATGTTACACTGGACTCACTAGCCCGGCAGATTGGCATGGTTACGCAAGAAAACTACCTCTTCCACGATACCATCCGCACCAATATTACCTATGCCCGGCCCGATGCATCTCACGCCGAGATCGAATTGGCTGCCCGTGCAGCCAATATCCACGATTTTGTCGTAGGACTGCCCGATGGTTATGATACCATCGTCGGTGAGCGCGGCTACCGGTTGAGCGGCGGCGAGAAGCAGCGCATTGCCCTGGCGCGCGTTATCCTTAAAAACCCGCGCATCCTGGTGCTTGATGAAGCTACCAGCAGCCTCGACAGCGAATCAGAATCTCTTATACAGGAAGCTCTTAAGCGAGTCATGGCCGGGCGCACATCCATCGTCATCGCCCACCGTCTAAGCACCATCCTGGCAGCTGACCTGATCCTGGTGATGGATCGCGGTCGCATCGTTGAACGTGGAACACATAACGAACTATTGGCCCTGGGGGGGCTTTACAGTCAGTTGTATGAAACCCAGTTTCAACGCTAAAGATTTAACTGCTGTTTTTCATAATATAGTTTATGACTATATTTTTTTCCGCGTGATGGCAATTTTTTGCAGCTTTTCAATGTAGAATGTCATGCTGTGGGCGGATGCCCACACACCTAAGGGGTTGTGGAATTGACGCGCAGCATCCATCATTTCTAGAATGGCGTCGCGGGTCCTGACCAAAACCGGGATGCCCCGGTAAAGCATTTTCTTCATATCGATGCGGCTCAAATAACGAGGATCCCCTACATGCACATAATCCCCGAGGAACCACGGAAAGAGCGTGACGGCATCGGTGGCATTGACTATTCGGTAAAAGGGTACCTTGATCCGATCCTCATATTTGCCGTCCCCTACCCGGGGACTGCCAAATGTGTAACATGCCGCGATCTGGTCACCATACTTATGTTCCAGATCCTGGGCCGCCACAGTAGCCAATGCGCCTCCCAGCGAATGCCCTGTAATGTAAAGCGGTATTTTCCCGATCTTAATCAGGCTTTCATGGATCTGGGTTTGCACTTCTCTATACGCATCCCTGAAACCAGTATGCACTTCGCCATCCCGGGTCTTGTGGAGCGTTAGAGCAACATCGGTCCAGATATCCGCCTTAATATCGGGCTGTGTACCCCTGAAGACCAACACTGCAAAGCTACCGGATTTTGTTTTGGCCAAAAAAGCCTGAGTATCAGTCTTTTTTCTTCCCAGGGAGAGGTCTTCTGATGTGTCGAAGTAATCCACAAGTTCAAAAGATAGACCACTATCAGGCTGTGCTGATTCCGATTCCCGTGAATGGTATTCGCCGCTGAGCAGGCAGAAATGTAGCCGGGCTATCTCCGCATCCCGGTTGGCTTTATTAGCCCAATCAAAGCGAATATAGGCCATATTGGCCATGTTGGCCAACACCCACGCCATGCGATCCGAATAAGCCGCGCGGGAAAGTGGAGGTGTGGGGATTCTGTCTTCCGGGCGGAAGGGAGTGTAATCCAGAATAGCCTGGCGGTACTCTTCCAGAGTTTTGTCAAACTGCTCTTTCAAAACGGAGTAAGCACTGGTCGTATCGCCCTTCGCCTCGCCGCGTTCAACCTGCTCAAAGGCAGCTCGTGCTTCATCCAGACGCTTCTTTATACTTTCAAAAATTTCTGCAGGACTTTCAAAAGATTCTGTCATTCAATTCTCCTCGGATTATTGATAAAGCTCTTGATAACAACTTATAAGGTCTTATTCGGCAAATTCGCACACAGTGATGATGGAAATACTATACACTTTTCAAACCAGTATTTCAAGCCTGAAACTGCCAGTTTTTTCATCATCTTTGCCCGTGGCCGTGGCTGTGCTACAACCGGCACTATCGCAGAACCGGGTATCCTAAAATAGATTTATAATAATCATTAATTCATGATCACATCCCCGCACAACCCCCGCATCAAACTTGTCCGAGCTCTGGCCGGCCGCTCAAAAGAACGGCGCGAGGCAGGCGTCTTCCTGGCTGAAGGCGTTCGCCTGGTCGAAGATGCCTTTAGCGCCAACTGGCCCTTCCAGTTTGTTCTGTTCAGCGCAGACGTTTCTAATCGCGCTCGGAAACTTATTGAGCAAATGCGCGCCGATACTGTCGAAATCGAAGAAGTCAGCCCTGCGGTGCTGCGCGCTGCCAGCGAAACCGAAACCACTCAGGGAATCCTGGCCGTTTTGAAACTTCCCGATGGTCAGATGATTCGGCAGACCCCGCTTAACTTTTTGCTAATTCCAGATCAAATCCGTGATCCGGGCAACTTGGGCACCATCATTCGCACCGCCGCAGCGGCAGGAGCTCAGGCCATCTTGATTCCTCCAGAGACAACCGATCCATTCGCCCCTAAAGTGGTTCGCGCCGGTATGGGCGCTCACTTTCGCATTCCGATCTACACATTGACATGGGATGAGATCCGCTCTCGGGCGGAAGGTATCACCATCTTTCTGGCTGACTCGAATGCCGAGGCTGGTATATCTTGCTGGCGCGCTGATTTCCGCCAACCGCTCGCGCTGATCATCGGCGGCGAGGCCGATGGAGCCAGCCAACCTGCTAAAGTATTGACGAATTTGGTTGTAAACATCCCAATGCCGGGTAAAATAGAATCATTAAATGCAGCCATGGCTGGGGCAATACTGATGTTTGAAATCGTCCGGCAAAGAAGCGAGGTCTTATGAAAATCCGATCGATCACCTACTTTATGAATGTTGGCTGGCCGCTTAGGGAAGAGAAAATCCAGGAAGCGGGCAGATTCCTTTCTACAGCGCGCTCGGCCTTCGAAGCAGCTGGCTACGAAGTGCAGTCCACTCGTATTGCCAGTGTCCCGTTCACCCAATTGTTGGGGGCCGATGCAATCAGCCTGACACCTCGTTTTGCCCAAAAACTGAGCAACTCTATTGCTGCCAACGGTATCGATTTCGCATCGCTGGGCCCGGCCTTGCCTGATATACCCGAAAGTTATGAAATGATTCCGGATGCCATCGCCGCATCGAAAAATATATTTTTCTCTGGCATTATGGCTACGAGCCAGAATGGGATCTATCTTCCCGCCATGCGCGCCTGTGCTGATATCATGATTCGAAACGCCACCATTTCGCCAGATGGTTTCGCCAACCTGCGGTTTGCCGCGCTCGCCAACATCCTGCCCGGATCACCCTTCTTCCCGGCAGCCTATCACGATTCCGATCAACCGGTGTTTGCGCTAGCCATCGAAGCTGCCGACCTGGCGGTTGAGGCTTTTTCCAATGTGAAGACTATCGATGACGGGCGCAAAAACCTGACCAACGAGTTGGAAAACCACGCTCGTAAATTAGCCTACGCTGCTGAACCGCTCAAATTCCGCTTCAGTGTTCGTTTTGGGGGCATCGATTTTTCGTTGGCGCCTTTCCCAATTGAATCCCGCTCGCTCGGAAACGCTTTTGAAAAAATGGGCCTGGCCAAAATTGGGCTTCACGGTTCACTTGCGGCCGCTTGCATCCTGACCGATGCCATTGACCGAGCTGATTTTCCCCGCGCCGGGTTTAGTGGTCTGATGATGCCCGTTATGGAAGATGCAGTGCTTGCCAAACGCGCTGGTGAAAAGGTGCTCACCGTCAAGGACCTGCTGATGTATTCGGCTGTTTGCGGCAGCGGGCTTGATACCATTCCTGTACCCGGCGATATAAGTATTGAACAGATCTACGCCCTGCTGCTTGATATCTCTGCGCTGGCATTGCGTCTTCACAAACCGCTTACAGCCCGTATCATGCCCATTCCTGGCAAAAAAGTCGGGGATGATACTCACTTTAATTTCGATTATTTTGCCAATACCAGGGTCATGGCGATCGAAGCCGAGCCGGTTACACGGTTATTTGCTGGTCACGACACGATATCAATCCATTCGCGAAAATAACCCGGGCCACTGATTATGCAAAGGCAAGAGATGGTTTATCAGTGCTTGCCCTTGCTTAATCTGCGATAGTCCCGCTGCCCCGTGGCCGTGCTAGAACCGGCACTATCGCTAGAATCGGCACTATCGCCAGCACGGCCACAAGGCGCTCCAGGATGGTTATCGTATGCAACCCGTCCCACTCTCAGATACATCCATCCTGATCCCAATCGGCAGCAGCATTGACTTTGAGGTCAACCGCCGGGTACACATGCTCGCTGCGGCGCTGACAAACGACTCGCCGCTAGGGATTGTTGAAACCGTTCCCGCTTATGCTTCGCTGGTTGTACATTATGACCCGCTTTTGCTTACTCAACCCCAGGCGCTGGATTGGATCAACACCCGCATTGATGTCTTGTATAGCGCAGCGACTGAGCATCGTCCCACGAAACAGATCGATATTCCAGTTCGCTATGGCGCAGAATACGGTCAGGATCTCGAATTTGTCGCAAGACATTGCCAGATGGGGGTTGAAGATGTCATCCGTCTGCACAGTCAGGTTATCTATACCGTCTACATGATTGGTTTTACTCCTGGTTTTGCCTATCTGGGTAGACTGCCGGATGCCCTGATGACACCCCGCCTTGAAACCCCACGAGCCATCGTCCGTGCTGGTACTGTTGCCATTGCTGGTTCACAAACTGCTGTTTATCCGGTTGATTCTCCGGGTGGCTGGCGGCTGATTGGCCATACTCAGCTTGCCCCATTTGACCCACGCCGCGATCACCCTTTTTTGTTTGCGCCTGGCGATACCATCAGGTTCGTGCCCGATGCTTGAAGTGCTTGAACCCGCCGCGCTCACTACGCTGCAGGATGGTGGCCGTCACGGCTGGCAGGCATTTGGCGTGCCCATTTCTGGCCCAATGGATGCCTTCGCTTTGCAGGCTGCCAACGTAGTGGTTGCCAACCCGCCGGCTGCATGCGCGGTGGAGATCGGATTTAGCAGCGCTGTTTTCATCGCCCAACATGCCTGCCTGGTGGCACTGACGGGCGTTGGTTTTTCTCTCCAGGTAGGGGATTTTGACATACCACTGTGCTCATCAGTGTATGTGCGCGCAAATTATCCCATCCGTATCAAGAAAACCGGTCCCGGAAATTGGGCCTATCTGGCAGTTCACGGCGGCATTAACACCCCGCTTGCGCTTGGCTCCCGCTCCACGTACCTGCGCGCCAGGTTAGGCGCGGAAAAAAGCGCAGGCCAGGTAGCCCTGCAGCGTGGAGATCTGCTGCCCATCGGCCCTTCCAAACACAACTTGCTTGAACTGGCCGGGCGCCGCATTTTGGAAGGCCACGACGATAAATCGCCGTGCTATTCTGCCAATCCAACCATCCAAATCATCCCTGGCCCGCAGGTTTCCCACTTCACATCTTTCGGATTGCAAACACTGCTCTCTTCCACTTACACCATTAATTCAGCTTCCGACCGCAGCGGGTACCGCTTAGACGGTGCGCCCATCGAAAGAGCTATCACAACTGAACTCATTTCTGAAGGTATGGCACGTGGCTGCATCCAGGTGCCCATCAATGGGCTTCCGATCGTCATGCAAGCCGACTGCCCTACGATAGGCGGTTACCCGAAGATTGCATCTGTCATTTCGGCCGATCAGCCCGTGCTGGCGCAAGTTCCGGTTGGCAGCGGACGCATCCGCTTCGAGCTCAGCACCATCGAGCAGGCCCAGACTCGTTATCGCGTCTTGCTAAAAAACCTGGCCGAAAGCATCATCCAGCCCGAAATTGATGATTATTCGTGGTAATAATCGTACAGATAAGGTGAAAAATGAAAATCGACCTGAATTCTGACCTGGGTGAATCTTTTGGGCTTTACAGCCTGGGTTCTGATGCAGCCCTTATGTCGCATATTACATCCGCCAACATCGCATGCGGGTTTCATGCCGGAGATTCATCTGTGATGCAAACCAGCGTTCGCCTGGCTCATCAGCACGGCGTCGCCATCGGCGCTCACCCTGGCTGGCCTGATCTGCAGGGCTTTGGCCGGCGAAAAATGGCGGTTGCTCCCGAAGAAGCCGGAGCAATGCTGCTATATCAAATTGGCGCACTTTCCGCCTTTGCCCGCGCTGAAGGTGTGCAGCTGCGTCACGTTAAACCACATGGTGAACTTTACAACCAGGCTGCCAGGGATCGCGCCCTGGCTATGGCAATTGCACGCGCCATCAAATCTTTCAGCAGTGAGTTAATCCTGGTTGGCCTGGCAGGGTCACAGATCGTGGCTGCCGGTCTTGAGCTTGGGCTGCATGTTGCCAGTGAAGCCTTCCCAGACCGTGCGTACAACCCGGATGGCACGTTGGTGTCACGCAGCCTGCCTGGGGCGCTGCTCGAAGACCCACAGCAGATAGCTGCCCATGCGCTTAAGCTTGCCACCGAAGGCATCCTTTTTGACGGGAAACCCGTTCGTATTGATACACTGTGCCTGCATAGTGATAACCCAAATGCCGTGAGCAACGCCATCTTGATCCGTGAAACCCTGCACTTGAACGGGGTGGAAGTAACGCCATTGTGTGTCTGAACCGGCCCTGGCCCTGCTAGAACGGGCACTATCGCAGATTTACGCAGATTAGAGCAAGAGTAAGAGTGAGACGGGCAAAGTGAACCGGGTACTATGGGCCCAGACCCAGGACCTTATCTGCAATTCAGACGAGTGTGGCAATCTCGCAGATTGCCACACTCGTTTTCGGATTTATTTTGTCGTTACGATGATGGACTGCACGAGCGCATCCAATTGAGCGAGAGTGGGCTTGAAGGTTTCCTGCCCGGCAGAGTTCAATAAATTGGTCATCGATTTATAGTAGGCAACCATTTCAGCAGGGTTATTCCGGTCTGCTGGGTACGTGATCCCATTTTCGCCAGGGTTATTGCCATCTGAGTAGATCGGGAGGATCAGCGGCATCTCCACCACCACGTAATATTTCCCATCCTGGGTAAGTCCTTCATAATGGTAAAAGCTTTCATTCTGGCTAATGGGGGCGGGGTACTGGGCATAATGCGAGATCATGCGCACGCCGTTTCCGTTTTGGAAGGGCAGAATTTTGACCTGCGCGGCGTAGTTCTGAGCTGCGGAGCCCATAAAGGCTACGTTGGGTAGGATATCGTTCTCCAAAGGCGAAGACGGGTTAGCCAGCACATTTTGCAGGCGCTTCAGAGTTTCGGCAGCCCATAAACTCATGGCAGTATATTCGGCCGCCGGGTAAATTCTCACTTCCGGTTTGTAAAAATCATCAGAGGACAAGACTGGATAATCTTTCAGGATAACACGGGTAAACGCCGGGGCATTGGATGCGGTGTAATAGCCATCTGGGGCTTCAATGGCTGCCCCGATTTCGCTGTCAGCTCCACTGGCCAATCCCGCTGGAATGACCAGGGAAACATTCTGGTAGCTGACCTGAATACCGCCTTGCGCAGAGGCTGAATCGGGAGTGGGCAGGGCAATAGATACTGCACCTCCAGATGGTACTAGCGTTGGGGTGGGTATTTGCACTTCCACTTTAAACGGGCTGTGGGGCACAACCCAACTCAAACCGAGCAAAAGAACAGAAGCAACCAGTGTAAAAATCGAACGTTTCATGAGAGGTCTCCTAATGGTGCCCGGTTCTGTACGGGCATTGAATGTGATATCCTATTTATATCGGTTGGATGTCACAAGCCTGTCATGGCTGCGTCACGGTTTCGTGACATGGTACCCGGCTCTGCACGGGCATTACCCGTGGCCGTGCTAGAACCGGCACTATCGCTGGAACCGGGGCTATCGTAAATCGCCGTGCTATTTCCGGTCTGCAGGCAGACGAATTGTGAAAACGGTACCCCGCCCGTGAGCCGGGTCGCTGCGCATGGAAATCTCTCCCCAATGGAGTTGGACAATTCGTCGTGCCAGCGCCAACCCCACACCGCTGCCTTGTGTGCCACGGGCATTTTCGCCTCTATAAAGGTCATCGAAAATCCGTTGCTGGTCCTGGGATGGAATACCTGCACCGCTATCGGCTACTTCAATGAAAAGCGCGTGACCATCATCGCGTACGCGCACTTCAACGGCATCGCTGGACGCGCTGAATTTGAGTGCGTTGTCGATCAGGTTGAAAATAGCCAGCCCAAGTATGTCACGGTCGCCGATCACAGGCGGCAGGGCTGGCACCTTTGAAACCAACAGATTGATACTGCGCTCGTGGTAGGCCGGCAGGTTGCCAGCCGCACTGACCATTTCACTTACCAATTCACCCACATCCAGCGGGCGGCGTTCGAGCATTGTGGCATCAAGCTCAGCCAATTTGCGCAAGTCTCGCAGGATGCGTCCCAGGCGGGTAGCTGCCTGGCTGGCATTCTCGATCGCAGCGTGAGTTTCACCGGCGTTTTGAGCCTCGCGCAGGTTGGTGAGGGCCGCCTGCAAGCCCGTGAGAGGATTTTTCAACTCATGATCGAGCCGCCGCAGGAATTGGCGGTGTAATTCGTCCTGTTCACGAGTGACGTTTCGAGCAGATTGTTCTGTTCCCCGATCGTAAATAATGATGATGATCTGGATCAGAACTGCCAAAGTAAACATAATCGTAAAAATCGCCGCGCCAATGCCCAGCCGAAAAGCTAAGATTGGCTCTGGCTGCCAGAAAAAGGGGGTCAGATAATATGCCAGGGCACCGATTGCGAGGAAAACCAACACGAGAATGGCAGAAAGACGTTTCACGGCAGCATCCTGACCGGGGCAATGAAGCAGTAACCTTCACCGGCCTGTGTTTCAATGAATTTGGGTTCAGTCGGGTTGTCCCCCAGAGCCTTGCGAAGCTCGAACATGCGTGTGTCAACGGTACGGGTACCGGTGGGGTATTCCCAGCCCCAAACGAGCTGCAAAAGCCGTTCGCGGCTGAAAACTTCATCTGGATGGGTCATAAGGTATTCGAGCACGGCAAAGGCTTTGGGGCTCAGATCGAGCGACTTACCATTGAGACTGGCTCGGCGCGCGCGACGATCGATAGTCAGGTCATGAGCGGAGAGTCGCCAGGCCGTGGAAAGCGATGGTTGCCCGCTTTGTGAACGACGCAACACGGCGCGCACACGCGCCAGCAGTTCATGCGACTCGAAAGGTTTGTTCAGATAGTCATCTGCGCCTTCCTCCAGAGCCACCGCGCGTTCGACGGCGTCCCCGACCTGGGTGAGCAGGATGGTTGGCGTTTGCAACCCGGCGCGACGCAAGCGACGCAGCACCTCGCGCCCATCCATGCGAGGCATAAGCACATCCAATATAATCAAGTCTGGGCGATGCACCTGGGCTTTTTCAAGCGCATCAGCACCATTGGAAGCGACCAGCATGTGGAACCCGGAGCGTTCAAAGAAAGGTACCAGGCTGTTGGTGATAGTTGGATCATCATCGGCAAGCAGGAGGGTTGGGTTATCGTTCATAGTGAAATTATAGCGGGAAAAGGGATGGAACGTGCCACAAATTATGGTATCATACCCGTGGCCGTGCTAGAACCGGCACCATCGCAGGAACCGGGACTTCCGTAAATCGCCGTGCTATCTTTATTCCACCCGCAGCGTTGCCTTCAGTAGATCACTGTCACGTGACGATGAACCCACAAGAATCTCAAACTCACCCGGCTCAACCACGCTGCGGCCCTCGGCATCCACAATCTGGAACGCTTCCCATGGCAACTCGATCCGCACCGTCTTCTTCTCACCAGGTGCCAGGTGCACACGGGCGAAACCCTTGAGCGCCTTGTTCACCCAGGTTGCTGATGTCACAACATCGGTGACATAGACCTGTACGATTTCGACACCTGCATACTTGCCGCTATTCTCCACATCGACAGACACCTCCGGCCCTGCTAGTACGGGCACTATCGGCCCTGCTAGTACGGGCACTATCGGCCCTGCTAGTACGGGCACTATCGCAATTTGCCCGCGCGTGAGTGTAGGCGAGGACAGTCGCAAGTTCGAATAGCGATACTGCGTATAACTCAGGCCGTGACCAAAAGAGAAGAGCGGTATCTGGGTGAGATCTGCGTAGCGATCGCCATGTTGACCGCGCACCTGGCTGTAGAACACCGGCTGTTGGCCAACGTGCACCGGGATCGAGATTGTGAGCTTGCCAGACGGATTCAGTTGGCCGAACAATGCCTCGGCAAGCGCCCGTCCGCCCTCCATGCCAGGGTTGAAGCCCTCAAGAATCGCCGCAGCGCGTTTGGCCGAAGGCGGCAGCACGAGCGGCTTGCTGTTCACCAGCACAATAATCATCGGCTTTCCGGTTTTTTCCAACGCATCCAGCAAGTCTATCTGTCCGCCCTGCAACTCAAGTGTGGCGGTGCTCTGCGTTTCACCGATAAAATTCAGGTGATCACCTACAACAGCCACCACCACGTCAGCCGTCTGCGCAGCGGCAAGCGCGGCGGGGAGGCCGGAGAGATCGTCGTCGATGATCGAACAGCCGCGTTCATGAGAGACCAGGCAGCCGGCCGGTACCAGGGCGCGGATACCATCGAGCACGGTCGTTGTCTTTTCGCGCGGCTGCTTGCCGGCTTCCGGCGGGTGCTGCGGCGAACCGAGTGACCAGTCACCCAGCTGCTGCTGGTCATCATCGGCGTTGGGGCCAACCACCAGGATGGATTTGACCGATGCTGAATCAAGTGGAAGCAGGCCATTGTTCTGGAGCAGTACCAGACTCTGGCGTGCGGCTTCAAGATTAATGGCGCGATGGTCAGGTCGCGCGACCTCGATAGCGGCACGATCCAGGTCAGGACGGCGCGGATTCTCAAAGAGGCCCATGCGGAATTTCAGCGCAAGCAGGCGGGCGCAAGGCGCATCGATTTCTGACTCAGCGAGGCGCCCACTGTGCACTGCCTCAAGCGCCCCCTCGTAGAACTGCGGTGTCGTCATGATGATGTCGTTTCCGGCGCGCAATGCCACGATCGCGGCATCGCTGATCGTTTCGCACACTTTCTGCTCCCTGACAAGGCGACCGACATTATCCCAGTCAGTTACGAGCACGCCGCGGAAGCCCCACTCGTTTTTAAGCACATCCGTCAGAAGCCAGCGGTTGATGGTTGAAGGCAGGCCCTCTATCGACTGGTAGCCAGTCATGAAGGTCATCGCACCTGCCCGGACGGCGCGCTCGAATGGTGGCAGGAAGTAGCTGCGCAGTTTGCGCCGCGAGATGTCGGCCTCAGATGAGTCGCGTCCGCCCTGTGTCTCGGAATAGCCGGCATAGTGCTTCACGGTGGCGAGCACCGCCGTTGGATCGTCGAGACCCAGGCCCTGGTAGCCACGAATTAAAGCAGCGCCGAGCTCGCCGATCAGATGGGGATCCTCGCCAAATGTTTCACCGGTGCGGCCCCAGCGCAGATCGCGCGAAAGGCAGAGCACAGGCGAGAACGTCCAGTGGATGCCCGTCGAAGACACCTCCTCGGCAGTCACGCGCCCAACCTGTTCAAGCAGTTCGATATTCCAGCTCGCCGCCAACGCCAATTGGGTCGGAAAGATGGTCGCGCCTTTCCAAAAAGAGTGCCCGTGGATGGCGTCCTCGCCAACGAGCAGCGGAATTCCAAGGTGGTTCTGTCCGGCCAGGTCTATTGCGCGGCTGACCTTGGCTCCTAGAATATGGAGGACGGATCCGGGTTGGCGGGTATTTATAAATGAGAGATCTTCGCTGCGTGCATCCCACAACATCAGTTGACCGATCTTTTGCTCAAGGGTCATGCGGCCAAGCAAATCGGCCACACGTTCGTCAACAGTCAAGGTGGGGTTGCGATAGGCGGGAGTGGTAATTGAAGAATCGAGGGGTGTCGGTGACATGTAAGGCTCCTGGGGATGAAATGATTGTCATTGCGATCCGCGTGCTTTGCGGCGTGGCAATCTAGCTCTGGCGGTTTCACGGCGATTTACGGAAGTCCCGGTTCCAGCACGAGACGGAAGTCCCGGTTCCAGCGATAGTGCCGGTGCCCCGTGCGGGAGCCGGGACTATCGCTAGCACGGCCACGAGATCGCCGTGCTATTTAGCGTATATTCGGCTGAATAATCACTTTTTTAACAGCGGGGTCACGACTTTCGATCATTTTAAATGCACTGGGCAATTCATCCAAAGGCAAGCGATGTGAAATCAGTGGTTCCACTTGAATTTGGCCGGATTGCAGTAAACCAACCGCCTGGTAAGAATTGCGTACAGAAGTAAACGAAGAAAGCAAAGTCAAACCTTTTTGAAAAATCTTGAACCCTTCCATTTCCATGTTTTGACCAGCGGGTGGGACCCCAAACAATAACACTGTGCCCCCCTTCCTGGCAAAATCAATTGATCGATTCATAACAGGGATAGCCCCGGTTGCATCGATGACAACATCATAGGTATCCACCTGCAGGTCTTCCATGCGGCTAACCACAAGGTTGGCACCCAGTTCACGAGCAAGCTCCGCACGGCCTGTATTGGATTCGAGTACAGTGATGCGGGCAGCGCCTTGCAAATGGGCCATCTGAAGAAGCAGGTTCCCGATGGGACCGGCTCCAAGGATGGCTACGTGATCTGCGAGAGAAATGTGCGCACGTTCGATCCCATGCACCACACAGGAGAGCGGCTCGACAAAAGCACCATGTTCAAAGGGGAGCTCCCCAATGCTAAAAACAGCTTTTTCAGGAACGACAACATATTGCTCCATTCCTCCAGGCAAGGTCACGCCAATCGCCTGCCAGTTCAGACAGAAGTTCTGTCTATTATTCAGACAGTTGACACAATTGTCACAGGCAATATTGGGTTCCACAGCAACCCGATCCCCCAGTTTAAAACGAGTGATTAATCCGCCAACTGCAGCAACAATGCCAGAGAACTCATGGCCCGGAATAACCGGGTATTTCCCAAGATATTCTCCCCGATAAATATGCAGGTCTGTCCCGCAGATTCCGCTGGATATCACTTTAATCAATAATTCCCCGGGACCGGGTTCCGGTACATCCCGTTCCAACAGTACTACTTCGTTTGGTTTTTGAATAACGATGCTTTTCATCCCTTACTCCTTATGAGTTGAAAATCATATTTCAATGGATGGTACACGTTATAAGTCAATTCGAGCGTCGATGCCCGTGGTTCTACTAGAACGGGCACTATCGCAGATTTTCGCTGATTTCGATGATGGCGCAGATTAGAGAAAGAACCGAGACTATCGTCTCGTGCTGGAACCGGGACTATCCTCTCGTGCTGGAACCGGGACTTCCGTAAAGCCAACTTTCAGGGCATTTTTCAACGCCTGTACTTGAGACTTGCGGAAATCCTTGACCACCTGTGTGTTTGGGGCGGATATGTCGAAACCGTGAAAAGCGCCAGTGACGGTGACCAGTTCACATTGGACACCGGCTTCTTTGAGTCGCCGGGCGTAAGCAACATCCTCATCGTGGAACAGATCGATTGTGCCAACACCGATCCATGCTGGGGCTAGCCCGGAGAGATCTGCCCGGCGGGCGGGCACGGAACCGGCAGGTACTTTATCCATGCCGCAGGGCTGTTTCAGGTATGACTCCCACCCGAACCGGTTGTAGTTATTATTCCAGACATAGTAAGCTTCCGGATCAATATCCTTGCGGGTGGCGGTATGATCATCGAGCATGGGGTAGACCAGGAGTTGGAATATGGGTCGGATTTCGCCGCGATCATGGGCGAGTTGGGCCAGTGCGGCTGCCAGTCCGGCGCCCGCACTGTTGCCGCCAAGCGCGATACGCTGCGGATCAATGCCGAGCGCACCCGCATCGGCGGCGAGCCATTTCAAAGCGCTGTAGCAATCTTCGAGCGGCGTCGGGAAGGAGTAATCAGGCGCAAGGCGGTAATCCACCGAAACTACTACCACGCCAGTTTCCTGGATAAAGGGAAGCACATAAGCATCATCTTGCTCGGGGACACCACCAATGTACCCTCCGCCATGCATCCACAGCAGCGCTGGGGCTTTGGATGTGGTCGCCTGGGGCTGATAGATGCGAATGCGAATTTTAGTTTTTTGATCCTGGCTGGTGATAAAAGTGCTCTTTACCTGGATATCTACAGGCATTGGAGCCGGTTTGATCAATACCCTGATCAGGAATCGGAACAACCAGAGCGTTCTGGCAGTGAAGGGGAACTGCGGCATTTTGCTGGCAATTTCTTGCATTTCAGGATGTACAGCGGCAATGGTCGGTTTCATCTGTTGAGATTTCCTTCCGGTCTGTGGGATGGTTCAGTGTATCATTTTGGGGTCAAACTAACAATTATTACGTACCTTTAAAGTGCGGTGCAGAATAAAGTTACACCACGTGCTTATCTTTGCCCGTGGCCGTGCTGGATCCGGCACTATCGCAGAACCGGATATCCTATTTATTCATACGCTTCATGACAGGCATGAACAGCAAATTCATTTGAATTGGGTTCGATTGGCACGAGCCACGTTCCCCAACCAATAAGCGCTGGGTTTGGGGCTGCGCTGCTGGGTTTCACGATCAACGGCAATGATGCCAAACAGGGGGCGATACCCACTGATCCATTCAAAGTTATCAAAAGCGGACCAGCATAAGTAACCGCGCACATCAATGCCATCCTCAAGGCAGTTGGCAACGCTACGCAGCGCATACTGGAAATATTCCAAACGGCGGAAATCATCCGTGGACGAAAAACCATTTTCGGTCACGATAACGGGAATTCCCGCTACGCTGGAGGCATGACGGATGGTTCCTCCGATTGCCTCTGGATAGTACTCCTCACCCATCTGGTTCTTTTCCACATCATCGCCAGGCCGGATCATGCCATGCGGTCCAACGAGCATGCGCGAATAGGTCTGGACACCGACGAAATCGTCGCCGCGCAACTGCTCCAGGTAGTCATCCGCCAATTCCCGGCGAAACTCCGCCGCCTTGCTCTCGCCACCTTCAGCCGCTTGAATATCCACCAAAGCCAGGGTCAGTCCAACTGGGAAGCTGCCCGGCCCGGAATGGAGGGCATCGAAAGCCCGCCGGTGTGCTGCCAGAATGATTTCGCGCATGCGGGGCCTGGCTACGAACTGGAACAATCCCAATTGGTCGGGAAGCACGCCAAATGCTTGCGCCGCGGTGTTCCAAAAGGGCGTTTCTTCTATTTTAAAAGGCAGTATTTTGGAAAGGAGTACCGGCAGATTGGGTTCATTGACCGTGCAGGCAACGCTGATCAGATCACCAAGGTGTTTGGCGGCTCGTTCAACGTAGCGGGCGAAGCGCTCAGGCGTCTTTTCATCCAGCCAGCCGCCCTGGCGCATCAACCAACGCGGCGTGGTGAAATGGTGAAAGGTCACCACCGGTTTGATGCCATGCTCATGGCAGGCTGCCAGCATACGACGATAATGTTCAAGCTCGGCGTAAGAAAACTCGCCATCCTCCGGCTCAATGCGCGCCCATTCAATCGAGAAGCGGTAGGAATTGAAACCGAGCTCTGCCAGCAGGGCAATATCGGATGGGTAGCGGTGATAATGATCGATGGCATCCCCGGATGGTTCGGCATAGATGGTTCCGGGCAGATGTTCCAAAACCCAGCTCTCACTATTGATGTTGTTACCCTCCACCTGATGGGCAGCGGTGGACGCGCCCCACATAAAATCTTTCGGAAAAATATATTCTTTCATTGAATAGTCTCCTGAATAAGGGTTAAATTACATTTGTGTCACACGGCGATTTATCGCCGTGCTATCGCTAGAACCGGGTACCATCAAATTTATGGCTCTTTGGAACTTTCCGTGAAATTCGAAGTTAGCACTGGCGTAATCAGTATAAAACGCAGAAATGACCTGAAAAATACGGTTTTATCCGCGTTTTCCGCGATAGTGCCCGTTCTAGCAGGGCCGCTCGTCCGCGTCCAATGGTTTTTTACCACGCCAATTTCCAGAGAGCCATAAATCGCCGTGCTAGGCTGCTTATTCAGCCACAAACCAAAAACTCTCCAGATCGAACAACCTTTCTGGATCAAATTTCGGGATCACAAACTTATTGCCTCTTCCCTTGAAAACCAGGTAAACCGCCCGAACGCCCTTCGCGCGTTGAATGGGACAGCTCACGGTTGACCATTTCTGCCATCCGCCAGTACGCTGAACCTGGCAGGCGCCAATCAACTCACCATCCGGCTGGTCGAGATGGATTTCGATCACACCACCATAAGCCAGACTGCCGGCGCGAGCCTGGAATGTGATCACAGGTTGGGCGTCAAAATCCACGTATTTGTAGGCGGCCCAATCGTTGAGATGGATTTGGGTCAGGTATTCACGGGTGGATGGATCACTTTCCGTTGGGCCTTCGGCAGCCGTGCGAACACGTCCGTTGAGCAAGCAAGCCCTCCAGGCTTCGATCGGTTGGGCGGCCGGCAGGGGTCCGCTTACGCCCTGGGTAGTCATCTCCACTTCGTTAAGGCTGCCATCCTTGTTGAAATGGATTGGCTCAACGCAGACGCGGCGGTTGAAGTTGCTGGCCTGGGAGGAGCGATGATAGAAAACGTACCACTGCCCGTTAAATTCGGCTATCGAACCATGGTTGTTCCAGGTTTCCGGGTCGCATCCGGTATTGTCAATGATGATGCCGCGCTTGGTGAAGGGTCCCAGCGGAGATGGGCTGGTGGCATAGGCCAGGGAGGTGGGTCTGCCCCGGCTAATATCGGCAAATATTAGATAATAGAGACCGTTGTATTTACGGATTGAAGCCCCTTCATGGAAACCATGTTCGGCCTCGTTTAACAGATTGGTATTCAACGTTTCAGGCTGGATGCCATTCAGATCGGGGCGCAGTTTTGCGCCGCGCAGATGGAATTGTCCCCAGTAGTAATAAACCTGGTTATCATCATCCACTAACACAGCCGGGTCAATTGCGTCTCGATCCGCACCCTCAATCGGGACGGCATTTGTGAATGGGCCAGTTGGAGAAAGGCTTTCCGCTACGCCTTCCCGGTTGCCAGCATTGCAAAAGAACAGATAATAGCACCCATTGCGGTAAATGCAGTCCGGGGCAAACAATGGTGCATCAGTCCAATCCAAACTTGTGTTCGGTGGGGCCGATCGGAAACTTTCGCCGTGATCCTGCCAGTGGATCAAATCAGCCGAGGAGAAAACGCGATATTCCCAACTGCAATAGCAGGTCCGGCCGCTAATGTCGTAAGAACCGTAAAGGTACATACGACCATCTGACCACTGGCGGGCTTCCACATCTGGGACAAAGTGCTGGATGGAAAGGATAGGATTCATTTTATTTTCCGCCGGCCGTGGCCGTGCTATCCTGACCCGCTTCCATCTCCACCAGCCAGACGGGTTTTTCTGGAAGTTGCAGAGCAAAACGCTTCTTTAGCCAGGCTTCGGCCAAACCTATCCATTGGGCAGCATCCGCATCTATTTCAAACAGAGACCCGGCCGTGGACTGGTCGGCCAGGCTCAAGCCATGTTGGCCCTGCTCGAAAATGTGAACCTCAAAAGGTACTCCAGCGTGTGCCATTGCCGTTGCCATTCTGGTTGTGTTTTCAGCGGGTACCAGAGAGTCTGCCGAAGTAGCCCAGAGAAATGCAGGTGGCGCCATCCTGGTTACGTGCAGTGCGGGGCTGACAATGTCCAGCAACTCGTTGGTGGGTGATTTTGTGCCCAAATAGGCAACCTGAGATGCATCTCTTAACAAATGGGCAAAACGATCTGACAATGCCCCAAACAATAAACGATAGTCGCTGATCCCGTAGCACAGGATCGAAGCGGCGGGCTTGAAGGCGGACGGATCTTCGCCAAAGAATTCGCAAATGACGGGCTCTTGCCAGTAAACCGAATACATGGCGCAGTTGTGCGCACCTGCCGAAAAACCACAAAGAGCGATTTTCTCTGTATCCACGAGCCATTCGTCCGCATGGGCGCGAATGGTCAGGAAGGCTTTACCAATATCCCGCATCGGCGCAGGGTAAATGCTGTTTTGATTGACTACCATTTCACCGACAAGAGGCGGCATACCTGGCGCACCATTGTTGTAGGTTGAGTAGCGCAGCACAAAGACATGGTAACCCATCGCCGCAAAACGCAGCGCAACGGGCTCGGCTTCCCTGTCCGAACAGGTGATGTATGCGCCACCGGGACAAATAAGAATCGCTGGACGCTTTTTGCCATTCAAGAGTTCTGGTGAATCTGCCAGAACATAAGTGGTCAGGGTTATATCCTGCCTATCCTCATAAAGATAAATGGTTTTGATAATCATCAGCACACCTTTTTTACGGTAGATAGCACGGCGATAAATCGCCGTGTCATAGATTTGCCAAAACAGCGTTCATCATTTCCACCGCTTCCTGGTAATTGGGAAGCATGTGAAGCACCTGCCGCAGGGGGAGATTACGCTCATTGGAAAGAACTACTTTGAGAAAATCGGGCGCTCCCACCCGATCCAATTCAACCATGACAGCGTTGCGGGCAGCGCTAAAGCTCATTATTTCGCCAATCAGGTCGTCTACTGTATAGGGCCCGCGCACATCCGGATCCTGGTAAAGGACCGACCAATGCCAGGATCCGGAACCCACTTCGATGGGCGGGGTTGCGCTGCCGGGCAGGGTGACCAGCGCGGTGGTGTTTGGGGGGATGACCACGTTAAGGTCAATTTTTCCCGCTTCGATTTTCCAAGTACATTCCGCCAGCCCGTATGGGGTAAGGTGCCGGGCCTGGGCATGCGTGAGACCGCCGCCCGGGCGTGGAGATATCTCTATGCGGCGATAGCCAGGCTCGGCAGGAGTCAGACCACCAATCGCGCGGTGCATCCAATCTGCTACAGCGCCGAGCGCATAATGGTTGAACGAAGTCATTTCGCCAGGGTTGATCGAGCCATCCGGGAGCATGGAGTCCCAGCGTTCCCAGACAGTGGTCGCGCCTATTGTTACGGGGTAAAGCCAGGATGGACACTCGCGTTGGGTCAAGAGGCGGTAAGCAGCCAGGGTATGCCCGGTGCTGCAAAGCGCGTCACAGATCAACGGTGTACCCACAAAGCCAGTGCGGATGTGGTAACCGCTATCGAGCACCAGTTCTGCCAGACGATCTCCAGCGTGCTTGCGCTGTTCAATAGTGGGGAACAAATCAAAAACCAGGGCAAGCGCATACGCCGTCTCGGCGTCGCACATCAGGCGTCCGGCTGGAGTGATGTATTCGTGCGCAAAAGCGGCCCGTGCGGCAGCAGACAGGGCTAAATAGCGGTTTTTACGAAGTGCCGGTTCCAGCACAGCCACGGCCACGAGATCGTCGCTGCGCCCCAAAACTTCGGCGGCGCGGCCCACCAGTTCGGCGGAATGGGCAAAATAGGCACTGGCGACGATGGCTTTATCGGTACGAGCCTGCGCGGGTTGGTCAGGCGGGGCGGTGGGGTCAAGCCAGTCGCCAAACTGGAAACCAGTATCCCAAAGATGCTTTTCCCCGGCGATGGACGCGACATGGTCAACCCAGGCGCGCATGCTTTCAAACTGGTTCGCCAGGATGCCAGCATCGCCAAAGCGCTGGTACAGCGCCCAGGGCACAACCGTCGCGGCATCAGCCCAGGCGGCCGCGCCCGCGCCAAAGCCGAGCACATCGGGAACAACAGCTGGAACACTGCCGCCCAATTTTTTCTGCCCGGCAGCCAGGTCAACCAACCAGGACTGGAGAAAGCCGCTGGAGTCATATAAAAAAGAGGCGGTGGGCGTAAAGACCTGTATATCACCCGTCCAGCCCAGGCGCTCGTCGCGTTGTGGGCAGTCTGTCGGTACGTCCAGAAAGTTGCCGCGCATGCTCCAGACCACATTTTCGTGCAGACGGTTAATCAGCGGGTCAGAGCACTCAAACCAGCCAGTGCGCTCCATGTCCGAGTGAATAACCACCGCGCAAATATCATCCGGCCCTGCTAGAACGGGCACTATCGGGTGCAGTTCGCCGGGCCAACCAGTCACTTCAGCGTAGCGAAAGCCGTGAAAAGTAAAACGCGGCTCCCAGACTTCGATATCCCCGCCGCGCAACGTATAGCGGTCGGTCGCTTCGGCAAAGCGCAGTGGGCGAGTACAAAGTTCACCGTTTTCGAGCACTTCGGCATGGCGCAAGGTGATGGTCTGCCCGGCGGAACCTTTTACTTTGATATTCAACCAGCCAACAAGATTTTGCCCAAAATCCAAAATTGTTTTGCCAGATGGGGTTTGGACGATGGAAACGGGCTTGACCGTTTCGATGCGCCGCACCGGCGGCCCAAGCGGAGACTCCAACGTTTCAAAATCCCACTCGAGCCTGTGGACTGTTGTCCAACGGGCATCGTCAAACCCTGCTTCGGCCCAGCCAGCAGGTTCCAGCCGCGCATCATAGGTTTCGCCATCGTAAATACTGCTCGTGACAATTGCGCCGGTTGCCGCGCGCCAGGCTGACACGTCATCACTGACAATCCGTTCGCTTGAGCCATCGGCGTACTGGATTTCAAGTTGCGCAAGCAGCGCCAGGTGTTCACCCCAGATATTGCTTTTCCCGCTGCCAAAGCCAATCCGTCCACGAAACCAGCCATCGCCGAGAATCACACCGATGGCATTGCCTCCCGGTTGCAGCATGGCTGTCACATCGAAGGTCTGGTAGCGCAGGCGCTGGTCGTATACTGTCCAGCCGGGGGATAATACGTGATCACCGACTGCCTGTCCGTTGATATAGGCATCGTACAAGCCCAGAGCAGTAATATACAGCCGGGCGGACTTGATGCCAGGACGCAATCCAAATTTCCGCCGCAGATAAGGAGCGGGGTTGGGGCTTGATGTATCTTCGTTAAAATCTGGAGAGATAAAATCAGCATCCCAGTTCGCGGCATGGAGTAATCCGGTTTCGATACTGACAGGTTCACTCCACGCAGATTCGCTTCCATCCGAGCCCCAAACCCGCATTCTCAGGCTGACCTGTTGACGGGATTGCATCGGAGCAAACGGCCAAACCACCAACACCGACTGGCCGGACGCGACCTGCCCGGTTTTATCGCTCAGTTGACCATTTGCGCCATAGCATTCGATTTCATAACCAGCTTGCTGCCAGTTCTGAATGGAAGTTTCGACCCGCCAGGAGAGACGTGGGCGATCTATGCCTATCCCCAGGGTTTCGCGCAGGTGCTCGATTTGCAATCGTTGAATGCTGATTTCAGATGGGGTCATTGGGTATCCTGTCTCTTTGCCCGTGGCCGTGCTAGCGATAGTCCCGGCTCCCGCACGGGGCACCGGCACTATCGCAGAACCGGGTACCATTATCCGGCTTTTCCAAGCGCCATTTGAGCTTTGAGCCGCTTTTCCTTCATCATTTGAAACTCTGCGATCTTGTAACTATTGGAAGTAAACACCAGGAAGGCCAGCACAATCAGGCTGTTAAGCACAGATTGCAGCGAGGTAGAAAGGCCCAGGATGGCAAAGCCAGAGATGATGCAAGCCTGTGTGAAAGAACCGACAATAATACCAATATTACGGTCGGAATATTTTGCCAGAAACCCACCGATAAACATCGGTAAAAAGGCGTTCATCATATACGATGAACTACCCAGTCCCAGTTTCGGTGACATCGTACCAAGAATGGAAAGGCTGATAACGCCAGCGGCTGCCATGAGCGCTCCGGCGATCAGGTAACAAATCAGCGTGTTCAGCTTTTCGTTGATGCCAATATTGACCGCGATGGCCTGCCCACCGCGCAGCGAGTTTGTATCGAACCCAAATTTAGTGAAGTTTAATAGAATGACAAGAATGATCACAATGACGAGCGCAAGAATGGAAATAACGGGCTGCCCCGCGAAGATCGGCAGTTCGGGGTTGCTGATAACTTTAACACCTTTACCATCATTCAACAAGAAGCCAATGGCCTCATAGATCATGGCCACGCCGACCGCTACCACTATCGGCGGTAGGCGCAGGATAATATAAACAAGTCCAGAAATTGCCCCCAGGCTCGCGTCAACGATCATGCAGATCACCAGCATGGGGATAGGGCCCAACCCCCAGGCAAGGGTAATGTTTACCCCAATAATGACCGATAAAATCAAAATCGAGCCAATGCTGAAATCGAATCTACCCGAAGTCAGATTATAAGACAGGGCCAGCGAAATTAACCCAGAGTAAACCGTATTTCGAACGATGATCATCCAGTCAGAGTTGATCCCGAACCCCGTTTTCCCATTGGCAGCACACAGCACAGTGAAGAAAAGATAAACCACAACCGGCATCCATAACGTATTCAGGATGTTTCGGCCAATTTTCCAAAGTGTTTTTTTCATTTTCAGCCTCCGGGTGTAAGGGAGTTTGTGTTCGGGTTTTCTGTTTTTACACGGCGATCAATCGCTGTGCTATGCCGCCGCCGTTCACGGCGAAGTGTTCTGGCGAACGGCGGCGGGGACACGGCAATATGTCAAACGATTTTGGTTTTACTTGACAATGGAAGCGAGCATGTAGGCTTTGATCAGGTCAAGCAGGGTGGTGTAGCTGGCATCAGGATTGAGGTTCTTGATCAGTTTAGTCAGTCCCTTGGAATATTCAGCGCGCCCTGCACCCATTTCATAACCAGAGATCTTGTAGTAAGCATCCGCGTTGGTGATGATCCACAGGGATTGGGCAGCATTGGTGGCCGCTCCGTTTTCTTTCAGGGCATCGGCGTTTCCATCGACTGCATTCACGATCTGGGCAATACCAATCCCAAAGCGTTCGGTGGGTTCTGTGGCAATGGCAGAGAACAATCCGCTGGCATACATGCCTTTGTACATATCAACAGTGCTGGGGCTGATGGCGCCAAAAGAGCCTACGATGATAACAGCAGCCTTGTTACCGGCAGTAATGGGCTGGATCCAGATTTCCGGGCCAAAGCTGCTGACGACTGCATCGGCATCCCCGGCCAGGGCTGCACCCTGGGCGGCGAACCAGGCTTCGTTCGGGAACCCAGGCACTTCGGTCACGGTGATCGTCGCGCCGGCTTTCTTGGCTTCATCCACAGCAACCTGGAAGCCTGCCTTGCGATTAATGAACATGGTGATGCCGAAATCAGCGCCGCCATTGGCGTAGATGAACTTTGTCCGGCCTTTATCCAACAGAGCCTTGGTCACGCCATACATACCGTCGTAATCACCGTTGCCATTGATGACGCTGCCCAGATAGTAGGGGTTGGCCTTGTAGGCATTGTAGATTTCTGCTTCTTCGGCGGTGCCCCAAAAATACATGCCTAATTCGGCTGCCTTGGCAACCGCCTGGCCCTTGGAGACATTGTAATAAGCGACAAAACCTTTTGCGCCGGCTGCTCTGCAGATTCGATTTTCTCAGAATAGATAAACTCAACGTTGAAAACCTTCTCGGACAGGAACTTGTAATAGTCCTGTACGCCCATGTAGCCCGCATCGGTCGGGTCGAAAGTTTCAACACAGATTTTGATAGGGTTAAGCGGGTATCTTCCATCCGCAGTCAGTTGGGCAGCCGGCGCAGCCGTGGGTGCGGCTTCTGTTGCAGCGGGAGCCTGGGTTGCAGCGGGTGCTTCTGTCGCTGCAGGACGGCGGTAGCAGGGACAGCGGTAGCGGCCGGAGCACATGCAAACAAGCTGGCCAGCATGACAATCGCAAAAAGCGTGTTGATCAACTTAAAGGTTACTTTCATTTTTCTTCCTCCTGGCATGGTTATAAAAAATGTTATCTGGATGGTCACGGTAAATAGGTTAAATCTCCACGGTAGGTTTCACAATCTCTACATACATTTCTCCCGATAGTGCCGGTTCTAGCACGGCTGATAGTTCTAGCACGTGCGATTTATCGCCGTGTCGTCGTTTGGGTCACCTGGGCAGTAGTTGAGTTCTGTAATTCAGGCTGGCGACCAACACCACTGCCAGAAAAATGACGCCGCGGAAAATCTGGATAGTTCCCAGACCAACCCCAATGATGGTCAGCCCGCTGTTCAACACTGTGATTGTTGCGGCGCCAATAATGGCTGCGCTGATCCTGGAACGCGGACCTCCCGAAAGCGGCATCCCGCCCAGCACCAACGCCACCATGATATCGATGCCAACAGTTCCTCCGGTGGTAGGGCTGGCTGTTTTTGTTCTTAACAAGATGATCACCGCTGCCAAACTGATTCCCAACGCTGCGATCAGGAAGACGATGATCTTATTTTTTTCGATATTGATACCCGACTACCTGGCAGCCAATGGTATTTCCAAACTCGATGATCCAATCCCTGGCAACCCTGACCAACCAGGCGACGTCCAGGCAGTGGTGGCCTGGTTCCCACCAACTAACTTCTTGAAAATGGACGAGCAGCTAGCTGAATCCGGTTTTGCCTCCCCGCCAGAATTCGCTCACAGCGGCGCAAACTCTCCCGAATCTTTGATTCTTGGGCAGAAAATTACCGAAATCCCCGACCTGGTGCACGCAGCCAACCCCGAGACCTACCTCCGCCCACGCTTGCCGCCCTTTTTTATCCAACACGGAACACATGCTGACGTGGTTCCACATCAGCAGTCGCTGAATTTTGCAGCCAAACTGGCCGCCATCGCCCCACAAATGGTTTCGCACGAGCTTTTGTCAAATGCTCGCCACGCCGACCCAGCCTTCGAGACATCACAAAACGTCCAGAAAGTGTTAGATTTCCTTGACCTGTTTCTCCGCGCGTCCCATTGATGGGTACCCAGCTCCTGCGATAGCGCCGGTTCTAGCACGGCCACGGGCATTGGCGAAGGTTTCACAACCGACAACAATATTTGGGGATAGCCAGGCTTGTGATTCCTGGATAGGTGGTAATCATACAAACACGCTCCCAGAAATTTGGGAGCGTGTTTGTTTAAAAAGACGCCTGGTATATGAACCGGCAATCGTTATGCTTTGCCACGCTCAAACAATTTTTGCGGGTTGAGAATCACAATTCGACTGCGCTCCAGGCGCAGAATCCCTTCGGTTTCAAGCACGTTCAATGAACGACTAAGTACATCACGCACGGTTCCAAGTCGAGCGGCCATTTCATCCAGGGTTGTCCAGGAGCGGCGGGGAACGATCAAAGAACCATCTCTTAGTTCAGCATGGTTCAATAATGTGTGGGCAATCCGCGCCTGCACGCTTCGCAGGCCGAGGTCTTCCACCAACTGCACATAATACAGAACACGGGTGCCCAGGTGTTCAAGACAGGCCAGCGCTAATGCAGGATAACGGTTGACCAGACCAATCAGCGCAGCGCCTTCAATTGCCCAGGAATTGACCTTTTCTAACGCGCTCACCGTCACCGGGTAAGTCGCTCTGCTGAAAACCGCTTCATCGCCGAAGATTTCGCTGTCATGCAAAAACATGGCGGCCTGTTCACGTCCATCAAGCGCAGTCCGTACCGCCTTGACCCAGCCTTTTTCCAACAAATAGACATATTCACCGGGTTCGCCTTCCAGGCAAATGACCTGTCCGGCCGTATAGGAACGCGGAATCATCTGGCGCGCCAGCGCCTCCCCCACTTCGGCTGATAGGGTGGAAAAATGCCCGATCCTGGCTACGGCTTGTCTGGCAAGGGAAAAATCAGAAGTGGCAGGCAGAGATTGGGATGGCATTGGCTTTTGAAATCCACCCCGCCAGTCAGTCAAGGCGGGAAACTGGGAAATAAAAAATGAGGTTGCGCAGCGTTATTGCAGCTATTCTACCCCCAAACATTCTTTCAATTGAATTTTTATAAATACGACAAAAGTCGTACCGAAGCCACCCATGCAGTCGTATCCTTGTCTTCACGGGTTTTCCCCCACGATTTTTATCACGATAGTCCCGGTTCCAGCACGAGAAGGAGTTTGCCTGATGGTCAACAAATCGAAACATGCAGTCTGGAGAATGAGCGTTGTCGTACTATCGCTATTGCTCACTTTTGTCACCATTCCACATACGTTGGAAGATTTTGCGCTGGGCGAACCCTTGAAGAATGGTGTTCCGGCCCCGTTACTGGCAGGAATTATCGCTGGATTGTTTGCTTTGCAAGGGCTGGCGCTCTTTTGTCTTGGAGGCGATCAACGACGCGGCTACTTCATTCATCTGGGCTTGGGAATTTTCTGGCCCCTGGCGGCGGGTACGGCCCAATTGCCGGTGATCCTCACCCTTCAGCCCTATCGCTCTGGCTTTATCTCACTGCACTACGTCTTTGGCATGATTATCCTGGGCATCCTGTTATTTCTGGCTTCCATCCAGGGCCTGAGAACCATGTCTTCCTGGGAGAAATAACCATGGTACCCAGTTCTGCGACAGCGCCGATTCTAGCGATAGTGCCGGTTCTAGCACGGCCACGGCCGAAGCCACGG